>DAOUFX010000085.1:0-1914 GCA_034429675.1 Anaerolineae bacterium | reverse complement strand
ACTTTTCCCCTTTTTATTGAGATGATACCGGCATCCCGTGATTATAACAAAAAAGCTGTAACTATTACAAACCCTAATCCCGCATCACCAACGGCAGATAGGTGGGCTTCATGCTCGCGACGAGATAGAAGTTCAACGGCGGCGTCTCGGTGGGACTGCCGGCGGGGTCGTAGACGGTGACGGGCACGAGGATAGGCATCGCGCCGGTGCCGCTGACGTCGGCGGCGGAGATCGCGGCGGTCAACTGCGACGCGCTGACGAATGTGGTGGGGCGGGCGGCGCCGTTCCAGCGCACGACGCTGTTGGCCGTGAAACCGACGCCGCGCACGGTGAGTGTGAAAGCGTCCGGGGCGTCCACCGGCCACATCCCCGGCGTGATGCTCCACAATTGCAGGCCGACGGGGCCGTCGTCCACCAGAACCAGCGAGGTGAACGGCGCCAGCGTGATGGCGCCGATGCGCTCTTGCTGATCCAGGGTCAGGTATTTGCGGTTTCCCAGGCTGAAATCGGCCGGGTTCTTTGTCGCGTTGTAGAAGATGCGTCCGCGCGACGGCTCGCCCTCGGCTTGAGTGAACCAGTTAGTCGTCGAATGCGCTTCCCGGCCACTGTACGCCTGCCATTCGGCGAAGGTATAGCGCGTCCACGACGGGCCAAAGGCGATCTGGTCGGTCACGTAGGGATGAAAAAGAAAGTTATTGTCAGAAGAGACAAAATTGCTGAGATTGCGCGAGTAGAGGGTCCACGCCTCGTTGTTGAGCGCGTACAGCACGTTGCCGCTGGCCGTCACCCGCGTGTCGTCGCCGCCGAGGCTGATGTGCGCGCTGTACTCCGTCCCGGAAGCGGCGTTGAAGACGGTGTTGTCCACGATCTGGCCGCTGGAGTGCTGGTAAAGGATGCCGGTGATGGTGGTGCTGACGATGGTATTGCCGCGTGTTTCCACGTCGCGGGAATAGTGGTCAATGTACAGCCCCATCCCAAACGCAGCACGCGAGGCGTGGCAGCCCTCGACGTTGCCGGGGATGTCTACGATGACATTGTTCAGCAGGCGCACGTTGAAGACGGTGGTCGCCGCGAGGCTCTCATCGCCGAACACGCGGACA
This sequence comes from Anaerolineae bacterium, assembly GCA_034429675.1. Taxonomy (GTDB): domain Bacteria; phylum Chloroflexota; class Anaerolineae; order B4-G1; family SLSP01; genus JAKQHY01. The sequence goes on along the minus strand of DAOUFX010000085.1, from coordinate 814 downwards.
GCGCCGCAGTCCGCCTTCGAGTAGCAACTCTGCGTGATGAAATTGTTCTCCAAAGTCGTAGCCGGCCCGAAGACGTCCACGCCGTTGTAACCGATTTGCTCGAAGCGGTTGTAGCGCAGGGTGTTACCGTAGCCCGAATCCGTGATCTCGTGCAGGCGGATGCGCAGACCGTCGCCGTTTTCGGTGCATTGGCCGACGGTGATGCCGCAGCTCATCCCGGACTTGCCCAGGTTTTTGATGAGAGCGATGTTTTTGATGGTGTTGTTCTCGAAAAGGGAATCGGCGAAGTACCCCGTGATGCCGAAAGCGTTGGCCCCGTCAACGACATTGTTGCTGAAGGTCATGTTGTACCCGCCGCGCAAGTTCTTGCGCCCGTTCGAGGGCCGTTCGAGCCAACTGCTAAGGTTGACCCCGGCGGAGTCCACGCTCTTGATCAGCGTATTGCGCACGGTGATGTCGTGGTAAATATCGCCGCTCATACCGCCCGGCGTGCCAATGCCGTGATTGAACCAATTCTTGATGATGAAATTGTCCACAATCACGTAAGCCGTCGCCGAGCCATCGCTGAGCATCAGGCCGCCGTGGCGAAGCGTGGTTGCGTCCTCCAGGATCACCGATCCTTCGATGTTGCCCGGAGCGCCGGCGGCCGAGTAGAGATAGACTTTGCGGGTAGCGGCATCGTAGTACCACTCGCCGTCCTGATCCAACGTGCTCAGGTGGTTATTGATAAAGTAGCCCCCCCCCCCGCAATCGGCCCCCCCCGAAATCAGGCACCCGAAGCCCGGGTTGAGGGGGAGCGTGTTGACCGCGGCGG
>DAOUFX010000084.1:0-5547 GCA_034429675.1 Anaerolineae bacterium | reverse complement strand
GGGCGGGGTTCCCCGCCCGCGAAAAACCCCCCTCTTTATGTCTCCGGCATGTGAAAGGATATGTTTTTTCGTGCGGGGGTACCCGCACGAAAAACGCGCTGGCCACTCTGATTATGAAAACGCCCCAACTCGGCTGAATTGGGGCGTTGTAGGGGTCAGGGTAACGGGAGATTGAATATCTCAAAAAGCTTGACCCAGAATTCAGCCGGCGCAAACCACATATAGATGGCCGCGCCGAGACAACCCAGGATCAGAACGACCAGCAGCGCGATGACGGCATACATCCAACGCGGGCGTTCAGAAGCGGTGGAAGTTTTCTCGTTATCAACGAGCCAACTCGGGGTGGAGTCTGAGGCCGTGGCAGGCGGAGCGCCGATGAAGGCCGGCGCGCCCGGTCTTGCCGGCAGGGTAGTGGGCGGCGATTGCGTGTTATAGGCCGGCGCCATGGCCTGCGTCGCTACAAAAGGCGAGGAAGGCGCCAGGCGCTCGGTTTGCGCCATTTCCTCAACCTCAAAGCGCAGGACGACATGATCCGCAAGTTCAATTTCGTCGCCGTGGACGAGAATCTGCGCCGTCGCCAGGCGTTTGCCGTTAACCCAGGTGCCGTTGGTGCTGTTGAGATCTTCGATAGCCAGACTGCCGGACACGGGCTTAAGCTGTACGTGGTGACGCGAAATGCGCGGGCTGTCAATGACAATTGCGTTCTCTGGGGTACGCCCGATCGTGCAGAGCGCGTGTTGCAGGACGTAAGTTTCTCCGGTATTGGGCCCGTCAATGACAATGAGCAGGTATTGTCTACGATTTTCCATAAGTTGCTCTCTCCTCCCGGTTTTCTGCTAAAGTATACTTGATGTCTCAGACTATGGCGACTCAGTTTCGACCGGCGACGGTTTATTCTGTTTCGTCTGCCGGCAAGGAGAACGTAACGCGCATGCCCTGTCCGGGAGAACTACGGAAAGTGATGCGGCCTTCCAACATCTCAATGCGTTCGCGCAGCGTCGGCAGCTTTAAGCGGGTCGCGTCAGCAGTGGTCAGCCCATCGTCCAGTTCAAAGCCATTGCCGTTGTCCTCAACTTTAACGGTGACGTTCTCTTCAGTGATGTCCACCACTACATTGATCGTGGTAGCCTGTCCCTGCGATTTTCCGATGTGCAATAGCTCCTGAAGCACACGGAAAATCGTGACCTCTTTGTGATTGGCAATGCGCCGTTCCTTGCCGGTGACCTGCAGCGTCAACCCGGCAAAACCGCTCTCGGTGATGCCTTCGATGTAACGTTTGATCGTCGGCGCCAATCCCAGATCGTCCAGCATCATGGGGCGCAAATCGAAAATAAAGGTTTTGACTTTCTGGAAGGTGCTGACGACGTTTTTCTTCAGTTCCGCCAGCTCGGTTCGCGCGCGTTCGGGGTCGCGGTCAAAAAGGCGCTCACAAATTTCGGCCTGAAGCACCAAATTGGTGAGCGATTGCGCCGGGCCGTCGTGCATTTCCCGCGAAAGCCGCAAGCGCTCCTGTTCCGCTGCTTCGATGGTGCTGATGATCATCGCCTGAGGGGTGGAGGGACGCTCAAGCGGCGAGGATTCCGTTCCGCCGATGTCTTCCGGGGCCGTGTATTCCAATACCTTCTGGTAGAGTTCGGCCATACGCGCGAGGTGGCGTTGGTCGCTTTGCAGTTTCTCCAGCTGCCCACGCATCGTAAATAAGCGCTGCTGATTCTCGACCAATTGGTTATAAGTGCTCTTAATTTCGTCGCGCGGCACGGTTTCAAACGAGCCTTCAACCTGGCGCGCGCGCGCCACAGCCCGCGAGTTCGTCTGCATAAAGCGATCCACTTCTGCGGAGGTCTGCTGGATCAGCATATCCACCTCCTTCAGCTCGGTTCTGACCTGATCCTGCCCGCTGCGGCAAAACTCAATAAACTGTTCCCAAGTGTTTTCGGACATTTTCCCTCCAGGAGTATGGCTTGTTGAATCAGGCTATCCTTCGTGTGATGGCGACGCCGGCAAGCGCACCCACCCGTGACGCAACGCATAGATGGCTGCCTGCGTCCGGTCGGCCAGATTTAACTTTGCCAGAATCGAAGTGACGTGATTCTTGACGGTCTGTTGGCTGATATCCAGGCGCAATGCAATTTCTTTGTTGCTCAGCCCTTCGATGATCAGTTCCAGAATTTCCATCTCGCGAGTGGTCAGAGGAGAAAAGGTGGTATCTTCAGGCTTGATGCCGTAGCGCCGATAGAGCGCCAACAACCACTGCTCGGCCTGATCCTGCGTCAGGCGTTTGTTGGCGATGACGTAATACCCCTCGGCAACCGTGCGGACGGTATCCAAAAGCTGACCCGGCGCGACGTCTTTGGCAAAATATGCCGAGGCGCCAATCCGAATCGCATGATAGATTTGTTCCTCGTCATCGTAAGCCGTCAAAATAATAACATTGATGTTCGGGCAACGTGTTTTGAGCTGATGGGTCACCTGTAAACCATTCAACCCCGGCAAGTTCACATCCATCAGGACCACGTCCGGCATTAACTGAGGCAATAAGTCCAGAGCTTCCTGTCCATGGCCGCTTTCGGCAATCACTTCAATGTCCGGTTCTTTGTCCAAGACATCGCGGATTCCTTTGCGGAAGAACGGATGGTCGTCCACAACCACTACTCGTATCAATCCTGTTTCGTTTTTTGGCTGGCCCAACATCTAAAGTATCCTTTTCTTACGCTTGCTAGTATATCATAGGTATTTCAGATATGGTACTTTAGTCCCAGATAAATTCAAATCGGGTTCTGCGGCAGAATTGCACTGCTACTCCTGAACAAATCGCGCAAGCGATAACGCATCAGGAAGGGGCCCTCCCTCAAGGATTTGCCTGACCAGGCACTCTGCCGCGATAAATGCCCAACTCAATCCCCAAGGTCCCAGACCATTCAGTATATAAGCGCCGGGGCATCGAGCAAGCGTGCCCACAAGCGGAAGCCCGTCTTGACTTTGCGCCACCCAGCCGGAGCGCCGCGCCACAATGGCCGCGTTTGGGCAAAGGGTCTGTGCAACTTTGCCGACCAACGATAAAGCGTTTGCCTCGGTCTCAGCAGTCGCAACCATACGCCAGTTGTCGCCCTGCTCGGTTATCACCACCTGGCCGTTCTCCAGAACTAACGGCAGCGGCAGAGAGAGAGGCTTCCGCAGATCCACCGTGTACATATACAACGGATGAAGCAGATCGCGCATTTCTGGAACAAACTGTGCCGCGAATGCGCCGCCGGCGATCACCCCATTGCGCGCCCATAGATAGTGTTTGTGCGCCCAAATTGTCAATAACGGATCGCCGTCAGCCGTGACAGCGGCGGCAGGTTTGATTGCCTGCACTTCGGCTTCTGTTTCCAGGGTGATATTGGGGTGATCCAACAAAGTCTGCACCAATGCCAGCGGATCGAAAGTCACATCGGACTGTGTGTGGAGGGCAGCGATGTAGCCCCACTCCGAGGCATCTTCCAGCGAAACATCGTACCCGTCGCTTTCCAGCAAATCGAGAGATTTTTGCCATTGTTCGGCCGCGGCGACCTGATCCGTAAAGCGCGCGCTGCCGGTGATCTCACATTTCTGCCCGAACATCAGGAGCATTCGTTTGAGCAAATCCACATTTTCCTGTGTCAACTCCCAGATTCGCCGCGCCGCCTCTTCGCCCAAACGTTCAAACAGCACGCTGTATGGTTCCGGGGTTCCAATCAACGCAATCCCAGATATGTACGCGGCCATTCCTCCCGGCGCTTGTCGCGATTCCAGAACGACGACACGGCGTTCCGCGTCGGCCAAACGCCGGGCCACCAGAGCGCCGGCGAGTCCACCTCCGACGACCACCACATCATAGGCATCGAGTATGGTTGACATAATGCCCCCTTGAGAATAGTCTATAATCGCGGTTTCCATACCGCGCTAAAGTCAAAAGTTAGATTGTCATCTGTCGTTAAAGTCCGGCGGCTATTGAACAATCAGCTCGGCCACATCAAAGAAAGCAGCATTATTGATGTGAGGGTACGTCGGTTCGGCAAAGAAGCAAACCGTGACCCGCCCATATTTAATGGTAGGTTCAGGTTCCGACTGAGGGGTTGGCGTCCCCTCGCCGTGTTCAACCGCCGGAGTCGGCGTCGGCGTCACGGTCACGTTGATAACGCCGGTGAATTCAGGCACCTCAAGTCGCGGAGAACGAATAACAACAGTGCCGTTATCCTGATTGATGTTTTTTGCTTCACCCCATTTGGCATTAAAGCAATGATTGGCTCCGGTTATATCAATGCCTGCTTTGACCGTCAACTTGTCCAAAGAAGAAAATGCATTGGCCTTGATCTGAAAATACACTTCCGATCCGGCGGTCACCGTTACGGTTTGATGGACCCAGGCGCGGAATCTCACATAGCGCATGGTTTCGATTTTCAAGGTACTGCCGCGGATCTGACGCGCCGGATCATCGGCTGCTTCAAAGAGGGGTTCGGCAAACGAGGTTTCGCTGTTAAAATTAGGGTTGCCGGGCTTGAAGTTCACATACGCATCCCATTTCCAACCGGGAATACGATTGGGCAAAAGCATGTCGAAATCGTCGTTAATGAGTTGCACCGGTTGCGGCGTGGGCTGGGGAGTTGCGGTCGGGGTAGGCGAAGGAGTCCGGGTTGGAAAGGGTGTGATCGTAGGGGTAGGAGTTCGGGTTAGACGCGGCAGAATGTCGGGGATTTTTGTCGCCGTGGGTTCTGGGGTCCAAGTGGGCGGCAGGTCACGGGTCGGCGCAGAAGTAGCGGTAGGCAATGTCACTGCCGGGCGTTGCATTTTCAAGGTCGTCGTAACAATCACTGCCGCCATTCCCCCAATGATCAGAAAATTTGCCACGACCAGAACTATAAGAATCCTCTTTTGTGTACGAGTCAATGATGTTGTCCTTTTTGGCGAGCCACACTACGGGAATCTATCTTGAGCCATCCTGACACTTCCCAATAATACTCCAAGGTTAGGTTGGTGGCAAGGGCGCGCGCTCGCGCGCTCTTTTCTCTTTGCATTCAATGCGTTTCGCCTATAATAAATGGGCGACGAGAAATCAGGAGATGACAATTGGGCATCACCCGATCAGCCAGGGACATGTCCCTGGCCCGCACAGTTTTTAGAGAAGGAGATGACGATGGCACTATCCACACAACGCATCCAGGTTGTCGCCGGCGCGCCGATCGTGGTCGGCGCGCGACGTTTGTTGCCAGCAGTTCTGGTCACGACAAAAGAGGGGGGAACGCCCGGAGAGTCTGTCTTACGCGCCGCTGCGCTCCGCCCAATTTCTATCGTTGAAGAAACCCCGGAGGGAGCGCATTGGATGGAGATTCCGAACGCGACAGAAGACGCCATCCATACGCTGATGTCAATTGGACTTGGACTGGCTTCCGTCTGTGCATTGATCATCCTGCTGGCGCAGGTTATTCGTAAACGCGGCTGAAATGAAAAGTAAGTGATTTCGAGCGGTACTCCACTCGACAAACACCTTCTTCAATAAAAGAAAGGAGGGTTTTCGCGGGCGGGGGT
>DAOUFX010000083.1:0-10395 GCA_034429675.1 Anaerolineae bacterium | reverse complement strand
GGGCGGGTACCCCCGCCCGCGAAAAAAACCTCCAAAGTTCTTCAACTTTCCAACTTTTAACTATTTTCAGAGGAGCCCGGAATGAGCATAGCACACCTCGATAAAGTGACCTCGCTGGCCCTGGAACAGGGATTGGATGCATTGGCTTTGATGCCCGGCCCGAATCTCTTCCACTTGACGGGATTGTCTTTCTTTATCAGTGAACGCCCGGTGCTATTGTTGATCCCGGTGGATGCCGAACCGGCGGTGGTATTGCCGGAGCTAGAAGCGGGTAAAGCCGAGCAAGCCGGCATTCAGGCGTTTACCTATACCGATGAAGAAGGCTATGCCTTGGCTTTCCACGAGGCATGTGCGCATCTGGAACTGGCCGAGGCGCGCATCGGCGTTGAGGCGTTGCGGATGCGGGTGCTTGAGGCGCGCATTTTGCAACGTTATGCGCCAGACGTCATCTTGTCGCCTGCCGACGATCTATTTGCCGAGCTGAGGATGGTGAAGGATGAGTCGGAGCTGGATGCCATGCGCCGGGCAGCCGAGATTGCCGAGGAGGCTTTTCAAGATTGGCTGACCTTTATCCATGTGGGAATGTCGGAACAGGAGGCGGCCGGAAAATTGACGGCGGCTTTGTTTGCTTTCGGAGCAGAACGGCTGGCCTTTGATCCCATTGTGTGCGGCGGCCCTAACGGAGCTCTGCCCCATGCTGTGCCGGGCGCGCGGCATTTTCGCTCGGGTGATTGGGTCGTGGTAGACTGGGGCGCCGTGGTCTCCGGGTATCATTCCGATCTCACCCGTATGGTTGTCTTCGGCGAGCCGCGCGGCGAATTGTTGAAGGTGCATGATCTGGTGTTGCGCGCCAATAAGGCGGGGCGAGCGGCGGTTGCGCCTGGCGTGCAAGCGCAGTCCGTGGATAATGCTGCGCGCGTGGTCATTGACGATGGGGGGTATGGCGTGCAGTTTATGCATCGAACCGGCCACGGACTGGGATTAGAAGCGCACGAAGCGCCTTCGATTGTAAGTGGGAATACGCTGTTACTTTCCCCTGGGATGACGTTTACCGTGGAACCGGGGGTCTATCTTGCCGGCGTCGGTGGGGTGCGTATCGAAGATGACATCGTGGTGACTTCTCATGGAGCAGAGACACTCACATCCTTGTCCAGGGAGCCTTTTGTCGTTACCGAGGTATGATAGTTCGGGCTGAATGTGTTTTCTAAAACGGCCCTGGACGCAGACAGGGCCGTTTTTATTTTCTCTATCACAACACCACTTGTTTATGATAGAATCAACTTTGTCTGGAGGTAGAAGATGGATACTAAACCTGTGTATGTTACACCTGAAGGTTTTGCGAAACTGAAGGCTGAGCTTGACGAATTGCTCAACGTTCGCCGTCCTGCTCTGGCGGCGCGTCTGCACGAGGCCATCAAGCAGGGTGATCTTTCAGAGAATGCGGATTACATTACTGCAAAGGAAGAGCAAGGGTTTTTGGAGGGTCGCATTCTTGAGCTTAATGCGGCAGTGCACAACGCCGTTCTGATTGAGGAAAACACTGCCCGTGATGGGCGTATTCGTTTGGGCTGCCACGTGACGGTGAGAGAAGATGGCTTTGACGACACTGAAATCTACCACGTGGTTGGCCCTACCGAGGCTAACCCCGCTGCCGGGAAGATATCCCACGAATCGCCATTGGGCAGCGCTTTGATGGGGCATAAGGTGGGTGACAACGTGAGGGTCAGCGCTCCCGCCGGTGAGATCACTTTCCGCATTTTGAAAGTAGCCTGACGCGACCCACTAAAAAAGCAGGGTAGGAGATTTATCCTGCCCTGCTTTTCATAGACCGACTTAACGGCGCAATGCCCGCAGGCGATCAATCTCGCCCCGGATGGACTCCAGGTCTCTCAGCCCCAGGTAGACGATAGCGTAGCGAATGTAGGCGACCTCGTCTATTTCGCGCAATCCTTCAATGACAATATCGCCAATGACCCGGCTGGGCACTTCCGCTCGTCCTGTCTGGCGGATGGCATACTCAACCCGGTCAATGATATGCTCCAGCGCCTCCGCCGAAACCGGCCGGCGCGCGCAGGCAATGCGCAAGCCCGACATCAGTTTGTGTGGGTCGAATTCTTCTCGCCGTCCATCCTTTTTAATGACCAGTGGGGTGGTCAGCACTGCGCGTTCCAATGTGCTGAACCGTTGCGTACAGTTCTCACATTCCCGGCGTCTGCGTACATTGCCCTGACCGTCTTGGCGGGTATCAATGACTTTGGTGTTGTTGGACGTGCAGAATGGACATTTCATAGTTTTCTCCCCAGGAAAATAGTAACGAGGGATTAGATGGGGCGATTATAGCACGCTGTCCCGCGTCTGCAAACGTCAGGCTGCGGCTTCTATGTCTTCAGGTGACATTAAGCCGACAAACTGAAACCGGTTTTTAATTTGCATCCGCTTTGAGGCATACTATAATAAACGCAATGCGTTGGCAGGAATGGGAAATTCAAGGAAGGATGAAATGGTTGAGCTTTCTGATGTTGTCGCAATGGTCGTTGAGGACGATCGTCTCAACGCCACTTTATTGCAAAAAATGCTCCTGATGTCGGGCGTTGGGCATGTGACAGTGTGTTTGTCCGGGTTCGATACTCGACAGCTTGCCCCTGACTTGCCGCCTGTGGATCTGGTGCTTTTGGATATTCAGTTGCCCGATGAAGATGGGTTTGCCATCTTGCTCTATTTGCGAACTTTGCCGAATATGCAGAACGCTCGTTTTGTGGCCGTGACGGCCAATGTGTTGGCGTCTTATCTGGAACGCGCCAAAGCGCTTAATCTGGATGGTTTTTTGGGCAAACCGTTGAAATTTGACGAGTTTCGCAAGCAGGTGGTAGACATTTTGGACGGAAAGCGTGTGTGGGAGCCATAACCGGCCACAAAAACAGCATTTGATAGAAATCGCGGGGTCATTTCGACCCCGCGATTTCATTTTGTGTTATTCACCGTTCTGCGCCGTTTGGGCACACTGCCCAGAACCGGCACGATTTTCTCCACCTCGTCGCGTTCGCGCACCATCGGGTCGAGGAAGTGCACGAGGAAGATCAGGCCAAGCCCCACGCCGGCGGCCAGAATCAGGCGCAGCGCCGGTCCCATCAGTTGTGACTTGAGCGTGGGGGCAAGCGGCTGAACGGTAGGATGGTCGTCTACACGTCGGGCTATGGCGCCGACGCCGGACATCTGAGGGAAGTACGTTGCGCCGTTTTCGATGATTTCCGCGCTGATGGCGTCCGCGACTGTCCGGATTTGTTTGTTGTCGTCCAATGTCAGGTAGACGACCAGGACGGATTCGGCGTGATCGGTGATGATGGCACCTTTGATGGTGTTGCTCACGATGCCGCTTCCTTCGAGCCGTCCGGCCACGGCCTCGGCGAAATCCCACGTTTCGGCTACATTGGCCAATCCGCGCGCCATGTATTCGGAGGAGAGCCAGGCGTGATAGCGGTCATAGTCTGCCGAGAGTTCGGGGGCGGGGTTGCCGCCGGCCATATACCGTATGATCATCTGATATTGCGTGGGAGGGCGCTGGTACTTGAGCGCAACATAGCCGGCGACAATGACCACCGGAAGCGCCGCCAACCACCACCAACGCCAGAAGATTTTCCAGATTTGTCGTAATTCCATGGTCAACCTCGCTTGTAATTTTTTACTCCAACATACGCAGGAACCCTTCGTAGCCCTGCAACTGCGCTTGTACATCTTCGTCCTGCCGGCGCCTTTTGAGTTGGCGGATGGTTTCCTCGACTTCCGGCGTGGGGTGCAGCTTTTTGTCGCGTCCCAGGCGCACCCCGGTGATGATGGGTTCTTCGCCGCGCCTGACACGCCACAGGCGCCAACCTTTGGTTGGATTGAGAGAATATCCGAATTCTAGTAGCCGTCGTTGTACTTCTTTTTGCATCTGCTTGGGGACGGCGCGCTCGCTCATCCACGAGAATGTCAGGTCGTCGCCGTAGCGGGTGTATTGCGCATTCGAGCGTTGCGCCAGGGCGGACAGGCTTTCGTCGAGGGGGGTGTTGACCAGATTGCTCAACACGGGACTGGTGGGGGCGCCTTGGGGCAGGGCGCCGCGAAAGGTGCACAACCCGGTCAGAATGCCGGCGGCGGCGGCGTCCCATCCTTGCGCCTGAAAGAATTCCCGGACGCGGCGAGCTGCTGTGTTGTCGAAGAAGTCTGCAATGTCGGCGGTCACGGTGACTGCGTACCCCTGGTGTAACCGGGCGTTGACCGCGATGGAAAAGCCGTGCAGAAAGCCGGTGGCGGCGATGTGCGGCGGCAAACCCTCCAAGTAGTTATGTAGCAACGCGCGCTGTAGCGTTTTGAGCTGCGCCGAGGGCGCATAAATCTGGCGCATGGAACCATCCCGTTTGCTCCGTTGCATCGGCCAATAGGTGTAGGGTGGTTGTTTGGGGCCGCGGAAACCTATCAGGGCAGCCGGAGCGACTTCCAATAGCGCTCCCAGGCGCTCCACATCGGCGCTGAGGGCGCTTTTGCCGGATGGTGTGAACAACCGGCGCACCAGGCCGGTCAGGGCGTCGAAAGCCGGCATCGGTTAATCCTGGCGGCGCGCCAACAGATTTTCCAGGCCGGGGATGATGAGCACATTCCCTTCCTTGTCCGCCATTTGGATCAACGTTTCCAGCTCTTGCAGGCGCAAGATCAGGGGATTTTCGTGCATGATCTTGGCGGTATTGGCTTTGGTGCGGGCGGCAGCGGTCTCGTGGCGGGCGGCGACCAGGGCGGCGCGACCGGCACGGTCGGCCTCAACCTCCTGGAGAAAGACGCGCTGGACGCTGCCGGGCAAAACGATGTCCTTGACGCCGACGCGGTGGAGTGTAATGCCGTATGTCGCTGCCTGCGCGGCGACGGTATCGCAGAGGTTTGTGCTCAGCGCATCCCGATCCGCGAGCAATTCATCTACACTGCGCGTACTGATGGCCGTGCGTAAGGTCAGTTGCAAATCTTGATAGAGCTGCTCGGTGTAGTCCTCGACGGTGTGAAGCGCCAGAACCGGGTCGCTGACCGAATACTGGGCGATGAGAGTGACCCGCACCGGGACTTTGTCGGTCGTTAGCACTTCCTGCCCGCCGATCGTTTGGCTGGATTGGCGTTGGCTGACTTTCTCGATGGCGCGGTATTGCCACCGCCATAACTGGTAGCGCCCCGGCTCAAGAAGTTTGACGAAACGCCCCTTTTCGTAGAGCAACCCACGCTCGTACTCCCAAACCTCGACGATTTCCGAAAGTCCGAACCATGTTTGCATGACTTCCTCCTCCATTGCCGCAGAGCTCATAGAGAGTTCACAGAGAGTGGCAAAAAATGGTATATACTCTGTATTCTCATTGTTTTTCGCGCCAACCCGAGCGGTCGGGCCGGAATGAGCGATGGGCGGGAGCGCCGTTGAGGGCGGCGGCGATGATCATGATTCGTGCACCTTTCCGCCGTCCGGTATCCTGACGTTCACAAGGCCCACCGGTCAATGTCTCTTGGGCCATCCGGGTGGATGGTCCGTTTGACTGGCGCCGACCGTCGGGTACGCAAAACCTATCGCGCTTGCGCGATAGGTTAAAAGTGCCCCTATGTGCGGTACGCTCTGACCTACCGGCGAGCGCCGCGTGGGCAAATCAATGTGGGCATTATACCATCTTTGTAATCAGTTTGTAACGAAGTCTGGGAACCTCCGGGTTAGAATTGGATAAACGTACCATCCGCTATGTTAAAGGGGGTTAGTCATGAGCCTGCACGATTCGGCAAAAAACGTTAACGATGAAGAGTCTCAACGAAAGCAGACACACTTGCTTCTGAAGGCCATTGATGCTTTCACCCGTTCCGAATCCTGGGTTGAGGCCAAGCGGGTCGTAGAGCAGCACAGTGAGTTGTTGACCGACGATGCCGCCGCCTTGTTGGATGTGTTGATTGCTCGCCAGAAAGATCAGCGTGCGATTGATATTTTGTTGGAGCACCGTCAACTTCTCAGCCATTGCCGGGACGTCGGCATTGAGGCTGCATTTGCCGATCGGATTTCCGGGAGACCCTCCTCCCCTCCGGGCATTGACCCGGCATTGTGGTTGAGTGTGCAGCAGGCCGATTCATATCAGGCTTTGCTGGCGTTAGTTTTTGAACATCCAGAGTTGATGCCGATCATCAAAGAGCAGGTCGCCAGAGTGTTGGGCCGTTCGCAAATGGCCATTGTGAATGCAATAGAGGGATTTTTGCGGGCGACATCGTGGGATGAAGCCCGGTCGGTTATCGAACAGCACCCTGAGTTGTTGTCCCTAGACGCTGACATCTGGCTGATGCAATATGCCGACTTTATGAAGGCTCAAGGTAATGACAGTATTTCCGAGATTGTGGGAAACCGCCGCTGGTTGTTGGCGCGTTGTCGTGTTTACGGCGTCGCACAGGTTTTTCGTAACTCCGCTGAGACGTTGGACGGCATCCGCCTGGACATGTCGCCGGATGTTTTGGCGCAGATTCTTTCTTCGTAGTTTCAGAGCAAGTTTTGGTTAGATGGGGCAGGACGGGCGAGTGTGAAAATCACTCGCCCGTCTTTTTGTTTTTCGATAGGCCATGGAGTAAAATGGCGTTTGTTGTAAACACTCAGCGAGTTGGCAAGGAGGTTTCAATGGAGCGCAAAGTGCGTCGCATTGGTGTGTTGACCGGTGGTGGAGATTGCCCCGGTTTGAATGCAGTGATTCGCGCGGTGGTTAAGACGGCCATCAATGAATACGATTGGGACGTTGTGGGTATCGAGGATGGGTTCGAGGGTTTGATCCAACCGGGAAAGGTGCGCCCGCTGACGATGCAGGACGTGCGTGGCATCTTATCCCGGGGTGGGACGATTCTGGGAACCACGAATCGTGCTAACCCTTTCCACTATGAGGTCAAAGTTGGCGATACTCTCAAGGTCTTTGATGTTTCCGATGATGTCGTGCGCCACATCGAAGTTCTCGGCATTGACGCGCTGGTCGTGATCGGCGGCGATGGGTCGCTGCGGATCACGCACGAGCTGATGCAGAAGGGACTGGCGGCGGTGGGCGTGCCCAAAACGATTGACAATGACATACAAAAGACTTCAATCACCTTTGGGTTTGACACGGCGGTGAATACCGCGATGGAGGCCCTGGACAAGTTGCACACCACGGCAGAGAGCCATCACCGCGCCTTGATTCTGGAGGTGATGGGCCGCGACGCAGGATGGATTGCCCTCAAAGCCGGAATTGCCGGGGATGCGGATGTCATTCTTATTCCTGAAATACCCTTCAACATTGATGTGATCCTGGATAAGGTTAAGTCACGCACCAGGAGCGGCGCCAAATACAGCATCATGATCGTGGCCGAAGGAGCTATGCCTGAAGGAGGAACGGCTACTTATCAGGCTTATCGTGAGATTGGCGCTGTGCAACGCCTGGGCGGGGTGGGGGAGGCGCTTGCAGCGCAACTGCGCGAGTTCAGTGACATCGAGGTGCGCGTGACGGTGTTAGGCCATCTGCAGAGGGGTGGCTCTCCGTCAGCTTTTGACCGCTTGCTGGCGACGCGTTTCGGCGCGATGGCGGTGCGCTTGATTGCCGAAGGTCAGCTTGGGTGCATGGTGGCGCTGGCCGATGAACACATTGTCGCCGTGCCGATTGCCGAAGCCATTGCGCAACAGAAACTGGTTCCTTTGGATAGCGACATCATCCAGACTGCATTTGGGTTGGATGTGTGTGTCGGTAATACACGGGAATTTGTCCATCGTCTTTGCCAGCGAAATTTATAGCGATGGTTCCCGGTTAGCCTCGCGCCAGGCCAGGGCGCAGGCCAAGCCTTTCGTGGAATTCCGGGATGTCATTCCAGTGCTCGATCAGCAAATCCACCAATTGCCATCCGTTGATCAATCCGATGCGTGGAAATCCTGTCTCCGTGGCTATATCGTGGGCCTGTTTCTGGAACTCGGAGGTGGTGATGATGGCTCCCTGCCCGCCGACGGGGATAGCCGCGCGCAATTGCTTGACGGCGGTAGCCGAAACGCGGGTGCCCGGTTTGTGGCGTCTGGCTTGCACGTAAACTTTGGCCTTCACAAGATTGGCTACATTGAGTTCCCCTAAGAGATCCACGCCACCTTCTCCAGCTTTGCCGGCGTTCTCGCATCCCTCGAAGCCGATGGCGGTCAACAAGTGTGCGATAAGCACCTCGAATTCTCGATCGTCGAGTTGTAGCACCTGGTCGAGCACGATTTGTTGGGCGTCGTAGGTGGTCGGCGGTGCGCTTACAAGCTTCTCCTGTCCGATTTTGGTGAAGAATTCGTCGCGTTGCGTAATGGGGAAGACCGTGAGGGGCGAGTGGAAGGCACCCTGGAGCGGCATGGAGAAATCGGCGCGCAACAAGCGATTTTTGGCCCAGGCCACGCGCCGCCGGTGGCGGTAAGGGCAGCCATCGTCGTTGGTGGCGTAGAAATAGGAAGTGGGTTTGGCCGCAAACGTGCCGTAGTGTAGCCATTCTGTATCGGCTGCCGGTGTGACGACGTAATCGCCGGGTTTCATGTCCAGCAGAAACCGGGCGAGCTGGCCCACCTGCTGGCCGATGACGAGAGGGCTAACGTCGGCGGGGTGGGCCTTACGATACAATGGAATAAGTTCATCTCTGGCGACGACTTTGGCCAGATCCGTGCCGGCAATCCAGCCAACGGCGACGTAGCCGCCTTCAATGAATTTCTGAGTGTAGGCGCCGGATTCGGCGCGGACGCACCAGACGTTGAGCATTGGTAGCGTCTATTGGAAAGGATTGGCCTTTTTCATAAACATCGAAGGCGGCAGGTTGAACCCATTGCGTATCAGGATTTCGCTACAGTCGGGGCGGATGCCGGTAGGCCCGTGGTATCCCTGGATTTTGTTATCGGCGCCATCGCCTTCGTCGAAGAACTTGTAGATTTCCTGCATCACGACATTTTCCCCTTCCATTCCAATGATTTCGCAGACGGAGGTCACTTTGCGGCTGCCGTCGCGCAACCGGGAGGCCTGCACGATCATGTGGATGGCCGACGCAATCTGCCGTCGTACCGTCATCAAGGGGAGATCGGCCCCGGCCATCAGCACCAACGTTTCCAGGCGGGAGATGCAGTCGCGAGGGCTGTTCGAGTGGACGGTGGTCATACTGCCGTCATGACCGGTGTTCATAGCCTGAAGCATATCCAGCGCCTCTCCGCCGCGACATTCACCCACGACGATCCGTTCTGGGCGCATACGCAAGGCATTGATGACGCAATCGCGGATGGTGACTTCGGTTGGGCTTTCGGGGTTGGGTTTTTTGGTCTCCAGGCGCACGACGTTGCGTTGGCGCAGCTGCAGTTCTGCCGCATCCTCGATGGTGACTGTGCGCTCGTGCTCAGGGATGAAGCTTGAGAGAACGTTGATCAGCGTCGTTTTCCCGGATCCGGTACCGCCGGAGACGATGATATTGCGCCGTGAAACCACCGCTGCCTCCAAAAACTTGACCATATCCTCGGTCATGGACCCAAAACGCAATAGATCGCTGGTGGTCAGTTTGTCTTTGGAGAACTTGCGGATGGTAACGTTGGGACCGTCAATGGCGCAGGGGCGGATCACGGCATTGACGCGGGATCCATCGGGCAGGCGAGCGTCAATGAGGGGATGGTCGTGACTGGCGACGCGGCCCAGGGGCAACACGATGCGCTTGATGATGCGTTCGACGTGGTCATCATCCAGGAACTTGTAACCGCTCTCGCTTAGCCGCCCTTTGACTTCCACGAAGATGATGTACGGCCCGTTCACCATAATTTCGGTCAGATCGGTGCGGTTGATGAGCGGTTGGATGGGCCCGAACCCGAAGATTTCGTTCATGATGTTTTCGGCGAATTGCTCCGGGGCGATGTTGGCGGGAAGGCGGAATCCTCCGCTGCCGGTGAGTTGCGTCAGTTTCTCGCGAGCCAACTGCTCACGTTCGGGGGTGCGTTCCAGCGGCAAATCCAGGGAAAGATTGGGCGCAAGAAACTTCTTGCGGATATTGTCGGCGATCTGGATTTGCATACGTAAAAGCGCAGCGCGCTGTTCGGAAATACTTCCGCGTTGGGTAGGAGAGCCGGGTATTTCCGGTTCGAGCGGCGGGAGGGTGGGATCACGTTCTTCTACTTTAGGTGCAGCTTTCGGCGTCGGAACGGGTTTCTGTGCTGCGGCCTGAGCCGGTTTTTGCGGCGTTCTGGCTTGCGGCGTTTGCGGTTCGTCGGCTGCCTGATCTTTACGTTTGCCAAAGAGTCCCATGCCTGCCTCCTTGAAAATAGCGTTTAGCCTTTAGCCCTTATCTTTTAGCCGTTAGCCGGATATAAGGGGGTGTTTTTTCGAGCCGGTAACCCGGCTCGAAAAACACTTA
>DAOUFX010000082.1:0-1921 GCA_034429675.1 Anaerolineae bacterium | reverse complement strand
GGGCGGGTACCCCCGCCCGCGAAAAAAACCTCCAAAGTTCTTCAACTTTCCAACTTTTAACTATTTTCAGAGGAGGCCTATTGTGGACCATCACCATCATCATCCTGTATCATCTGCAAAGAAATGGCGTGTTCTTTATTGGCTTGCCGGCGTCGCTTCATTCTTTTGGCTGCTGGCGCGCAGTGGAACAAATCCGAAGCGCCTGGCTTACCCTTGCCAGCGTGCGGCGTTGCTCAACAGCCTGGGATTCTTCGGGTACCTGGCTTCGTTGACCGGCGCGGCGGCGCTCTACCGGCGCCTCCGGCAGCGCACGCATCCGGCGACCGTCGCCGGGTTTGTGATGTTGCTGGCGCTCGCCGTGATTCTGCCCGGCAGCAGCACGCCGCCGGCGATTCTGGCCAGCCCTGACTTGCCGGCGTGGACCAGCCCCTCGGCGGTTTCAAATGTGTTCGCCGTGTCGAACGTGCCGGTTCCACAGTGCAGCCTCGACGACGGCGTCGTGAGCGGGCCGGTGGAGTGCAACGACCCTGTGTATGCCTTCTCTGATCTCGGCGTCAGCGAGCTGGTCAATATGATGGAAGCCCAGGGGGACTATTTCTACAAGACCACGGCGCATCCCGCCGGCATCGTCGGCTCCAACGATGTGGTGGTCATCAAGATCAACAACCAGTGGGCCGGTGAGGGATCGGGAGATGGCTTGGGGCGGCTCTCCACCAACGTGGACGCCGTGAAAGGCCTGATCCAGAAAATCTTGCGTCACCCTCAGGGCTTCACCGGCGAGATCGTCATCGCCGAAAATGTCCAGTCCATCGGAATAGGGGGATGGGACGTGACGCCGGCCAACGCCGAGGATCAGAACCAGACTTACCAGGATGTGGTGGATGCATTTTGGAGTCGCGGGTATACCGCTACTATTTCCTTTTATAACTGGACGAGCTTGTTGAATACGGTGATTAGCGGCGGCAATGTGTCGGGTGCGGGATACCCCACCGGGGAGTATGCGCGGGGGAATATGTCCGACGCCTACATCTTGCTGGAAGACTCCGCCGGCAGCGGCACGAACGAGCTTTCGTACCCCAAGTTTCGCACGACCAACGGCAAGTACGTGAGCATGCGTTATGGCGTGTGGAATCCCGCGACGAGCGCCTACGATTCGGAGCGCCTGACCTGGATCAATATGCCGGTATTGAAAAAGCATTGTATGGCCGGAACGACGTCCGCCTGGAAAAACCTGATCGGCTTTGTCACGGATAACAACAATAGCGGGCGCTATGGCGACTGGGATGCCATGCACAACTTCTTCTGGGGGTATCAGAGTGGGTCCACCTACGGTTTGCTGGGACGAGAAATTGCTCTGGTGCGCGCGCCGGATTTGCACATCGTGGATGCGATTTGGGTGGCGACCGACGCCAATTATTACGGCCCGGCGGTGCGGCAGGACGTGTTGGTCGCCAGCACCGATCCCTACGCGGTGGACTGGTATGCCTCGGAGTACGTGATGCGCCCGATCGCCAATCTGGGCGACGGACTGGCGCCCAGCGCCGCGCGCGCCGGCACGTTCCGCAACGCTACGCGCGTCAATCAGAATGCTTCCGCCGCCGTCTGGCCCGGCGGGAATTACCCGTATATGGATTTGCTGAATAGTTACGACGGCAGCACCCCCAGCGCCGATGAGCAAAACCAGATGAACGTTTACGTCAGTGCTGAGCCCACGGTGGTGACGGTGCAGGAAGCGCCGCAGGCGCAGCCGGCGTGGCCGCTCTGGCTGACCGGCGCCGTTTTGCTGTTCGCGGGGGCGCTCCTATCCTGGAGGTTCGTTTTTAGGAAGCGATAGAAGAAGCGTGTTTTTTCGAACGGGTAGATGAAAATCACGGCCCTGCAGGCTAAGAGGTAAAAAGGTGGTGTTTTTTCGAGCCGGTAC
>DAOUFX010000081.1:0-17731 GCA_034429675.1 Anaerolineae bacterium | reverse complement strand
GGGCGGGTACCCCCGCCCGCGAAAAACCTACCTTTAATTCCCCCGCTTTAGCGGGCTATTTTCAAGGGAGGTCAGTTAAGACTATGGACGAAGAACTATGGTCGCAGCCCATCACATCCATTCAGCCTAATCACATCGTCGTTCGCGGTTATGAGCTAGACGAATTGATGGGACGAGCACCCTTCGCGCACGTTGTTTACCTGGTTCTTAAAGGAGAACTGCCTACTGCGGCCCAAGGGCGCGTCATGGATGCCTTGTTGGTCGCCAGCGTGGATCACGGCGCGACGCCGCCGTCGGTATTGGCGGCGCGCACGGTGGCCTCCGGCGGTGCTCCATTGACGACGGGCATTGCGGCGGGCATTATGACGATCAACCGGCATCATGGCGGCGCGATCGAAAGCTGTATGCGTGTTTTCCTGGATGCGGTCACAAGGCAACGCGCCGCAGGTGAAGATGCCGCGACCACTGCCCACGCTTTGTTGATCGAATATCGTGCCCAGAAGAAGCGCATCCCCGGCTATGGGCATCGCATCCACAGCGCTGATCCACGCACGACCAGACTGCTGGAGATTGCCACAACTGAAGGCATTGTCGGGCCGTATATCGCCATGGCCAGCGCTATCCAACAAGCGTTGCCGGACGTATTGGGCAAAGAGTTGCCGCTCAACGTAGATGGCGCCATTGCCGCGGTGCTCTGTGAGATGGATTTTCCACCGGAGATGGGCAACGGCCTCTTTGCTATCGCGCGTACCGTCGGCTTGACCGCTCACGTTTTCGACGAAATCACCCGCCAACACCCCATGCGCGCCATTTCGCCTACAAATCATGAGTATAACGGGCCACAGGAGAGAAAATTATGATAGAATAAAACGAGTACGATGCGATAGTTGGGTCATAAATTTTAGGAGGAAAGGACAAAATGCAAATTATTCATAAGCATCGAAGTGCAGTTTTATTAGCGGCTATGAGCGCCGCGTTGTGCCTTGTGTGGCTCTTCATGTCCACCGCAGCAGGCGGAGTACAGGGAGCATCCGAGATACAGGCGCCCCAGGATGTATTTGAGATCAACCAACTTGGCCCGAATTCGGCTTTTGCCGATAACGTAGTGGTCTACACCATCTTTCTTACCAACACCAGCAGCGGCTCCCTATCGAACATCATCATCACCGATACTCAATCAACCAAGATGGCCCAGGACCTCAACAAAACGTGGGAGTTCGGGGTGCTTTTGAACTACATCAATTTCACAACCGTACCGGCCAACGCTGTTTCCAGCTCATCCTATAACATCAATCAAGTACACAAACGGGGAGAACTAACGTTGCACCTCAATCCTGTGGCTGCCGGAGGTACCGTCCGCATTATGATTTCGGCGCGGGTGCCGATCACGTTGCAACCGGCGCTCAAATCGTATCTTCCCTTCCCCGACACAGCGAAACGTGAACTTATCGGCCCCTCAACCGTGGAAAACGCCGTTGTCGCGGTACAACAAGGGCAACAGTACAGAGCGCCGTTGGCGACAACACAGATCATTGCGCCGGTATTGACGTTGAGCAAAAGCGCTCAAGGTGAGGTGGCCGGCAAGAATGAATGTCGCATAGGACGGTTGGTCACGTATACCCTGGTGGTCAAAAATGCGCCCTATACCGGCAGCGGGTCGCGCTCCGACACCCACCCGGCCGGGCATCTGGTCGTTCGCGATGTTTTGCCGGAGCAGATTGCCGCCGGTCTTCTGGCTCAAACTGCTAGCGTCCCCGGCGTTAACTTCGCGCAAAGTGGCGCGGAGGTTGAGTGGACCTACCCTAATACTTTTGTTTTGGATCCCGGAAAGTCGGTGACGATGACGCTCGTCGCGCGCGTTCCCCATAGCACAGCCTACGAGCCGAACGACGCCTACCTGGTCAATGAATGGGAAGATTTCACAGCGCATGCTGATGCCATGCCATTCCGCGACGCGGCCCTTCAAAGTGATCATCGGGCCAGGATTTTTGGGCCCTTTGAGAAGACTGTTGAAACTCAGGCGCCCAAACCGGGGCAAACTTACCCTAACCGGGTCATCACGTACACCATCACTTTCTACAACCCTTACTACAACCAAAGCATTACCAACATGACTATGTACGACACATTGCCCATTGACGCGAGCCTTGAGGACGCCTTCACGTTCATAAAAATGGCGCAGGGTAGCACGGTGGACGATCCTGATGTCATCAGTAAAACGCTCATTTGGAAGAACGTCGCCGCCCCTGCCAACGGCGTCATCACGGCATCTTTCCAGATGTATGTGAGTCCACAACTTCTCGCCGGACGAAAATGCGCCAACACCAAATACACCAATGCCGTATCGGGAACCGTGATGGGGGTAACGTATAACGGCCACGACGACAACAAATATGCCCCCCTCTTTGGCACACGGCAGATAGATCCCAAGAAAACGGTTTCACCTGCCACACAGATTGCCGGCAGCGAAATCACCTATACCATCTCATTAAGGAACCTGGGCAAGACCACAATTTATCCCCCCTTAGTGATTACCGACGAAATTCCGCTGGATGTGGTTTATCTGCACATGGCAGACCCCTTCCCCGGCGAACCGACTATGGTTTCCGAAACGTTAGATTCCAAAATCTATCGCTGGGACAACGTGCTGGACGACCCCATTGAACCGGGCGAAACCGTCAAATTTTCCTTTATCGCCCTGGCCGATCAAGTGAACTTGAGCGGCGTCATCAATGCCATGGAAGGATACAACGAAGACACCTCTATCTGCCAAACGACGGCGAAGGTGGTCATTATTCCAGGCATTCACTACAACAAAACGGCCTTGCAGGACATCGTCATCCAGGGTGAACTGGTGAGCTACACCGTCCAGGTGCTCAATCTCTCACACCATGAACCGTTCACGTTGACGGAATTCAGAGACCTTCTGGAATCCGTCCCCCTCAAAGGCACCCGCGATATTGTTGACGGCGATGAGGAATATAACTACGTCCTGCCGACTCCCTACTTCATAGACAAATACCCCTATGGCAACACCTGGGAGCATACTTTCCCGGCGCGATTGGTTGGCTACGGCATCGGAGAACCCTGGTGCGAAATGTTGAAAAACCCGGCCAAGGGTGTCATCTACCAACGCGGTTCCGATGTTCAAAAGCATATTGTTCCCGGAGGCTGGTATCGCGGTTTCCCGACCGTCAAAATAGCGCCGTTCTGCGCTGTGCCACACTTCTCGCTTTTCCAAAAGGTCTATCCCAACCCCATTTCCGTCGGGCAACAATTCACGATGACGTTGACCTTACGTGATAATCGCGTCAATCCGCCCTCTGCGCTTTCCGGTATCACCCTGACGTGGAGTGTGCCGTTGTCCGATAGCGTCTCCGGCAAGCCCGTGGCTAGCTTCAAGATCCTTGACAGCACTCTTCCCCCGGATGAAATTGGCGATGGATCCTATCAATGGCGCAATCTAACTGTGCCGGCTGCCGGTTCGCTCACGATTATGTTGACAGTCCAGGCGCCAATGTTCGAGAAGGACGGATGGAAGAAAAGCTATGGCAGCAGCTTCCGCGCCGAGGTCTCTCCCCTGGCCGATCGCTCAATCTGCGTTCCACCGGCCGAGCAATTTGTCGTCGGCGAAACATTGTCCAAAGACTGCGACGGGGACCTGGAACCTCTCGTGATGAACCAGGGTATTGAGTTGGACAAGTACCCGGACCAGACCGAAGTGCCGCCTTATAGTCTTTTGACCTACCGGATTGTTGCGAAGAACCTGACCGGCGCGCCGGTTAAGAACGTGCTTATCACCGACACGTTGCCTTCTCTTGGTGAACTCCACTGGGAATACATGAACATGTGGGAAGGCCCGGAACCGCTCAGTACCGATCCGCTGGTATGGCTCATCGAGGAAATCCCTGCCGAGGAGAGCGTCGAATTGTATTTTTCGGTGCGCACCCATCAGTTCCTGGGCTTTGAATATAACCAACTGGATGGCACCGCGCCCATTCACCTTGGCCTGAACGCCAAGTACACCGATCACGTTGAGGTGAAAGTTATCTCTGGCATTGGCTTCTTCAAGGCGGCCAATCCTGACCACATCGCCGCCGGGGATACGACGACTTACACCATCATGTTCAACAACGGCAGCGAAGACAAACTTGAGAGTATTATCATCACCGACACACTGCCCGATGGGTTCACCTATACTCATATGATCGAACCGTCAGCCCTTGTGCCCACCATCAACGGGCAGCAATTGGTGTGGGAACTACAAGGTGAACTGAAGACCGGCCAAACCTATCAGCTCATTTATGGCGTCACCACCAGCAACAAGCTATACAGTGGACTCTATCTGAGTTCATTGGAGGCCGCTGCCCAAAATGCCGTAACCAATGAGCTGGTCGAGGTTCCGTCCACGGACGAAGCCGGGCCAGTCACCGTCCAGGGTGAGCCGCAAGTATTGGCCGATAAGACAGCCAAGCCGTCCACTGTCGGCGCCGACGAGATCGTGACGTATACGCTCACATTGTTCAACGAGACAACAATGCCCCAGCAGATCATATTGACTGACACCTTACCCATGAGCTTCTCCTTTGTTGCGCCTGTCGGTGGCACGGCAATGCCGCAGGTTGTTTCGGGCGAGCGTGAGGAAGTGGTGTGGACAAACCTGGGGACGATTCAACCGAACCAGAAACTCACATTGGTCTTCCAGGCGCGCTCCAGCTATCTCGTCAAAACCGGCATCTACTGCAACGATGTTCAGGTGAAAATGGGAGACAAGCTGCTGCCCAAGCGCACGCCCGAAGATGCGTGTGTACGGGCCGTTCAGATTCCGCGTGTGGACATAGAGATCAGCAAGAGTGACGGCAAGACCCGCATTGAGGGCGGCGAGTGGTTGGAGTACACCATCCAATACACCAACTCTATTGATTCCGAAGCGCCGGTGATGGGTGTCATCATTACCGATACGTTCGCTCAGGCCGACTACGCTGACCTCATTTCCTATGGCCCTGAATGGCAGCAGGTCCTTGATGATCAATTTGTCTACTTCGTCACTGAGAAACTTGCCCCAGGGGAATCCAGATCCATTACCTTCAGCGTCAAACTCACTACCACCATTCCTTCCTCCATCGAGAACATCGAGAACCGCGTGGAAATCTCCTATTACAGCACCGAAGAAACCATGGAAACCAACGTGCTCAACAATCTGGCGTCGGACTTCGATTTCTTCAAGGGGCCGGATCTGGTCATCAGCAGTCTTACGATCACGCCCGAAAGTCTGGCCCCGGGTGAACCCATGACGGTGGCCGTTGTCGTGACGAACCTGGGCGATCCGGTTACTCACCGTTGGGATGGAAGCCAGGGGAACCCGAACGAGCTCTTTGCCGTGGAAGTCTACCTGCGCCGGCGGCCTTCGTTCCCGCCGCAGGACGTCTTCGATCACGACGAAGGTTGGGAACGCGGCGACGCCTACTTGAAGTGGATTGACGGGCGCCTCGACACTAACGAAAGCACCACGGTGAACTTCCCCTTGTATGTCCCATCGGGCGGCGGGAACTATGACATTTATGCCCAGGTAGACGTCAGCCAGGGAACTCAGACGTTTTACTGGGGGCGGCCTTGGGGGCTCATCCTGGAATTGGATGAAGCCAATAACATCACCGCGGCCTATCCGGTAGAGACAACCAAGCTGGTTTACTTGCCGGTAGTCATGCGGCAATATCAACGCTAGAAATCGCATGGCGTGCATTCCGGGCGGGGTCAGGCAACTGATCCCGCCCTTTTTTTGAGAGAACTCAAAGTTGGGTGTTTCCTTTTTTGCGGTTCCATGCTAAAGTGAGCGTAATCCGGCCTAATTGTAGGAGTAGAAAGGTGTTACAGTTTTTACTGGTCTTGTATTTAGGCGGCTGTATTGCGCTTAATGCTCGTTCTCCCAAACAATCCGTCCATAAGGAAGGCGGACTGCCGGTGCCCGGAGATCCCTTGTTGGCGATTTGGGGCGCTTCACTTTGGCCTTTCCTGGGGCTATTGTGGGTGGTTACTCCAACTCTGCGTGAAACCTGGCCCAATGGCACTCTGGTTACGATCATGTTGGTATTCCTGGGCCTTTGGTTGCCCCTCGTGATGATGCTCATCCCCTTTGCGGTTTTCAGAATCTTCCCGGCCGGCGCAATGGGTCTCATGGCCTTAGGCGCAATGGTTTGGGTCCTGGTCGCCCTTGGCGGCGGCAAAGCTGCATGGCCTCCGTTTGGGCAGTTTCTGCTTTTTCTTATTTTTGTCACCTCACCCTTTGCTCTTGGCAGTTGGATGTTGCTGGATTGGGTCAAAGACCTGATCCCGCTCGAAGAAGAGGAAGAAGGGTATAGCCGCCGGGATGCGATGGCATTGCTGGCCGGTATTCTGTCGGGGCTCCCCAAACCGGTCTGGGTGATCGAAAAGGGCAAAGCAAGACAGCGTGTTCGCGGCAGCACGGTCTATGGCACGGGACCGGGCTGCGTCATGACCGAAGCCGAGAACGCAGTGGTACTCAAAGGCCAGACAACCATCCGCCGCGTTGTCGGCCCCGGCTGGGTTTTGACCCGCGCCGACGAGACTATCCACTCGGTCATCAACCTGCGCCCACAGTTGCGCGCCCTGGAAGTGACGGCTATCACCAAAGACGGCATCAACATCAAATTCTCGGCGTCCATCGTCTTCAGAATCAATCCGGGGCGGAAATCGCTGCGGTTGCGCTATCCGTGGCCCTATGCCCGAGATGACGCCTGGCGTGTCGTCTTCGGCGCGGAGGTCAATCCTGAAGGTCTCACGCCGTTGGAAGCTCATCACATCCGGCCCTGGGGAGACATTCCGGTCGAATTTGCCCGGAATTTGTTCAAGCAGGAAATGATCAACCACAGCCTCGATGATCTCTATGGCCTGCCGGATCATACGGTACCCCGGGTGAAAATCGCCGGGGAGGTGCGCCGGCGACTCGCAGAACGAGTGGGTCCCATGGGCTTCGAAATTAACGATGTGGCCATCAGCAACATCGTGCCTCTGGCCGATGAGGTGATCCAACAGCGCATCGAGGCCTGGAAAGCGCGCTGGATTCATCAGTTGATGGAATGGCAAGGCGCCGTGCAGGCCCGGCGTTTCGAGCGTTTTGCGGCGCTGCAAAACCGTGCCAGAGCTGATTTGCTCTCGCATCTGATCGTTGCGACCAATACCGCAGTCCAGGATACCGACGACGGCTTCAGCAGCAACCTTGCGGCTTACTATCTCCTGGAAAACCTGGAGCGCATCGCGCGCGACCCCGAAGTTCGCGCGTTCTTACCCGAATCGGCCCTGCCGGCGCTGGTCGAATTGCGCCAAAAAGTTTCTGAGGACAATACCTAGATGGATCTTAAAGCCGCGCGTCCACTTATTCTGATTGTGGCTGGTCTCGCCGCACTGGCCGTCTTCATATTGGGGTTGTTTCTGACATTTGGCGCCGCTGAACCGGCTGTGCTGCGCAGCCGGCTCATCAATTTGGGGACGCTGGTAGCAGCGTTTGGGCTGAGTATGGTGATGGCCGTGACGGTGGTCAGCCGCGCCTTCTCACGTTTTGTGATGACCTTCTACGAGCTGCCAGCCGACAAAACCGGGGATGTCCTTTCGCACTTGCTTTATGGCGGCGAGATGGATTTGTTGTCTGGCAGGGTGTTGGAGGTGCAACAGGGACGGTTTGACCCCGAAGGGCCGGCCATTTTGCAAAGCGTTGGCGGACCCGGCCTGTTGCGCATCGCGCACGATAGTGTCGTCATCACCCAACGTATGGCTCGCCTCTACCGTGTGTTGGGACCCGGCCTGCACCATCTGGAATCCTTCGAGAAAATCTGGGACGTCGTAGATTTGCGCCCACAGCGACGCACTTTACACATTGATTTTATGACGAGAGACGGCATTCCCGCATCCTGCGACGCGGACATCCGCTTCCGCATTGACGGGGGACACCAGGAACCCAGCCAGAAATCCCCCTATCCGTATCTGGAGACATCCGTGCTGGCTGTCACCGCCGGCAAGCGTTCCCGCGATATCGAGGGACAGGATATTCAGGATTGGACGCAACGCATCGCCAACGGCGTGTTGGCCGGCGTCATTCGCAACGGGCTGGAACAATACCCGCTGGACGAATTTCTCAATCCGCGCTACTGGCTCCCCCATTCCAGCACCCCCCATCCCGAACCGTTGTCGCTCCCGGCGCTTGAGGCGCAAATCCACGCCCAGGTTCAAGAGATCGGCCATCAGATCGGAGTGGACGTGGAAAGTGTGCAACTTGGCCCGGTTCTTCCCACTGAAGAAGCGGTTCCCCGGCAATGGCTGGAATTCTGGCAAGCCCGGCTGCAACGGCTATCCGATGAAAGCGCCATCGAAGGCGACGCCGTGTACGCCGACTTGCTCTTGCAGGCGCAGGTCAACGCCAAGGTGGAGCTGATCACCACGATGCTCGGTGAAGTGCAAGAACTGAACCAGGCCGGCATGGACGTCCCCGCGCAACTTATTGTGCTCGGGTTTATTGATGTGCTGCGCACGGCCGCTGAAAGCAATCCCAACGTGCAACAGCTTATGTTCCAACAGGCCGAGAACCTGATGCGCATCGCGCGCAGCTCTTTATAACGGCGGCGACTTATGCGATTTGTCTTTGTGCCTAAAGAATTAACGCCGATGCACCTCCTGGAATTTTGGGACGCCTATCCTGAATTGGGCGATGTCTTTCAGGATCAGGTGAACCAGAAATTCAACCAGGGGTTGTACGAAGAGGCGCTCAATATGGTGGAGCCTCTGCTGTCCTATGCTCTGGCCGCGCGCGACCATCGCAAATCGGCCTTGCTGCTGCTCTACAAAGCGGACCTGCTTTACCGTCTTCAAGCGTGGGGCAACGCTCTGGCCCAAACGCAAAAAGCGCTCAGGAAGCTGCGAATGCAGGTTTCGCAGATCGCCGGGTACAACCGCGCCGTCGCTCACTATTGGGAAGGCCTGATCCATTACATCATGCGCGCCGACGATAAGGCGTTGGAGTCTTTCGCCTCGGCGCGGAAACTGTTGCAGGATAGCGAACTCTACTGGGGGTTTCAGAACAACACAGCGCGCGTCGGCGACTGCCAGAACCTCGACCGCTGGGTCAAAAACTTGCTGGATATTCGCGCCAAGCAGCCGCGCGACGAATTGGCCGTGGTCTTGCCGCTGTATGAGATGGTCAATCTCACTCTGATCAGAACCAATACGATCAGTCTCAACCCGTTTCAGGTCATGATTCCCGCTGAAGTGCTGGCTCTCTATATGCCGCCGGGATATTTGCCGGTCGAGGTAGAGTCGCTTCCCTTCCTCTATCTCAAACCCAACACCTGTTACATCGCCTTCAAAGTACCTGAGAACGGCTATCTTTTGTCCGAGAGTCGCGCCAGAGATGTCGTGTTGCTGGAAGTGCTGTCTCCGGGTTCGCCGGCAACGACTCTAGCTTTAAGCCTGGAACGGCCGTTTGTGCGCCAACGCAGTGGGCACATCTACTTCCGCCCCCGCCAACAGGAAACAGGCGGCATGACGGCCATTCCCCGGCTGCTGATTCGAGAGGAGGATGAAGGATGAAAACAGGATATGGCGACTATCAGGTGCTCGTCATCGGCGCAGCGGTGTTGGATATGAAAGTGGCGCCGCGCACCGCCGTGATCGAGCCGGCTCGCTCCAACCCCGGCCAGATTCGCCTGGAGTGGGGGGGCGTCGCGCGCAACATTGCCGAGAACCTGGCGCAATTGGGGGTGAAGGTGCGGCTGGTAACGGCCGTCGGCGACGATGTTTGGGGGCGAGGGTTGTTACAACACCTCAAAGAAGTGGGCATTGACACCGCCGATTCCATCGTCTCCTCCGAGCATGCCACGGCTGCCTTCGTCGGGCTACACCACCTCAACAACGAGCCGTGGCTGGCCTTCGACGATATGGCCGTGATGCGGGCGCTCACGCCGGGCTACCTCCATCGCCTGCGCGGGCTGATCCGGCAAGCCGACATGGTGTGTGTGGACGCCAATCTGTCGGCGCGGGCTTTCCAGACACTTTTTCGGATGACCTCACGCTACGGAACGCCGGTCTGCGTGGATCCTACCGCCGCCCTGTTGGCGCATCGAGTGCACCCTTACCTGCCGGAGATTGCCGTCATCACGCCCGACAAGGACGAAGCGGAAGCGCTGGTTGGGTTCGAGTTGCGCGACGACGCCACGTTCATGCAGGCTGCGCGGCGTCTGGTGCAACTGGGGGTACACCTGGCTATCATCAACCTGGGCGTGCAGGGGCTCTTCTACGCCACTCCCGAAGAAAGTGGGCGCCTTCCGGCCCTGACCGTCGAACCGGTCAGCGCCATCGGCGCCGGCGACGCGCTCACGGCGGCGGTGATATATGGGCTGCTGGAGGGAGTCTCGCCGGAAGAGGCCGTGCGCCTGGGGATGGCCGCCGCCACGCAGACGCTTCTTTGTCACGAGACGGTGTGCCCGACTTTAAATGCTGAGTCGCTCTACGAGCGATTGGTGATGTAGAAAAAGCTGGACAGAAGTCAAAATCAATGATACTATGCCTAACAAGACAAGGAAGAAAAGAGAATTTCCCAGGAGTCCACTATGACGTTAGACGAAATTGTGAAAGCTGTTGAAGGACAATTCATCGTAAAACCCCCCTTTAACGTAGACATCGAGACCGCTTGCACGTCCGATCTGATGAGCGACGTGTTGATGTTTGTGAAGCCCAACATGCTGCTTGTCACCGGGCTGACCAATCCTCAGGCCGTGCGTACGGCCGATATGGCTGAGGCGCCGGCTATTTTGTTTGTGCGCGGGAAATATCCTTCCGATAAAACCATCCAACTGGCAGAGGAAATGGGGATCGCCGTGATGGTGTCTCCTTATACGATGTTCGAGACGGCCGGCATCCTCTACGTCGCCGGTCTGAAAGGCATCGGCAAGCTGCCCATTGTTCGCCAACAATAATAATGAAGGAACGCTTTGCTCTCTTTAGTCTGATGGGGCGCGAAGGCGCGCTTTCCAAGCTCCACGAGCTCATTCGCGAGATGAAAGTCTCGCGGGTGATGACTACCTCAATATTGACCATTTCCCCCAACCAATCCATGCAGGAAGTTAAAGAGCTGATGCGGGAAAACCGCATTTCCGGCTGCCCTGTCGTCGAGGGCGACGCCCTGGTCGGCGTCGTCAGCATCGAAGACCTTATCCACGCCATGGAATGCTCGGAGCTGAACGCGCCGGTCAGCAAGTTTATGACCGGCGGGGATTTGATTGTCGCTCAGGCTCAGGAATCGGTGATGGAGGCGCTGCGGCGCTTCGAGAGCCGTAACATCGGACGGATGCCGGTTTTGGACAATCGTGGGGAGCTGGTGGGTATCATCACGCGCGGCGACATCACCCTCGCGCTGCTGCGCGCCCTGCAAGAGGTTTACACAGAAGCCGAGCAAATTCAGGAGCGTCCGCAGCGTTTCTTCGACGCGCTGGAGTCGGAGGCCACCAGCCTGACACTGCGCTATCACATCAAAAAGGATGACTTCGCCAGCGGCGGGGATGCGTCGGCGAAAATCAAGCAGGCATTGTTGCGAATCGGCGCGGCGCCGCAACTGGCCCGCCGGGTTGCCATCGCCACTTACGAAGCGGAAATCAATCTGATCATTCACACCACCGACGGCGGAATCATCTTTGCGGATATCCAACCCTCGGAGATTATGGTCGTGGCACAAGACGCTGGCCCCGGAATCCTTGACGTGGATCAGGCCCGGCAACCCGGCTATTCTACGGCGACGCCGGCCGTGCGCGAGATGGGCTTTGGCGCAGGGATGGGCCTGGTCAATATGGAACG
Source organism: Anaerolineae bacterium (assembly GCA_034429675.1). GTDB lineage: Bacteria > Chloroflexota > Anaerolineae > B4-G1 > SLSP01 > JAKQHY01. The sequence goes on along the minus strand of DAOUFX010000081.1, from coordinate 5,875 downwards.
CTGCGCCGATTCGATCAACATCTGGTCGGCCATCGGCGTCGGCACGCGCATCCAGATGCGGTTCAAGGTTTCACCGGAAGAAGCGCGCATGCCGCCGGTGTAAGCGCGGCGCACCCTACGCCTTCCCTTAATCCTTTATCTTTCGTTTAATCAACCTTCTGACTGCCATACGGCTATCGGGCGACAGAGACCCGCACCTTTCGGGGCGAGGTCTAAAAACTCATTTCAAGCGCCTTGCTGTTTATCTCGATTTGAGATATAATGCTTATATGCACATCATCACCCGCAAACGGATCAACGAATTCATTGAGAAATACCCCGACAGTCAGTCATCGCTTGATACCTGGTATCGGATCATCAAACGCATGGATTACAGCTCTTTTAGCGAATTGAAGCAGCATTTCTCAAGGGCAGATTATGTTGACGGTTATGTCGTTTTCAACATCGGGGGCAATGAGTATCGTCTCATCGCCGTTATTCATTTTAATAGAAGGAAGGTTTATATCCGGGAAATACTCACCCACAGTGAATATGACAGGAATAAGTGGCATAAAAGGTGAATGAAATGTTACAAGCACAAGTTATGGAGAACTTACAACAGACGGCAAAATTCATATTCGTTCCGACCAGTGAAGATGAATATAAACAGCTGGTAAACTTATTGGATGAGATTACCGATATCGTCAGAGATGATGAGGCTCACCCATTGGCGAATATGATGGATGTATTGGGCGTCCTGGTTGAAATGTACGAAGCGCAACACATCCCGGAACCAAAGGGGGATGGCGTTTCTGTATTGAAGTATTTGATGGAAGAGTACCACCTTAAACAGAAGGATTTGCCGGAACTGGGTAGCCAAGGCGTCGTGTCGGAAATCCTGAATGGAAAGCGGGAGCTGAATCTCCGTCAAATCAAGCTATTGAGCGAGCGGTTCAAAGTCCCGGTGTCCGTATTTATCTGAGTCATTGTTGGGCGAATTTTTATTTTATGGAGGACCCCCATGATTTGTCCTAGCTGCAAGACCGAAACGCGGATCGAAGTCACGAAAGTGGAGTATATTTATCCGAATGACTTCTTCGGAATGCCGGTATTCTGGGGTTTTATGACCCCGGCGATAGCTCGCCTGGTCACGATTGGCATCGGCGCCCTCGGCGTCGTGATGGGCGCCCTTGCCGTCCTTTGGATAAGCCAGGGTCGTTGGGTGATGAGCCTGGGCCCGTTGTTGGTTGTCGGACTGATGGTTTACACGGTCACCGTGTGTGTGAAGTCATTGGATAAGTACCGCATAAAGAATCACAACAGATGCCTGTCTTGCCGGCTTGAATGGTCTGAGTTTGCGGACGAGGAAAAATAGCGCTTGTAGTCCAGCGATTATGCTTGTCGCAGACATTTGAGACGATCACCGACCCTAATGATGTAGAAGAGAAAGTTTTTTGATGATTGTTGATATCACCGATACACCTATTAAGATCCATGAGTATATTCAAACCAAGAGGCTTTCCCCACTTTTCGTTCATGGCGACGCATTGGAAACTCTCCGCCGCTGCCCCTCTGGCTTGTTCGATTTCTGTATGACAAGCCCGCCATATTGGGGGAAAAGAGACTATCACAACGGCGGAATCGGTTTGGAACGAGGATACACCGAATACATCGCCCATTTGCTAGATGTCTTTGCGGAAGTAAAAAGGATACTCAAGGGCTCAGGGTCTTTCTGGCTGAATATTGGCGATTCGTACGCGGACAAGCGTCTGGTCGGCATCCCCTGGCGACTGGCCATCAAAATGATGGACGAACAAGGTTGGATACTGCGCAATAGTGTAGTTTGGAATAAGATCAAAGGGGGACCTGACAATACCCTTGACAGATTGCGCACTGTTCACGAAGATATTTTCCATTTTGTGAAGAATCCACATGGTTATTACTACAACGCCGATGCTATACGCAGCACGCCCAAAAAAACGAAAGTGGTCAATGGATCTGTTGTCTCTGCCAGCGGCGTCAGTGGCGTCAGGTATAAGCGGCAAATCGAACTTACAACCGAACTTTCAGAAGATGAGAGGGCTGCGGCGATGGCTGCACTTGAAGAGATGCTGGCTTCCGTTACTCGTGGCGATGTAGCCGACTTTCGCATGATTATCCGTGGGCAACAAAGAACGACACATTCAGATTCGGAAAAAGTATCGGGACGCGCAAAGGAGTTGAGAGACCGGGGATTCTACTTCCTCAAGTATCACCCCAATGGGAGCAAACCATCCGATGTTTGGGACATTCTTCCAGAAGATACACAGAAACGCGCTGACCACTTTGCGGCATACCCGGAGGATCTCTGTAAGATTCCCATTCTGGCTACATGCCCTCAAGATGGTTTGGTCCTTGATCCGTTTTGTGGAACGGGGACAACGATGTTGGTAGCCAGCCTACTCGGAAGAAGTTCCGTTGGAATTGACCTGTCACCGGAATATCTCACCATCGCTGAACGGAGATGTGAAACACTTCTATGAGCAATCTAATCGAGTTGTTTGGGAAAAATACCGCGGACAAAATGCAAGATTGGAAAACCATTGCGGAACAGCAATGGTGCCCCTACCTTGATCGCAAATGCATCAAAATACGAAAAAGTCAGCCGGAAATATCAATTGGTAGTTGTTCTGTGTTGTACGGCAAAGAAAAGCGCCCTATTATCATCTGTCCATACCGTCTTCTTGAACGCAGACAGGTGTTTACCGACTGTCTGCATTTGTTAACCGTTCACGAACCTGGGAACGAACTACACATTGTCCCTGAAGTTTCTATTCCTGGCGGCAATGTTGATTACTTTCTTGTCTCTGCCAGAGATGGCAAAGTGAAGGATTTTGTCGGCGTTGAACTCCAAACTCTTGATACAACGGGAACCGTCTGGCCTGCGCGACAGAAATATCTCCAAGACGTCGGTGTCAACGTTGTTCAGGAAGAAGCAGCATCCTACAGGACTTATGGGATGAATTGGAAAATGACGGCAAAAACCATTTTGATCCAGTTACACCACAAAGTGCAAACATTCGAGGCCGTCAACAAACATCTTGTTCTCGTGATTCAGGACTTCCTTCTTGACTATTTCCGCAAAGAATTTCAGTTTTCTCATCTCACTGGTGCGCGCACAGGCGACCCTGTACATTTCCACGCCTACAGAATGTCGGCACAGAAAGACCTCTCGCACCATCTGAATTTAACATCACGCCTTAGCACAGATTCTGATGGTATTGCCATTTGTTTGGGGCTCAAAGCAGAAACGCGAATAGAGCTCACAAAAATCATCGAGCAGATCGAGTCGAAGATATCTACAGATACTCTCCTTCAACTTAGAAATTAGACGAAGAAAGGCGAGACTCAATGACATTACGTGAAATCGTCGAAAAGCTGGGATTCAAAGTTCTGGTCGGGGAAGAACAGCTAGACCAGGAAGTCCACGGCGGCTACGCCGCCGACTTGCTCAGCTGCGTGATGGCCGGCGCTCAAGCGCAGTCGGTGTGGGTGACGTTGCAGACGCACACCAACATCGTCGCCGTGGCCGCTCTGAACGAACTGGCCTGCATCGTCATAGCAGAGAATGCAGTGGTGCCCCAGGCCACTCTCGACAAGGCCGAAGAACAAGGCGTGGTTATCCTCTCCAGTCTCGAACCGGTGTATGCAACGGTAGGTCGTCTCATCGCAATCGGAGTATAGTTCATGCGAACATATCGCGGCGGAATCGTGAGACAGCCACCTGCGCCTGGAACGTAACCTCATGCGCGAGTATCACGCCGATCTTCACCTCCACACGGTTCTTTCGGCCTGCGCCGAAGTGGAGATGATCCCGCCGCTCATCGTCGCGGAGGCGCTTCAGAAAGGCTTGCACGTCATCGCCGTCACCGATCACAACGCCACCGGCAATGTCGCCGCCGTGATGGAAGCCGCCGCCGGCAGCGGTCTGTGCGTGTTGCCGGGAATGGAACTGCTCACCCAGGAAGAAGTAGACCTGCTGTGTATCTTTGACACGTTGGCCCAGGTGAGCGCCTGGCAGGTTCAGGTGGATGCGTGGTTGCCGCCGCTGGTCAACGATTCCGAACATTTCGGACCGCAATATCTGGTGGATGCCGCTGGCGACTTTGTGGCCGAGGATCCGGTTATGCGCAAAGCGCCGGCGCAGGTCGGCATCGAGGAAGCCACCCGCGCCATTCACACGCTCGGCGGGCTGGCGATCCCGGCTCACGTCGAACGCACCGTCTACGGTTTGATGTACGTCCTGGGGTTTTGGCCGCCGGACCTGGCCGCCGACGCCGCCGAAGTTTCCTACAATATGCGCCCCAGCCAGGCGCGCGCCCACTATCCTTCCCTGCGCGACATCCCTCTCATTGCCAGTTCCGATGCGCATTTCCTGGATTGGATCGGACACACCCGTACCATCTTCACCCTGGCGGAGCCGCCCTCCGTCGCCGCCTTGCGCCTGGCGCTGACCCGCTCTGGCGGACACGATTTTTATGTTCCATAGAGGGAATAGTGAAGGTGTTTTTCGCGCGGGTTGCCCGCGCGAAAAATATCCTTAGCACCCCTTCTTTAATTTTGGGTATTGGGTTCTCGTCATTTTGAGGTATACTAGCGAGTGGCTACTTAACAAGGAGCTGTTATGGGCGCCGCCGGACAGTGGTCAGGAGTCCCCCCTTCTTGTCTGTCCGGCAGCACTCATACCCTTGTGGGTAGCGACGAATTTTTACTCAAAACAGTCGAGGTGGAAAACATGGGTATAGCGGTCAATGAGGTTTCTTCAGGTGCACCCACTTTGGCCCCGGAGCACAAAACAGTCTTAGATGAGATTTTGGATGCCAATAAAGCAAAACCGGGTGCGACAATGTTGGTGTTAACCTTAGTCCAGGAGCGACTAGGGTTTGTGTCCCTCGCAATGCAACAGTATATCTCCGAGGTATTGCAAGTCCCACTCAGCCATATTTATGGCGTTCTCACGTTCTATTCCTCTTTTCGGATGACGCCGATTGGCCGGCACAAGATCAATATTTGTATGGGGACGGCGTGCTACGTCCGCGGCGGCCCGACGTTGATTGATAAATTCAAGCAGGTTCTCAACGTTGACCTGCGCGAAACTACGCCTGACAATCGCTTCACGTTGGAAATCTGCCGCTGCGTTGGCGCCTGTTCGCTGGCCCCCGTGGCGATGATTGACGATGACATCATCGGTCGCCTGAACCCGCAGGATGTCGCCAAGAGTCTGCGCAAGTACGAATGACCGTTTTTCGTGACCTGTCGCAGCATCTGCTCGACATCGCCGAGAATGGGGTCAAGGCCGGCGCGACCCAATTGCACATTACCATCGAAGAAAATTTGCGTGAGGATCGGCTCTCGCTGACGGTTCGGGATAATGGCTGTGGGATGGACGCTCAAGCGTTATCCCAGGTGGTGGATCCCTGGTTTACGACGCGCACCACGCGCAAAGTTGGGCTGGGCATTCCCTTTCTCAAACAGGCCGCCGAGATGTGCGGCGGCGCCTTTGCCATCCAATCGGCCGTCGGCCAGGGAACGACAACGTCGGCCACATTCCAATACAGTCACATTGATCGCCCGCCGCTGGGCGACGTCGTGGGCACGTTGTTATGTATGATGGTCGGATTTCCGGGGGTGGACGTGGTGTACCGGTATCGTGTGAACGATCGGGAATTCAGCCTGGACACCCGCGAAATCCGCGAAGCTCTCGGAGACGTGCCATTTTCCGACCCGGAGGTCTTGTCTTTCTTGCGAAGTAACCTGACGGAAGGCGCAACCGCTTTGCAAGGAGAATATCGAATTGTGGATTTTTGATTGATGGTAGCGTGTTTTTTCGTGGGGTACCCCCGCACGAAAAAACACG
>DAOUFX010000080.1:0-18046 GCA_034429675.1 Anaerolineae bacterium | reverse complement strand
GAGGGTAGAGTGGGTGGGGGTGGTTTCTTCGTCTTGGGCGGTTTGGAGGGGGGCGAAGCCGGCAAAGGAGGCGTGGGCGGCGTCGTAGGCGTCGAGCGCTTCGAACGCGGCGCCGAGGGCGGCCATGAGGGTGTGATGTTGGGGGACGGTGATGTCCGCGCCGAGGACGTCCGCGAAGGCGCGCACGACGGCGCGGTTGCAGGCCACGCCGCCCTGGAAGAGGATCGGCGGTTCAAAGGGCTTGCCGCGCCCGATGACGCTGCGGAAGTTGCGCACCAGCGCGTAGCACAGCCCGGCCAGGATGTCGGGCATGGGGACGCCCTTTTGTTGCAGATGGATCATGTCCGACTTGGCGAAGACCGTGCAGCGCCCGGCGATGCGCGCCGGTTCGGCCGATTGCAGCGCCAGCGCGGCGAATTCCTCTTCGATGGCGATGCCCAACCGTTCTGCCTGCTGGTCCAGGAACGAGCCGGTGCCGGCGGCGCACAGCGTGTTCATGGCGAAATCCACCAGCAGCGTTCTGCCGTTCTGCCGTTCCAGGATGAGGAGCTTGCTGTCCTGCCCGCCGATCTCGATGACGGTGCGGGCTTCGGGGTAGAACTCGCTCACGGCGCGGGTCTGCGCCACCAGCTCGTTGACGTGGCCGGCGTTGACGAGCGCGCCGATCGGGCCACCGCCGGAGCCGGTGAAGCCGACGCAGGCGATGGCGACCGATGACAGAAGGTCCATCTCGGCCAGCGTCTTCAACAAAGTCTGGCGCGGGCGTCCGTTGGCGCGCACGTAGCGCCAGTCCAACAGCTCGCGCGTAACGGCGTCCAAGACCGCCAGCTTGACGGTTGTGGAGCCGACGTCAATGCCCAGGGCAAGGCGTTGTGTCATAGGGTACCCTCCGAATGGCGAATCATGAATCATGAATCATGAATCATGAATCAATTTCATCCATGATTCATGATTCATGATTCATGATTTTGCAGTTATCGAATCCAGACAATTGCCAACGCGGTGGCCGCCACCAGCCCGACCGATGGGACGATGGCGCGGTAGAGCTGGCTCCATTGCGCGCCGAAGTATTCGCGGGTGAGGGCGAGGCACAGGTGCATCGGCGAGAGCAGGATGCCGCTGAAGCCGCCGGCGAAAAGCCACAGCCCGGCGGTGGCGCTGTCCAGCCCGTAGCCAGCGAGCAGCGGCAGCACCAGCGGCACGCTGATTGCCAGGGTGGCGGCGGCGACGCCGGTGAGCAGGCCCACCATCATCGGAACGGCGAAGGCGACCAGCAGCGGCGGCAATCCCAACAGGCTCAACGCTTGCGGTATCTGTTGGACGGCGCCGGCGTCTTCCAGCACCCGCTTGAACATCATCACGCCGAAGATGGCCGAGAAGGTGGGGACGGGGAAGCTACGTTTGACGATGTCCGGCCACTGCCGGGGAGCGACGCGCCAGACGATCAGCGCCAATCCGACGACGGCCAGCAGGCTGAGGATCATGTTGCATTTCAGGGCCACCACGCTGACGATGACCAGGATCAGCGGCCAGATGCCGCTCAGCAGGTCGCGCCACAGTTGGACTTTGCTTTGCCCGTTGCCGGCGTGCGGCTGCGCTTTGACGCCGAGCAAGCCCCAGAGCGCCCCGCCGGCCAGCGCCGCCAGCGCCAGCGGCCAGGAGACGCGGATGAAGTCGTAGACCGTGATTTCCATCAGCGCGGCGATCATCAGCAGCGAGGAATAGAGCGGGAAGACGTATTCCAGCGAGTGGCGGAACCAGTAGTTGATGAACGTCTTGCGGTTGGGGCTGAGCTTGAGCGTGTCGCCGACCTCGTTGACCATCGGCGCCGAGAACATCGCGCCGCCGAGCATCGGCATCAACCCGATGAGCAACGGCAGCAGCGCGACGACGAAGCGTCCGTCCGGCGCCAGCGCTTGCAGCGATTGGGCCAGCTTCTCCATGGCTTTCGTGCGTTGCATCACCTCGGCCAGCACCAGCACCAGGAAGACGGCCAGCGCCAGATTGATCGAATCCGGGGCGACGAGCCCGCGCCACAGCGAAAGCGGCAAATCACGCAGCGGGTAGGCGAACAAGAGCGCCGCCAGGAGCGCATTCAGGAGCAGGATCAGGCCCAGATCCCATTTTCTGGAAAGCAGAAAGACGGTGACGCCCATCATGATCAACAATTTGGCAAGGTTTACCACGGCGGTTTTCTCCCACAGTATTGGAAATCGGTAACCGGAAATTGGAAACGGGTTGTTCAAATAAAAGGGCAGTTTGCTTGAAGCGCAAACTGCCCCATTATAACACAGCGAGGTATTAGGTTTGATCTGTTGTATTTTACAGAGACCGGATAAATTCTTTCAGCAGGTCATACGCCGGACTATCGAAATTCAAATACCCGGCTCGCGCGGCATAGCCGGTGAGCGGCTTGATGTCCGGTTTGGAGGCGAGGAAGGCTAAGAAGCGGGCTTTGTCTCGTGGCGTTGGGGTGATTCCTGTGGCTTGAACGACGCATTCCAGATATTGATCTGTACATTTCAGCGCGGGTTGATCGTTTACAGCTTGCAGAAGCAGCGTCTCTATCATCCCGCCGCTCTTTCCGTCTGGAAAGAGGTACACGCCAACTTTGGGGCTCTGATCTGTGAACACCAGCGGAGTGGACGGACAAGTCAAGTTAACCTTTTCCAATGCGCTGCATACACTTCTGAAAGCACTTGCTGCATTTTGTTCTGCGTCCCGAACAATTCCAATGACGGTGACCGGCAGGCTTTTGTACTCAGCACGTAGGACAAACTGTTTGAGAAACCCCGCTAATTCATGAATACCACCATAGTCTTGAATTTGAATGCTGTCTATTCCTATACTCTCAATGAATGGGCCGAAAAATTCCTTCGCATCTTTACCTTCTACAAAGAGTTGTTTGGATTTTGAGATGGTGGTGTTAGTAGGCATTACCTGACCTCAAAACCGGCTTTTATCGCTGCTTCCAGCGCTTCGTTGTCATAGGTGACGGCTTCGATGCGGTCATTGATTCGATCCAGTCTGTGCAGAAGGAACTCATCATCTCCTGATTCGCTAAAGGCCTTGTGCGCTTCTTGGATGCACTCGTAACTGTGTGTGGTCGCGATGACTTGCGTATTAAACGTTTTCGCGGCTTTCCCAATAACTTGCCAAAGGTTCTGAAGGATAGAATAGTGAAGCCCATTCTCAATTTCGTCAATCAAGACAAGGCCGCCAGATGCATTGGCAATTCTCAGTAAAATGCCGATTAGGCGTATCATACCATCTCCCATCAACGAGATAGGAAGCATTTGCTCCAGACCGATGTCTCCATAAATCATTGACGAACCGGCGCTGGGGATAACGTCAAGCCGGATCAGCCTTCCTTCAACAATTTTGAGTACCTCCACCAGATCCAATTCATCTGCCAGTTTTGATTTGATCAGCCTTCCAAATAAATCCGAGGCATCCTCTTGCGTAGGGGCTCTGCGCGCAGAAAGGAAATAACCTGGAAAGGGAGGGCTAGAAGGCGCAGGCTCTATCCTTAGATTGCCATCTATGAATTTCATCTCGAATTGTTTTGAACCCTGAGGACTAGAGAAAATTTGTTTCAGGACTTGCCCAGCCGAAAGATTGGATCGTAACAAGGCACCGAGTTCACTATTACCATTAAGATCCAAAGTCCGCGAAGATGGGGCAGCCAGGGCCAGTTCGACTTGATGCTCCTTTCCTTCACTTAGTCCAGCGCGAATGCGGATTTTCCGATTGACCTCAAGTTGAAAAAATAGCGGCGCCCATAGCAATTCTAAAATTGACCGTACATCTCCTTTTAGCTCCGTGATTCCACGGAATTGACTGATTCGCAGAATCAATTCGAGATTTTCCGCACCCATTAGCAAGAAGATTGCCTCCAGTGCGGCAGTTTTTCCAACGCTGTTCTTCCCGGCGATTAAATTGATCCTTGCCAGTGAGTTGATATCAAGTTTCCTAAAACATCTAAAATGCTCGATGTGAATGGACCTAAAAATGGGACTGGTATTCATATTATGCTCCACTTTACCACAGCAATGCTTGAATTTGAGACCGCTGCCACATGGACATAATTCATTCCGCTTTGTCTTTTCTACTGGCATCGGTATTCCTCTATACTGAAATAGCAATTTTAGTCTTTCCCATTATAGTTGTTGAAGTTCTAAAAGCAATTTTTTCATCACTTCCACGGTTTCTCCCTCAATCTTACACGCTCTCAAATATCCCGCAATCCCTCCGTAGTCTTCCTCGATTTTGCCGATGACGCTGCGGATGTAGCGTTCCTGCGAGTCAAACACGGCGCGCAGGATGCGGGCGGGGCGTGGTCCCCAGGGGAGCCGTTGGAGCATGGCGACGGCGCGCTGCGCCTGCGGCAGGAGAAAAGCATTGGAGCGCAGGTATTCTGCGACGACGTCCTCCGCCGCTACGTCGAGCGCCAGTTGGACGACGGCGACGGCGAAACCGGTGCGGTCGCGTCCGGCGCGGCAGAAGATGACCGCGGGGTAAGCGCCGGGATCGCTCAGGAGGCGGAAGAGTCCCGCAATTTGTGGGCGCGCCTGGTCTACGGTCTCGCGGTAGACGCCTTCTACGATGCGGTAGACGGCGCTCACTGCGTCGCGGCGCAATAGTGCGAAGATGATCCGCCGTTGGACGCTCCGATCGAAGTCCATCGGCAACGACGCCAACGCTGCGTCCGGCCAGCGGGGCAGCGCTCGCCCGCGCTCCTGCCTGGAGCGCAGGTCAATCAGGGTGCGGATGCCGACGGCTTGCAGCGCCGCCAGGGCCCCCGGTTGCGCCGGCGCCCCGGAGCGGTAAAGGGCGCCCTGTTTGATGGTCGAGCCCGTCGTTGTGCGAACGCCGCCGAAGTCGCGGAAGTTGATGGGGAGATGCTCCGGCGGCACTTACGCAAGCGGAATGTTCATCACGGCCAGCGCCGCCGGCACCATATCCGCGACGCTGGGACGGCGCTGATTCTCCTGCGCGCAACGGTCGCCGATGACGCCCGAAACCGTTTCGCGGAGATGCGCGATCGCTTCCGGTTGTCCGCCGGGCAGGGCGAAGGTGAGCACCGGCTCCGATTCGCCGGGGAGCAGGCCGCCGTGGACGCCGTGGATCGGCGCGCCGAAGTAGTAGCCGTCGCGCCCACGGGCCACCAGCAGCAGGTCGCCGGATACTTCCGACGTGGCCAGGTGCAGGCGATTGACCGGGTCCACGTAGGCCAGCTCGGGGTGTTGCGCCAGGTAATCGGCCAGCGGTTGCGTCTGCTCGTTCCCGAGGTAGGCGGCGTAATCGGCGCGCCAGCCGTCGCGCTCGACGTTGCGGACGAGGATGAGTTCCAGGGTGTCGCGCAGTTCTGCGGCGTAGCGGCCCTCCGCGTTCATCCGGCGAAAGGCCTCGGCGACCGGCAGCACATCCTTGGCGTAGTCGGGCGGGTCGGCCCAGCGCCCGGCGCGGTTTTGCAGATAGACGTGCGCCAGGCCGCCGTTCAGGCCCATCACGGCGTCGCAGTTGGGGTCTTCGCCGGGTTTGTCGTGAACGTCCAGCCCGAGGGCGTTGAAGATGTGGATGAGTTCGATGTCGAAGGGGAAGCCCAGCCGCAACGAATGCCGGTCGTCGGCGATGGCGTCCACCTGTCCGTGGTCGCTCGCCAGGACGAAGAGCGTGTTTTCCATCATGCCGTGGCGCGTCAGGGCGTCCAGCAGCTGCCCGATCTGCGGGTCGAGCACGTCGCGCAGATAAGCGGGCTGGCCGGCAATCCCGTGCAGGTGGCTGTGATGGTCGAGGCCCATGAAGTAAGCCAGCAGCACGTCGGGGCGCTCGCCGGAATCGAGATACCGGACGGTGTGGCGCAGCATGCCCGCGTCGTAGGCGCCGGCCTCCAGCCCCAGGGCGCCGCGGCCTTTGGTGAAGCGCGCGATGTCCAGGACGTTGGGCGGCTGCCAGAATTGAGCGCCGCGCGCATACATATAATAGAAGACTGCCGAGCGCAGCCCGTGGGCGCCCGCGATCTCGAACAGCGTCGGTGTTTCCGGGCGGAGAAAGCGCGACGCCAGCCCCGTCGTGAACACGGCCACGGCATCGTCGGCGGCCAGCGTGTCGCCGACGTCGAAGCCGAAGTGGCGTGGGCGACCCTCCGAGATGCGCCCGAAGCGGTCGAAGCTCTCGTTGCCGGGGATGCCGTGCGCGCCGGGGTGCTGCCCGGTGATGAGGCTGGCCTGCGCGGTGAAGGTGATGGACGGCGCGGTGCTGGCCGCCGCGATGGGGCAGGCGCGCGTTCCCGGCGCTGCGCCGACGATGCGGGCGACGTGCGGCAGTTCGCCGCTTTCCAGCGCGCGCGCTAACACATCGCGGCGCAGGCCGTCTATCACGATAAGAACCATTCGCGTGGGTGTTGGAATCATAGGTCTCCTCGGAAAATAGCTTTTAGCCATTGGCGGTTAGCCTTTAGCCAGGAATCGCCGCTAATGCGGCGGAGGGTTAATGAGGAAGTGTTTTTTCGTGCGGGTGCCCTCGCACGAAAAAACCGCTTCCTTTTTATGAAGTCTCCAAATTGACGTGAATTTGTGTCCCCTGACCGGGTTGGCTGGTGATGGTGAGCTGCGCGCCGATGTCCTCGGCGCGCTCGCGCATAATGTGTAGACCGAGGTTGTCCGGTTGCCGCTGCGTTACGTCGAACCCGATGCCGTCGTCGCTGATGCGCAACTCGGCGCGTCCGGCGACGCAGCGCAGGGCGATGGCCGCCTGGGTGGCGTTGGCGTGCTTGGCGATGTTGTTGAGCGCCTCCTGGGCGATCCGGTAGAGCGCCACCTTGACTTTGGCCGGCAGGTCGCAGGTCACTTCGGCGGAGACGGCGACCGGCACGCGCGCGCGCCCGGTCATGGCCTCGCCGAGCTGGTGGAGCAGATCGTCAATGGGGGCCTCGGCGAGCGCGGACGGGCGCAGCTCCAGTAGCAGCGTGCGCATCTCGGCGAGCGCGCCACGGGTCAGGTCGCGCAGCTCCCGGATGCGCCGTTCCGCCTCCTGCGGGTTGATCTGGGCCAGGCGCGGCAGCACATCGGCGATGAGGCCGGCCGAGAAGAGCGTCTGGGTGACGGCGTCGTGCAGCTCGCGGGCCAGACGCTGGCGTTCTTCGAGCGTGGCGGCTTGCTGCGCCTGTTCGTAGAGCCGGGCATTTTCGATGGCGCGCGCGGCGCGTTGCGCCAGGGACAGGATCAACCGCAAATCCTCATCGCCGAAGAGGCGGGGATCGCCGTAGTTGACGTTGAAAATGCCGAAGAGCTGCCCCTCGACGATGATAGGGACGTGAACAAAGGAGCGGATATGTTCGGGATAGGTGATGTTCCAATCCACCCGGTTGTCGCTGGCCGTATCCTGCACAATCACCGGCTCGCCGCTCGTCGCCATGCGCCCCACCAGGCCCACGTCCGGGCGAAAAACCATCTTTTCCAACGTTATGGGCTGGAACCCTCGCGATAGGCGCGGAATGATGGCAGAGTGCGACTCGTTCCAGACCAACACGGCGCTCTTGTCGGCGTGCAAAATGTCCACGGCCAGGTTCACCAGGGATTGCAGAACCTCATCGGTTTTCAGGTGACGATAGATTTCCTCGTCGGCGGAATACAACGTTTGGATTTGCAGCGTGCGCCGCTCGGCCTCGGCGAACAATTGCGCGTTGTCCAGCGTGATCGAGGCCAGTTGGGCGAAGGCTTTCAGCAACTCCACCTCGTTGTCGGTGAAGGTGCGCCCGGATTCGTTGTCGTAGGCCAGGCCGATGACGCCGACCACGCGCTTGCCGGACACCAGCGGCACGCCCATGACCGCCTTGACGAGATTCTCACGGATGCCGGGCGTGGGGGCGCGTCCGGGCCAGATGGCGTAGGCGTTGATCACGAGAGAGTCTTCGGTGTGCCACACCTGTCCGGCGACACCCTGGCCGGGCAGGACTTTGAATCCCAGGGATTGCGCAAAGAGGCCGATGCCCACTTTGCGTTCCAGCGCTTCTCCGCTGGCGTCCACCAGATAGACGTAGCCGTGGTCGGTGTGGAGCATCTGCGCGGCGCGCGCGACGATGGCTTCCAGCAAACCGGCGACATCCAGGCGGTTCATCAAAGCGAGGGTGGTCTCGTGGAGCGCGGCCAGGTATTCGTTTTGGCGTCGCAGTTCGTCTTCGGCGCGGCGGCGTTCTTTGACCTCAACTTTGAGCAGGTTGTAGGCGCGTTCAAATTCGCCGCTCACGCTGCGTCCGACCGAGAACAACAGCACGGCGCCAAAAAGCAGCAGCAGCGCGCCGATGCCGACGGTGAGCGTCTGGGATGTGCGTTGCAATTTGATGGCGCCGCCGATATTTTGGTAGAAGCGCAACTCCTCGTTGTCGTAGAGCATCTGGGTCTGTTTGTTCAGCAGATCCAGGATACTGTCAAATTGATAGGCCGAGCTGCGATATTGCGCCTCGTCGCGGTGGGTGCGCAGGTAGTTGAGTTCGTAATCGTATTGGGAGAGCAGCAAATTCAGCCGTCTGAGCGATTCGACAAGGCGGGGGTTGGCATAAGCTTCGATGATGGCCAGTTCCAGTTGGGTATCGAGGCGTGTGCGGCGCTGCTCCAGTATTTCGAAGTTTTCGGAGCGATCGCGCAGCAGGCGGTTGGTTTCCATGTGCAGCTGGATGATTTCACGTTGGACGTTGGCGAGGTTGGTCAGCGCATACCCGGCCTGAAATGCGCTGGAGGTGGTCAGATTGATGTAGGCCAGCACCACCACGCTGCCGAGTGAGACAAAGAGCAGAACGAACATCAGCAGCATGCCCGCCTGCGCCTTTGATAGCGTGAGTCTGCTGCCCAACTGTAATCTTTTCATCGTCAGTATTGTGAACGGGGCGCAACTTTGCGCTGCGCCCCGTTTCTTCGTTGAATCTTAGACTTCAGGCAATTTTCATATACCCGGAGGCTTTAGCGCCGCACACCGGGCACTTGTCCGGCGGCGTATCGCCGGTGTGGGTGTGCCCGCAGGTTGCGCAGACCCAGTAGGTAGTCGGGGCGATGTCCGCGCCGCTTTGCGCCGTTTTGAGAGCGTCGTTGTACATACCTTCGTGGATTTTCTCGACTTCCATCGCCCACTCGAAGGAGCGCAGGGCTTTGTCGTGGCTCTCGGCTTTGGCGTCGGCGATGAAGTCCCGGTACATCACGTTGACTTCGTAGTGCTCGCCTTCGATGGCTGCCTGCAAATTGGCCGGGGTGTCATTGATCTCGCCCAGTACGCGGAAGTGATTGTGCGCGTGGATGGTCTCGGCTTCGGCCACAGCGCGGAAGAGATTGGCGATGTTGGGATAGCCGTCGCGCTCGGCGGCTTTGGCAAAGGCCAGATACTTGCGGTTAGCTTGAGATTCTCCGGCAAATGCGGCTTTTAGATCGTCAATGCTTTTCATGGTTATGAGTCTCCTTAGATTAGTATTTAACGCGAAACTGGAAATCAGCAATTGGAAATTGTGCGACCAGAATGGCCTTCATGATGGTAGTGGATTTTGTTCGCTTGTCAATCCATCGTGAAAAGTAAAAAAACTCCCTTTCGGCCCTGTGTTTTCATTTGTCGGCATAACGTGCTATACTTACCGGGCGGCCTCCCCTACACCAAGAACGCCATCGTGAATGCAAGATTTACCTCTTGCTCGTCCTCAAAAATTGCTAACCGGCAACCACCATCGGGTTTAACCAGCCTAAAAAATCTCACGATCAGATATCTTGCACAGATATAAATACTGAACAAGAAACTTCCATGAGCCGGCGACTGCTGGGCTCTTGAAAGTCTTGGTTTTGATAATCAGTAGTCAAAAGTGAGTAAGGAGGTTTGTATGAACACGAAGATACGCACTGCTTTGATGTTGGCCCTGGTGGTGCTCGGTGGCATAGCCCTCGCGGCGGCGGTGTGGGCTACGCCGGGGAATGCTCCCCTGGCCCAGGGAGGATCGCCGCCGGTGGTTGCCTATCAGGGAGAGGTGCGGGTGGCGGATGAGCCTTACACCGGCACCGGCTATTTCAAGTTTGCTGTCGTCAATGCGACCGGCAACATTGCCTACTGGTCGAACGATGGCAGCAGCGCCGGGGGCAGCGAGCCGGCTACTGCCGTCCAGCTGACCGTAAACGGCGGTTTGTTCGGCGTCCTGCTGGGAGACACCACACTGGAGGGAATGACGCAGACCTTGACGGCAGACGTTTTCAGCCAGCCCGACCGCTACCTGCGGGTGTGGTTTAGCAGCAACAACATCACTTTCAACCACCTGACGCCGGACACGCGCATCGCCGCCGTGCCCTACGCGTTGCAAGCGCAAGAGGCGTTGGACGCCGGCGCCGTGGACGGCTACGAAGGCGCAGCACTGGAAGAATCCGCCGAGATCGTCGCCGGCATCACCGCACACGCAGCCATCAGCGACGCCCACCACGCGCGCTACACCGACGCGGAAGCCTGGGCGGCGGTCCGCGCTGCCGACGGCCCTGGCTCCGGCCTGGACGCCGACACCGTGGACGGCATGCACGCCGGCGAACTGGGAGCGCATTACCAGAACGTCGTGATCGTCGCCAAGAGCGGCGGCGACTACACCGGCGTGCAGGCAGCCATAGACAGCATCACCGGCACCGGCGCGGCCAACGCCTACCTGGTGTGGATCGCGCCAGGGGTGTACAGCGAAACGGTGACGATGAAACCCTTCGTTCACCTGCAAGGAGCCGGGCAGCAAGTCACGATCATCACCAGCACGGCCGGCAGCGGCAGTGACTGGCCCCCGGCGCAGGCGACGTTGATGTTGGCAAGCGACGCCGGCCTGCGCGACCTGACGGTGGGCAACGGCGGCGCGAGTGAAACCAACGCGGCCCTGCTGGCAATCACGGGCACGGCGCGCACGCAGGTTGCGGACGTGACCGTGCAGTCGTTGGGACCTGGGCAAAACAACTTTGCCGTCTTTCTGGACGGCAGCGGCACGAGCGTCACACTGCAACAGGTCACCGCGCTGGCCGAGAATGGCGAGAGCCTTAATGCAGGACTGATCAACCATAATGGCGCACAAGCAACCGTACACGGCGGCGTCTTCACCGGGCGCGGGGGGGCATTTGCCTGTGGCATCAGCAACTCCGCCAGCACTACAACCTTGAACGCTGAGAATGTCACTGCATTGGGCGAGAACGGTAGTAGTGAAACCTACGGTCTGAATAACACCAACGGCGCGGCGGCGGTACTGCACGGCGGTTCTTCCACCGCGCGCGGCGGGGTAATTGCCCGGGGTATCCTTAGCGTTGACAGCGGCACGACACTGGATGCCATAGGCGTCACGGTACTAGGTGAAGACGGCAGCAACATCAACTATGGCCTGGATAGCAACGCAGTGGCGACGCTGCGCGGCGGCGTTTTCACCGGGCATGGGGGAATATCGGCCTATGGCATCAACAACGCTCGCGACGATACGATACTCGATGCCGACAACGTCACCGTGCTAGGCGAGGACGGCAGCGACACCAACTTCGGCCTGGATAACTCCGGCGGCGCGACGGCAGTGCTGCGCAACGGGTCCTTCACCGGGCGTGGTGGGCAATACTCCCGGGGGATCGGCAATGCCGCAAGCGGCACGACGCTGGAGGCCGACAACGCTACTGCGCTGGGAGAGAACGCTAGTACGCATAACTTTGGCCTGGATAGCTCCGGCGGCGCGATGGCGACATTGCGCGGCGGAGCCTTCACCGGAAACGGCGGGACAGCAGCCTGGGGCATCTTCAACACCGATGGCGGCACGACGGTGGAGGCCGGTGGCGTCACAGCGACGGGCAATCACGGCAGCGATAGAAATTTTGGTCTGAACAACGGCGGCAGCGCACGGGCGATACTGCGCGGCGGGTCTTTTACCGGGAACGGAGGGGTAGAAACGTGGGGTATCCTCAACGCTGATGATGGCACAACCCTGGAGGCCGATGACGTCGTCGCGCTGGCTGAGGGCGACAACGAGACAAACTTCGGCCTGGATAATTCCGGCAGCGCACAGGCAACACTGCGCGGCGGGTCTTGCACGGCTCGCGGCGGTACATCCAACTACGGCATCTTCACGCATGACGAGGGCACAACGCTGGAAGCCAGCAACGTCGCCGCTCTTGCCGAGCACGGCAGCTTCATCAATTTTGGCATCGAAAATCACGACAACGGGGTGGCGATCCTGCGCAACGGCTCCTTCACCGGGCGTGGAGGAGCTCATACTTCCGGCGCCCAAAATACGTTGACTGCGACGCTGACAGTCGAGGGTATCACGGCATTGGGCGAGTACGGCAGCAGCACAAACTACGGCCTGCTCAATCATACCAACACGACGGCGACACTGCGCAACGGCTCCTTCACCGGGCGTGGGGGCACCGACGCCTTTGGCATCTACAACACGGAAAACGGGGCCGCGTTGGAAGCGTCAAACGTCACCGCACTCGGCGAGGCCGGCAACAACTTCAACCATGGGCTGTTCAACAACCTCGGCGCGGCAGCGACACTGCGCGGCGGTGTTTTTACCGGTCGCGGAGGCACGGAAACCGGCGGCATCAACAACGCCGACACCGGCACGATCCTGGAAGCCGAAAATGTCACCGCCCGGGGTGAGAATGCCAGCAGCATCAACCGCGGTATGATCAACGAAAACGGCGCGACGGCAACAGCCGACAATTCGCAGTTCACCGGGGGCGCCGGCAACGGGCTGCTTTTGGACGGTGGCGTGGTGTCCCTGGGCGTTTGCCAGTTGGACGGCGACGCCACCCGTTCGAGCGGTACATTGATCTGCTTCCAGGTGTACGACGGCAGTTACAACGCCTACACCTGCCCATAAGGAGGCGCAAGATGAAGACAAAGATTCTGCTGATTGCGCTGGCGATGGCGCTGGCAGTGACCGGCGTAGCGCTGGCAAGCGACGGCGTCGAACGGACGCGGTGGATACTGAGCGGCGGAGCTTCGCATGCCGCTGCGGGAGGGGTAGCGCTGCGCGCTACGTTAGGGCAACCGATAGTGGGAGTCGCCGGCAGCGGTGAGGTCAGTCTGGGGCATGGTTTTTGGCACGGCGGCGTTCTCGCCGAGAGCGGGCACAGCATCTACCTGCCCCTGGTGATGCGTAACCTCGGCACAAGCAGGTAAATCCACCGATTTCAGGTAATGCCCTTGATCAGAACGATCGTGGATTTCGGTCATTCCGAAATCCACGATTGTTTTCCAAAGTAAAAGCCCGATCTTCTAGCGCAGAATGAGCGGCAAGTACACGCGAATGCCGGCGGTGTGACGTTGCCCGCCCCATTCAAGTGGATGGCCCGGTTGGCGCCCCGGCCATGCCGGAGTTTTTGCACGTTTTCCCTTCGACAGGATGTTGTGGGCGAACTCCTTCGCAAATGGCCCGCTCACGCGGGGGGTAAAGAGGGATTTTTCGCGTACAGAATCAGGCCCCACGGCGCCCATCCTGAGGCCAGGAGGATGAGAATCAGGGCCGAATTCGGGAAGGCGAGCTGCACGGCGTAAGCAATTCCCAGGTTGATCAGGTAGTAAGTTGTGTATCCGATCATGAACCATTTGTCTTTTCTGACGCTTTCGTCTTTTTTGGCCCGCCGGACGTAGGCGACGATGCATACGAGGATCAGAGCGGGAATCACCGCCAGCGCAAGCCACGTCAGCAGCGTCGGCGACCGGCCCGGTTCGAAAACCAGCGGCAGCAGCTCGTAATTGGGCGCGATCGCTTCGAGCAGCTTTTCGACCGGCTTTACGCCCAGAAAAACCAGCACCCAACCCAACGCCAAGCGCCGGAAGTACGCGCCGGGCGCGGCAGGTAGGGTGGACGGTTTCTGGCGCCAGGTGGAATCGAAGATGAAGGTAAAGATGCCCACGGCTACGAACCATCCCCAAAAGTTGCTGAAGCGTATGCTGAAGAGCGTCGGTTCGGGCGTGGTGATCCAGTCCCAGAGGTTGGGCAAATTCAACGCGCGATTTAAGTTGGCCGCCGCCGGGTCCAACCAGAGATCCACGCTGAGGGCCAGGAGACCGCTCAGAGCGGCGACCTTGAGCGATGAAGCTCGGGGCAATGCTCGCCTGGACAGAAAGTAGCTGGCGTAGCAGACGATGAACCAGCCGATGCAAACATTGAACGGGGCGTAAAGAAACCAGAGAAAGCCCGTGGTGAACACATAGCTTTCGCCGAGCACGCCGAGTTTCCCCAGGAATACCCAAAGCGACTCCTGGCAGCCCATGAACATGGCCGCTGTAAAAAAGAACAGAAGCCCGTGTGAGTCGCCCAAGGTGCGCCAGCAGTGGTACGCTATGGGCAGAGTGAGCAAGATGATGAACAAGTCAAAGGCCAGCAATCCCGGCACTGTGAGAGATGGCGGCAGCGGGGTCGTCAGGTGGTAGACGAGCGTGGTAATGGCGACAACCGCAAGAAATAGAGCGGGCAGATAGCGTTTGGTGATTCGGTCCATTTTTGTTTTCCTTTGTTGGAAATAGTTGTTAGCCTTTGGCCGTAGCGACATTCTGCCGCATCATTGGCTGGAACCGCCGCCGCGGCAGGGTGAAAAACTCGCTTGTTTTATCGCAGCACCAATGGCAGATACAGCCGAATGCCAGTCGGCATCACGGCGACGCTGTCGGACAGCCAGGCGGTATCATTCAGCATGGCGCTGAGGATGACGGTGTACCGGACTCCGTTGGTCAGGTTGGTGAGGGTGTAGGCGCGGGTGGGGCTGAGGATGCCGGTGACGGGCAGGTAGGCGCTGCCGGGGCTTTCGTAGGCGATCATCCAGGTGCTGGTGGGTGGGAGAGAGGTATTGACGTTCCAGGTGAGGTAGATGGTTCGGTCGCCGCCTGCGCCATGGAGTTCCAGTTCCGGCGCGAATTCATACGCGCCGATGTCCACGGCTGCGCCGGCGGGGCGGGTGCGGCCCGTGATGTCTTGTGTCGGGGCGGCGTATGCTGCGAACTGCGGCAGTCCCGTGTTGATGGCTGCGGCGCCCGGCTTGAGCCGGTAGTCAGCGCCGGCGACATCAACGAAAAGATCGCCGGGTTGCGCGAGGAATGATCCACTGTCGTAGCCCAGTGCCTGCCACTCCGCCAACGTGAGGATGCTCTCGCTGCGGTCAGGGGTGAAGCGGTTGACGCCGGCGTTGTTGGCGCTGGCGAATCCGGCGGTGTTGTCGAGGGCGATACTGCCCCCGTAGGCGTAATCGTTCATCAAGATGTTGTTGAACACGACGTTGTCGCCCAGGTCCTCGCTGATGCGGATGGCCCAGTAGCCGTCCTCCGGCACGTGGATGGTGTTATTGACGATGCGCAGGCCACGCGGACCTTCGGCCGCGTCTATGGCGTAGGCGCGAATGCCGTTCGAGGTGTTTCCGTAGATGACGTTGTTGTGCACGACGGAGTCCTGGACGCCATCCATGTTGAGCCCATTCTGGCCGTTGTCATGGAGGATATTGTTTTCGATGAGCAGCCCGCTGATGATGCCGTCGCCGCCGATGGAGAGATCCCCGTTGAAGTGGACGCCGGCCGTCAGGCTGCCGGAGATGTCGTTGCCGCGCAGCGTTGTCCCGTCGCTGCCGGCGTTGGCCAGGTAGATGCCGTGCCCGCTCAGGGACTCGCCGCCGGTTCCGGCGCCGACGATGGTGTTGTTCTCGACCAGCGAGTCGGCAACTTCGGACAGGTACATCCCCTCGCTTCCGGTGGTGGTGACGAAGTTGTCGCGGATGATCAGGCCGTGGACCGGTTCTTCGGGCGTCGCGCCCCGGTGGGCGATGCCGCGCCCCGAGACGTTGCGGATGGTGAATCCCTCGATGGTCACGTAGCTGACGTTCTGCAGGCGGATGCCGTCTCCCGTCGGACCGTCCGCGTTGATGACGGCGCTCGCGTCCTCCGCCCGGAAGTGGATGCGGTTTGCGGCTTCGCCGGTGGTTTCCAGCTGGAATCCGGTGTATTCTCCATCCCGGACGATGACCTGATCGCCGGGGCCCACGCTGTCGGCAGCGTGTTGCAATGTTTCCCAGGGTTCGTCCGCGCTGCCGGGGCCATCGTCATCTCCGCCCGGGGCGACGTAGTACACACTCCCCGTTGTTTGTGCGGTGGGTATGGTCGCCGGCGCGGCGAGTGTAGCACTGCCTATGGTGCACAATAGGGTCAGCGTGAGCGCCCATCGGAGAAGGCTCGAAGCAATGCCTGATTTCGTTGTGTTTTTTATCATCATGTTTTCCTTATCGACACTTGGGTAGCGCCGCTGGTTGTATAACGTAGTCCCTTCCCTGTCCGGTGCGCTGACCGCGCTTGATCGCGCCGTCTTCCGGTAGCTCCACGCGCCCGTGCTACGGGAAGAAATTCTTTTTGCCCTTTTCGACGCGCCGGGCTTCGCCGGCGCATCGAAAAGGGCGATTTGTTTTTGCTCTCACGAATAAAACCTACCCTCCTCGGTCTACTGTTGTCGCAACACCAGCGGCAGGTAGATATGGGTTTGAGTCTGGCTTTGGTTGATCTGGAGGGTTGCCGTGCGGGTGACCGTCTGGTATCCGGGTGCGGCGATGATGGCTTCGTTGACGAGGGTCGCGGGGAGGATGGCGCTGCTGCCCGGATTGACATACGTCACGACGGCAGCGTAGGTGAGGGTGATGTTTGCTGAGGGAGTCGGGGTTCCGGTCCAGGTGAGGGTGGGGATCTGGCTGTCGTCCAACGTGCCGTCCGTAGCGGTGAAGCTGCCGGGAATGTAGGCCAACCCGTTCTGGAGAGTGTCGGTGAACAGCACGGTGGCGGAGAACGGGCCGGGGGTGTTGCGGATGCCCACGGTGTACGTGACCCGTTCGCCGTGCTCGGCGGTGGGCGATGAAACACTCTTGAAAGAGGGGGTCAGGTCAATGGGGCCGACAGGCTGTGTGACGGCAATGGTCTCCACGCTGGAGATCTCATCGTGACCCGGGGCTATGGCGACGACGGTGTTGGTGATGTGCTGGGACGCGGCTGCCGTCACACTGACGCCGTAGGTCACGGTGACCCCGGTGGTGGGCGTGAGCACGCCGCTCCAGTGCAGTTCCGGAGCCATGCGGTCGTTCTCTGCGCCGCTCGTGGCCTCCAGGCTGCCGGGGATGTATTCCAGTCCGGCGGGCACCGTGTCGCTCAGGGTGACGGTGGCGGTCGGCGGCATATTCGTGCCTTGCAGGACGATTGTGTAGAGGAATGTGTCGCCCCCGGTGGCCGTCTCAACCGAGGCGCTTTTGTCAATGCTCATGCTGCCGGCGTTGTCGGCGACGCCGTCCCACCCGGCGAGGCGGGCCAGCATCCACCATAGCGCTTTGGCCAACCGCATGGCGCCGACCTCGCCGATGTGATCGCCGTCCTCTTCGTAGGTGCCGTCCAGATCCTGCATGTTGTCGGAGTGGATCATCTGGTATTGCTTGGGGTTTCCGGCGTGATCCGTCCACGTCCGGAGATTCTGTTCGCCGGCGTCATTCCAGCTCAGGATGTCGGCATAGTCGAAGAGCACCAGGTCGCCGGAGTTCAGTACGTAGTTGCGGATGTATTCTTGCTTGAGGTGGCGCTGGTACCCGCTCTCGCCCGCGCTGCCATCCACCGGACCGGTGGTGAAGAACACGGTGGTCGTGTATCCCTGCGCCTGCACGTGATCAACGTAAGCCTGGGTTGCTGCGAGGTAGGTGTCCATCGTCACGTGATTGTTGACCAGGGCGACGTCGCCTTCGTCCAGGCCCCAAGCTCTGTCGCCGTCCGGCCCGCCCTCTGAGGATCCGGCCCAGCGGACCTGGTAGAGCGAATCAACGGTCCCAGTGGGTGAATTGTGCCAGGTCATATCCCAACACCAACCGAAGCCTATGGCCGCGATGTACATATCGCTGGTGTTGCAGTGATCCAGGTGATTGATGGTTTTGGTGATAGCTTCGGCATTCGTGTACCAGTCGGCTTCGTAGGTTTTCATTTATCTGACTCCTCCCTTGAAAATAGCCCGCTAAAGCGGGGGAATTAAAGGAAGGTTTTTCGCGGGCGGGGGTACCCGCCC
>DAOUFX010000079.1:0-35284 GCA_034429675.1 Anaerolineae bacterium | reverse complement strand
CAACCCCCACCCCCAGATTTTGAGAAGATACTTAAAACGCTATTTTGTAGTTTGCCCTGGTCTACCCTCCTCATGAGAAATTTCACAAACTCTCCTCTCCTTGAACCAAAAATGTCTCGGTTTGGGGCGGTTTGAGCACAGACAGCCGCACGGACGGGTCGCCAAGGACGACGTAGCCGCGCGCGTCGTTGTTGGCGGTCCACATCCGCGCCAGTTCGTGCGCGGTGGGGCGCGGTGGGTAGCCGGGACGCCCGCCGCCCTCGTCGGCCTCCAGCGCCAAGGTCAGCTCCGCCGAGAGCGCGGCGTAGTGAGTGTTGAAGTATTCCATGGCCCAGCCGACCGGGTGCCCCTGAAGCAAAAGCTCCAGAAGGCTCTTGAACGTGGTGAGCTGCTCGCCTTTGTCCTCGCCCAGGAACGAGCTGCCCCAGGCGCGCTCGACGTGGGCGATGACGGCCAGCGCGCCATGCGCCAGCATCGCCATCGGCAGCGCCGCGATGAAGGGCGTGGGCGTGATCACCGCGCGTTCGGTCTTGAACGCCTGCTTGCTGAACTCGTCGAAGCGCGGGGTGCCCGCGCCGTAGCAGGCAAACAGGAACGCGATCATCCCTTTCAAATCGGCGTCTTGGGGGATGTCGCTCCCGGCGAAGTACCAGTCCTCGGAAATCGGCCCGCGCACGCCGTTCCAGTCCTGGCAGAGGAGCGCGCCCTGGCGCGCGCGCTGCTTTGCCGGGTCGTCGGGCTTGAATTCCATCCCGTGGCTGCTGGTAAACAGAAATCCCGGCGTCTGATCCCCGCCCAGCAGTCGCGCCAGTTCCGCCTTGGTGGGGTTGGCGATGTCCAGGGTCGTCCACGGCGCACCCACTTTTTCCTGCACGTGCTTCAGCAATGGCTGCTTGAGATGGCTGGCCGCCGTCTCGGTCGCCGGATCGCCGGGGTTGGCGACGCCGAAGAACGCCGCGGTAGGCGTCTGGGCGACCTGTCCCTTTTCGGCGGCGACGACGGCGCGCGCGTAGCGCCCGTAGTCCTCCAGATCGTCAAAGTAGATGCGCCCCGTGGCGTATTGGATGTCCAGCTGGTATTGGAAATGGAAAGGAATGTCCTCAGGGTTGCCGACGACCAGCAAGTAGTAGGGAACCTTCATCGGGTCTACCGGTTTGGTTACATCGCCTTTGTAGCGGGCGACAAACCTGGCGGCGGTGTCTTGCAGACGATAGCCGTTTGCGCCCAGATATTCCTTGTACAGCGGCCCGGCCTGCTGCTGGCGCCAATCCAGCAGCGGCTTGAGCTGCGCCATGACCTGCGCCACCCACGGATCGTCGGGCTCCTTGTAGGGGAAAATGACGGCCCAACCGGCCTGGGCCAGATCGGCAGGGTTGAGGCCGGGGATGAGGCCGAGGTGCGCGATGCCCTCGCGCAGTTCGTCGCCCCATTTGTTGATCGCTTCAAAGACTTTGCTCCACACCGGCGCCTCGACTTCGGCCAGCGTGGGCAACATCTCGGCAAAGGCGTCCAACAAGGCCGGCCAGACGTTGGGGGGCAGTGTGTTCAATCTGGCGCAGATGGGCGGCAACGCCGGATCGTCAATTTTTTCCAACGTCGCCGCCAATGTCTGCTGAGGTTTGAGCAGCAGGTAGCGCAGCTTTTCTTCTCCGCCGGTGAGATGCCCAAACTTCTGCAAGGGTTCGAGGGGCATCTGTCGCAACTCGTCCACCAGCTCTGCCGCCCATTGGCGGCGCTCGTCCGGCGACGCCTGGGCCAACGCTTTACCCCGCTGTTGCGAGAGCGCCCATGTTTCTTTGGCCAGGCGGGTAAAAATGTTGTTACATTGCAGTTTGAGTTTTTCCTTGAGCAGTTGGTAATCCCCAGGCGCTTCATCTTCCGGGTCCAGCAGCCGTTCAAACAGGTCACGCCTATTCTTGTAGTTCATAGCGAACAACATTTCCACTATTTCGCCGAGCCGTTCGGCGGTGTGTTCTTGCAGCCGGGCCTGAACCAATGCAATACGTTCCGGGGTCGCATACTGCTTTCCCAACAACGCTTGCAGCACCCCCTCGGCCAGCGCGCGCCAGTGATCTGCGGGAGCATGCGCCGAATCCGGTTTGAGCGCAGCGGCCAGCGTTGACGCCAGCGCAACCACCAACGCTTCGGCGCGCTGTTTCTCCTCCCGGTCCAGGTCGGCTTCCAGACGCTTGCGCGCGTTCTCCTCGGCCAGCTCGCGCCTCTCGCGGGCGGCGCGCTCGTCCGGCGACTCGCCGAAGGGATGCCCGGTGAGCTGTTCGTACCAGGCCTCCTCACTGTCCAGCTTCAGCCCGTAGTCGCCGGTGTCGCCGTTGATGCCGTTAAAATAGATTGGATCGGACATACATACCTCCCGAATTACGAATACCGGATTATGGATTACGAATGATCTTCACGCTTCACGCCACCCTTCGCCCTCCGTCCACTGCCTACTGTCAACCTCCAGAAAATGCGTCAGCGCGTGCAGCAGGGTTTTGATGACGTGCAGGGACTTGTGGAGGTCGCCCACGATTTCCAGACTGTGGTCGGCTCCCTCAACGACAACGCTTTGGCCTCCAGTCTCCCGTTCCAGCTCGGCCAGCACGGCCGGGTCGTAGTGCGGGTCGGCGGCGCCGATGACGAAGAGCGAGCATGGTTTGCCCAGGCGGATTTGCGCACACAATCGCGCATTGCGCAGCAGCGGCGTCAGCCAGACGTAGCGCGCCGACCGGAGAAGCGGCTGCGTTTCCAACAGGTATCCAAGAGCTTGCGTGCCCATGGATTTGCCGATCAACGTGATGTGCGCGTAGGATCGTTGTGCCAGCCCGGCTTCACAGGCGGCCGTCACGTCGGCCTGAAACCAACGTTGCCGCTCGTCGTCGGGCCGGGTTTTGTATCCCGCCAACCGATCGTACGCAAATTCCGCCCGCAATACGTCAGCGCCGCTCTCGACCAGCAGGCGCTCCGGGTAGTAGAGCACTGGCATGGTCGCCCGGTATCCCAACCCCGGAAACAGAATCGCCAGATGGTCGGTCTCTGTTTGCCGGATGAATGTGTGCGGAACAGAGTTGCCGCCATACCCCTTGATGTCCAATGTAAGATATGAGAGCATAGACCGCCTCCGGAAAGAATCGAAAGTCGAAAGGTTGCGCGTACCAGGGCGGCGCGCTTTGCCGCGCACATTCATAAGTCCTGGCGTTGATTACTGGCTCATGTTCCCTTTTTGTGGAACTGCCGTTGTCGCAATGCTTGCGGCAAATGCGTTGGCATCTTCATTAAAGTAGCT
Organism: Anaerolineae bacterium; assembly: GCA_034429675.1. GTDB lineage: Bacteria > Chloroflexota > Anaerolineae > B4-G1 > SLSP01 > JAKQHY01. The sequence goes on along the minus strand of DAOUFX010000079.1, from coordinate 32,001 downwards.
CACGAAGTAAGCCGTGTAATGTGGCTTCCACGCCGCGTCGTCCAACCGTCCCACCGGCAAGGCGCGGATCACGGCGTAGCTTCCATCGCGCTCCATAAACGGGCGCAACACGCCGGGACGCTCCGAACCGATGACCACATACCCCGGCATCACAACCTCGTCGGGGATGATCCTGCGCAAATTGACGCCATATCTCTTGAAAGCACTCTCGATAAAAGCGCGGCCCCGGGCATCGGCTCTTTGCTTGAGGGCAGGCAAAGCGTTCATCACGGCCAGGCGCACCTCCGTGGGCGCTCGCTTTCCTTCCAGGAAAGCCATCAACGCCGGGAGGATTTGCCATTCGCCATACTTCACGAAAAGAGGAACCAGAAGCCGGACGGCGGCCAGTTGCACCGTCCAATTCTCATTATCCAGCGCCATAATCAGCGGAGCTATCGCTTGGCGATCATCCATTTTGCCCAGCAACAGCGCCACCGAACCCTGGCTCAACGTCTTGTGCCCGGCCAACTCCACCAGCACGTTGACGTTCTGCCAGCGCGTCAACACCTTCAGCGCCACGGCACACTCGCCCGCCCGTGGTTCCACCGTCTCACGCCGGAACGATTCCAGCAGCGGCTCCACCATCCGCATTCTATCTGCATAGAATTCGTTGCAAAAGTAGGCTCTCAGCAACGACGCCAAATCATCCCATGTACTCACACGCATCCGTTCCTCTCATGAAGATCGAACCCGTAGATGTCACGCCTACATTTTCGTCCTTGTGGGTGCGGATTCTTACATGGCGACTTCCCTAATTTGGAACGCACCTTTTTTGTACAACTTATCCTTGAGCGTAATTACAACGCTGAAAATCAACCACAGCGCCGCCGCAATCACTTCGGATTTGGGCAGGGTCGGCCACATAAGGTTGAACATCGCGTGGAAGCAGACCAACAAAAACAGATTGCCGTCCGTCTTATGGTAAAGCCACGTGGTCATCAACGCCAGAGGAACGACCATGACGCTTCTCTGCGCCATACCGATGACGAGGCTCTCAGGATAAAACCCATTCAAATGCAACGGAATGTGCCACAGATTCCAGAAGACGGCAATCACCAGCGAGGCAACCAGCGGGCTGTATTTTCTCTGAAGTTCCGGGAGCATAAACCCCCGCCAGCCGGGTTCTTCGATGCCGCCCCTGACCAACGAAATCACCGTGAACATCAACCCGATGACGTACATGGCTTTCAGGGTGGAATGTTCCCAGATCTGGGGGATGACCATTTCCAGACCCAGCAGCGCGCCGATACCCCAACTGAGGAGCAAAATCGCCGCGTTGAACCCCAGCGCGAAGCCCAGCCACGGCAGCGAGAGTCTGTCCGGCAGCAGCGACGCCATCGTTTTCCGCACCCCAGGGTGGGTGGAGCGGGCGCTGGAGATCACCCAGCCGCCGGTCAGGCACACCAGACAGGCGCCGGCGATAACCGGCGCGGAGAGCGGGGCATTGTCAGGCAACGTGTCATAGCCTGGCAGACTTCCGGCGTGATACCGCAGGGTCAGCACGCCAAAGATGGCGGCGGAAGCGACGGCCCATACGACAAGTCTGCGCCGCGACAGATCGAGCGTCAGCGCATTTTGCAGGCGGCGGGTCAAAATCGCCCCGATCGCCGGGCCATACCCACCGATCAACGTGATGACCAGCATCAACGTCATGTCCTTTTCCGCAAACCCAATGGGGAGCAGCCAGAAAAACCAGCTCCACCCATACGCGATGAGGAGAAACAGGATGACCGGATGTGAACCGGCCAATCCTTTCATGGGATCAAACCCTCTGCGATGCGCGCAAAAAGTCCGGGGTCGCGCCAGGCCAGGGCGTCTACCTGTACCGCCGTTGCGCCCAACGCGATGCAGGCCAGCGCATCTTCCGCCGAGGCGATGCCGCCGCAGGCGACGACCGGGAGGTGCAGCCGGTTGACCCCCGGCGCGGTCCATTGCGCCAGCATATTCAGCAACAGCGGAAACACCGCCGGCCCGTAGAGCCGCCCGCGCGTGAAGTGTCGCGCATCGGGATGGCTGCCGGCCACCGGTAGGACTGCGCGCGGCGCCGCTGTGAGGATGAGTGCGTCGGCGCCCGCTTCGGCCAGCGCCGGCGCGAGTGTATCCACCTGGCTGAAGGGCACCTGCACGAGGACGGGCAAGCCGCTGCCTTCCTGGGCCGCTTTCAGCAGCGATAACGCTTTCTCCAGGGGCGTATTGTCGGCCAGACCCAGCTCCAATCCCCCGACGTTGGGCGCTATCGAGAGCTGTGTCGCGGCTTTGGCCGTCTCGGCGGGCGTGGTCGCGATGAGGTGCGGGATCACCGGGATGTTCAGGCGCTCCCAATACTTGCCGTACTGCCGGACGGTGTCCTTGATTCCGGCGTTGGGCAGCCCGGTGTGGACGATGAAATGCTCCCCGCGCACGGCGAGGCGCTGTCCCTGGGCCGCGCGGCGTGGGCGCAAGCTCAACGGATTGGTGACCAGCGCTCCCAACGCGCCGCTCCCCAACACGTCGCGGTAAAGATCGCCGAATCCCAAAGTCCCCGCCGCCGGCATCACCGGCGTGGAGAGCGCCAGGCCGTATTTGTGGGTAGGTGCTAATTCAATCATTGGATTTTAGATTTTGGATCTGAAACGTGAAACGTGAAACGTGAAACGTGAAACGTGAAACGTGAAACGTGAAACGTGAAATCGGTTATCCGGTATCCGGTATCCGTAATTCGCTGACTCGCTTCCCCGCTGATTCCCCCCAATCCCTTAATTCCCAATCACTCATTCCCTATTTCCAGCAGATCAAACACCGGGCCATCCGTGCAAACGTGTTTTTCGCCGTTGCGGGTGGGGATGCGGCAGATGTCGCAGGCGCCGAGGCCGCAGGGCATGGCGGCGTGGAGGAGGGCTTGCGCGAAGTCGCGCGACGGGTGAAGGCGCGCCTGGAGGATCAACTGCCGCAGGGCCGGATAGCGTTCGGCGTCGCAAGCGAAGCAGACGCACTCCGCCCAGGTCAGCAGGTCCAGCAAATGCGGGACAACGCGCTCCATCCCGGACGGCGCCGGGCCGGTTGCCTCTAGCGGGCCGAGGTAGCCCGCCGAACCGTCCAGCGTCACCAGCGTGAGCTCGACGGCGGGCGGGATGCTGTCCGATGACGGCATCCGCGCGCGGGTCGGGCCTTCGATCACCAGCGCCACCGACGGCGCGCTTTCGAGCAACGGCCACAGCACCGGCGCGAGTTGCACCGTCCCGACCAGCAGCAAGCGCTGCACGTTGTCCACGCGAAATCCCCGCCCGGACGGGCCGATCAGGTCCAACGCAGCGCCGGGCAACAGGCGCGTGGCCGGGTGGCCTGGCGGCGCCATAAACGTGAACCCGGTGGCGTCAATGGCGGCGGGGAACAACGCCTCGCGCAGCGGCCCGCCGAAATCGGCCAACACAAATTGCCCGGCGACCGGCGGCTGCGCCACATCCAGGCGCACTGCCCAATACGGCGGGGAGGGCCGGGCTAAACGTAGGGTTGCGGTTTGTTGTTTGACCATAGGAAATCGGTGATTGGTAATTGGTAATTAGGGATCGGGGAATTGGGAATTGATTCTTTCATCCTCGAAAAATCCGTTCAATTTGGTAACTATACAGGTTAAGGTGCGACGCACTTGGGCAGCAGGTGAATGACGACTTCTGTGTTATGGCCGGCATCTTTGCAAGCGTAAGAAGTGCGTTGCACCTGTACAGTTACGAGATTTTTTGTATTTTCTCTGTGCTCTCTGTGGCTCCATGGTTAAATCGAATGGATCGCCTTGCCGGACACGCTGTGGGCGGCTTCCATCAGCACTTCGTTGAGCGTGGGATGGGCGTGGACGGTGTGGGCAATGGCGTCGGGGGAAAGGCCGGCAGTGTGGGCCAGCAGCAGTTCCGGCAGCAGCTCGGTGGCCTCGGCGCCGACGACGACGGCGCCGACGATCTTGCCGCCGGCTTCCTCGGCCACGATCTTGGCAAATCCGGCGTTTTCGCCCAATCCCAGGGCCTTGCCGTTGGCGATGAAGGGGAATTTGCCCACGCGCACGGCCAGACCTTGCGCTCTGGCTTTGGCCTCCGCCAGGCCGAACGACGCGACCTGTGGGGAGGTGTAGACACCGCGCGGCATAGCGGCGACGTCAAACGGTGCGACCGTCCGCCCGGCGATGGTTTCCACGGCCAGGATGGCCTGCGCCGAAGCCACGTGCGCCAGCGGCAGCAACCCGTTCAGATCGCCGATGGCGTAAACGTTGGGGACGCTCGTGCGCATCCAGCCATCCACCTTCACCCAGCCGCGCTCGGTCGCGACGCCCAGCGTTTCTAGCCCCAGTCCCTCGCTGTTGGGGCGCACCCCGATGGCGCACAATGCCACCTCGGCTTCGAACGTTTGGACGCCCTTGGGGCCGTTCACCTGCACGCTGACGCCGGTCGCAGTGGGTGTGATGCTCTCCAGCCGGGTCGAGGTCAGCGCGGCGATCTTCATCCGGCGCAGGGCGCGGGCCAGCTCGGCGGCGGCTTCCTCATCCTCGGCGGGCAAGACGTGATCCAGCATCTCCACCACCGTCACCTCGGCGCCATAGGAGCGCCAGACCGTGGCGAACTCCAGCCCGATGGGGCCTGCGCCGATGATGACCGCGGATTTGGGCAGCTCGCGGCGCGCCAGTGCGTCCCGCGCCGTCAATATCCGTTCGCCGTCCGGGGCGATGCCGGGAATCATCGCCGCGTGCGACCCGGTCGCCAGGATGACGTGGGCCGCGGCAACCGTCTGTGTCGCGCCGTCATTGAGCGTCACCGTGACGTTTACCCGGTCGTCCTCGCCACGGCTCAGCGCGCCGGTTCCCCAGAGCACCGCGATGTGATTTCCCTTCAGCAGCGACTCGACGCCTTTGACCAGGCGGGCGGAGATTTTGCGGCTGCGCTCCACGGCGGCGGCGTAGTCCAGCGTCACCGCTTCGGCGGTAAAGCCGAACTCCTTGCCGCCTTCGGTGAGCAGGCGCGCCACTTCCGCATTGCGCAAGAGCGCTTTGGTCGGGATGCAGCCCCAGTTCAGGCACACGCCCCCCAAGTGCTCGCGCTCGATCAAAACCACGCTCAGCCCGAGCTGCGCCGCACGGATCGCGGCCACATATCCGCCGGGACCGGCCCCGACGACGGCAAGATCGAATCTGGATTCAGACATACGCCCTCCTCAAGAGTCTAAAGTCGAAAGTCTGAAGGTCGAAGGTTGGAGAGTTGCAAGTTGAAAGTTGAAAAGTTAAGAGACGGGTCAGCGGGTCAGCGAATGAGCGTACTGCAAAAACCGGGATTTTAGCGACGAACCTGCTTTGTCAGGCGCCTTCGCTATCGGACTTGACTGCATATCGCAGGCGCGACGTGAAAATCCCGGTTTTTTCCGAGTTTTTGCAGTGCGCTCACGATACGAATTACGAATTACCGATTCCCAGTTTCACGTTTCACGTTTCAGTCCCGCGTTCCCTCCGCCCCGTCTACCGTCTACTGTCTACCGTCTGCCTCTCTTCCATTATCAATCAATCTCTCCGCCTCTCCGAACATCTCTTCGATATTGAGTTGGGTGGTGTCGAAGATGACGGCGTCGGCGGCGGCTTTGAGCGGCGCGGTTTCGCGGCTGCTGTCAATGCCGTCGCGGCGTTTGAGGTTTGCCAGCACGGCCTCGTAGGTGATCGCTTTGCCCTGTTCGAGCATCTCGATGTGGCGGCGATAGGCGCGCGCCTCGGCGGATGCGATCACGTAGAGCTTCAGGTCGGCGTCCGGCAGCACCACTGTGCCGATGTCGCGTCCGACCATGACGATACGGCCCCGCAGCGCCATCTCGCGCATGCGCTGGGTGAGCGCTGCGCGCACGCCGGGGTACACCGACACCGGCGAGACGGCATGGTTGACTTCGGGGGAGCGGATGGCCCAGGTGATGTCGTGGCCGATGCAGTGGATGGTGTACTGCCGCCCGTCGTTTTCGGTGGGCTGGAGCACCTCGATGTCCAACGTTTGCGCCAGGTGTGTGACGGCGTTTTCGTCTTCTACGGGGACGCGGTTGTGCAACGCCGCCCAGGTCACGGCGCGGTAGAGCACGCCGGTGTCCAGATAGAGATACCCCAAATATTGGGCCAGATGATAGCCCAGAGTGCTTTTGCCGGAAGCGGCCGGCCCGTCAATGGCAATGGTCGCGGGTCTCGTCATCGCGGCGACTTCCTGGCGCGTGGGGGTTTCCCCGCACGGGAGCGGGATTGCGACGCCGACGTTCTGCGGGAAGATGGGCGACGATGGCCGCGACCGTCAGAACGCGGCCCGCGCGAGTTGGGCTTGAAGCGGACGCCGCGCCCATCCTGCGCTTCGTCGTCGTCCAGATCAACGCCAACTTCCCGCCGCAGTGCTTCGACTTCGCGCAGGTTCAGGTAGCGCCAGCGGCCCGGGCGCAAATCGCCCACGCGCAACGGCCCCATCTGCACGCGGATCAGGCGCAGGACGTGAAACCCCAGCGCGGCGACCATGCGTCGCACCAGATGTTTGCTTCCCTCGTGGACGGTGATGCTGAGCCAGGAGCGCCCACGCTCCTTTGAGTCTATGTTCACCTTGTCGAAGCGCGTCATTTTGTCATCCAGCATCACTCCGCGCTGCCAGCGATCCACCGTTTCGTCGTCCGGTTCCCCGATGACGAGCACCCGGTAGATGCGCACCTGCTCGTAGCGCGGGTGGGTGAGGTGTTGCGTTGCCTCGCCGTCGTCGGTGAGCAGGAGCAGGCCCTCGCTGTCGGCGTCGAGGCGGCCTACCGGATAGAGGCGTTGCGGGACGTCCACCAGCTCCCGCGCCGTGCGCCGCCCTTCCGGATCGTTGGTCGTCGTGATGACGCCACGGGGTTTGTAGAGCATCACATACGTGTGAGTTTTAGGGCGCCGGATGGGGACGCCATCCAGCGTGATCCGCTGTGTGGTGGGGTCCGCCTTATCGCCCAACTGAGCGATTTTCCCATCCACCGCCACGCGGCCTTTTTCGATGATGGTCTCGCAGGCGCGGCGTGAGCCGTACCCTGCGCGCGCGAGTATTTTTTGTAAGCGTTCTGTTTCCATAGCCGTCCATTATACCTGAAAAGTGGTCGCTTCGGGGGGAATTTTACCGCCGAGAGCGCTGAGGACGCAGCAGGGAAACTATCGCCACTGCCCGCCGCCATCCACGAACAGCACCTCGCCGGTGACGTAATCCGCGTCGGCCAGGTAGAGCAGGGCTTTGACCACGTCGCCGGGATCGCCCCAGCGTTGCAGGAGCGTGCGTTGCGCCGTGCGCGCGTCCTGCTCCGGCGTGCTGCCGGGTGCGGGGAGCACCGGCCCGGGAGCGATGGCGTTGACGCGCACCGCCGGCGCCAGCTCGGCGGCGAGGTTGCGCGTGAGCCCCAGCAGCCCGTGCTTGCCGACACTGTGCGCCAGGTGTTTGGGCGATGGCGCGAACGCGCTTTTGTCGAGGATGTTGACGATAAGGCCTTCACCGCGTTTGACCATTCCCGGCGCAAACGCCTGCGACAGAAGCAGCGGCCCGTCAATCAGCGCGCCCAGCACGAAGCGCCACTGCTTCCAGGTGGTTTCGTGCAGTCGGGCCTCGATGTAGGGCGAAGCGCTGTTCACCAGCACGTCCACACCGCCGAAGCGCGCCTCCACCGTATGCGTCAGGGTCGCGACCGCTTCCGGGTCGCCCAGCTCGGCGGAAACGGCCAGCGCTGCGACGCCTAGCGCCTGAATCTCGGCGACCGTTTCTTCCGCCTCGGCCGCCGAGCGATGGTACGTGAGCACTACCTGTGCGCCGGCGCGGGCCAGACCGAGCGCCATCGCCTTCCCTACCCGGACGGCGCCGCCGGTCACGAGAGCGGTTTTTCCTTGCAAATTCATCATGCACCTCCTCGGAAAATAGCGTTTAGCCGTTAGCCGGAGATAAGGGGGTATTTTTTGCACACGGTACTCCGTGTGCAAAAAACACCTTTCTTACTCCCTACTTCCTCTTTTGACTTTAGGACCAACCAAACTATGATGGTACATTGTACAATCTGAGGCCGGATAGGTAAAGCCATGACCCTTGAATTCCTTTCCATAATCATTTTCACCTTCTCCCTGACCCTGGCAGTGTTGGGGGTTGCCACGTGGTGGATCGAGCGGGGGCGCAAGCGCGCGGTTGGAATCCTGATGGTGATCAGCGGGCTGGTGATCGCGACGATCTATGCCTTTTTGGGCAGCCGCTTCTCCATCGCCGTTTTTGGCCGGCTGATCATCGCCGTGGATCTGCCCCGCATCTGGGGCACGGCGATCGTCTACACCATCGGCGTGCTGGCCGGCATCGGACTGGCCGGCGGCAGCTTCATGTGGTTGTCGGGGCAACTGATGCGCATCAAACCCACGCGGCTGGAACTCCAAATTGTGCTCTACATCGGCATCGTTTTGCTGGTGGCGTTGGTGATCAGTTTGATTGCGGTGCAGATGAGCTATTGAGGCTGCCGTTGGGTGGCATGTGATACAATAGAAGATAGAATATACGTTCTGGCATCAGGAGGCGCCCCATGGATTTTGTCAACCGAATTATTCAAGGTGATTGTGAAGAAGTGCTGCGACAATTCCCGGATAATTCCATTGACTTGATTTTTACTTCACCGCCGTATGCCGACCAACGAAAAGGCACTTACGGTGGTGTAGACCCGGATGACTATGTTGCATGGTTTCTCCCAAAAACCGCTCAATTCCTGCGAGTCCTGAAACCGACAGGAACCTTCGTTTTGAATATCAAGGAAAGGGTGGTAAATGGAGAGCGCCATACCTATGTCATTCAACTGATCCTTGAAATGCGCAAGCGAGGATGGTTGTGGACGGAAGAATTCATGTGGCACAAGAAAAATTCCTATCCCGGAAAGTGGCCTAACCGGTTCCGCGACGGATGGGAACGCTTATTGCAATTCAACAAACATCGCCAGTTCAAGATGTTTCAGGAAGCGGTGATGGTGCCGGTCGGCGACTGGGCCGAAACACGGTTGTCAAATCTCAGCGAAACGGACCAAATCAGAGATGAATCGAAGGTTCAGAGCGGTTTTGGAAAGAACATCTCGAATTGGGTAGGAAGAGACAAGGTATACCCCGACAATGTTATCCACATGGCGACTGAGTGCTCCAATCGCAGTCATAGCGCCGCTTTCCCGCTTGATTTACCCGCATGGTTCATTAAACTTTTTACAGCGCCAGAAGATGTCGTATTGGATCCTTTCCTCGGATCGGGCACCACTGCCGTGGCGGCTAAACAACTCGGTCGAGATTATGTTGGGATTGATTTGTCGCCAGACTATTGCGCGCTGGCCGAAGAACGGGTACGGCAAATTCAGCCACGATTATTTGAGCTCGATGACGAAATTGACGCGGCGTCTCAAGCTCAGCCTGAGGTCTGCCTGGCGGAGACTGTGTAATGAATCCGCTAAATTTGGAAGAAGTCTCACTCTACGTCAATGAAGCTATTGTTGCGTTCCATCAGCACCGCATCGAGGCGCTTGAACGCCTGAAGCTGGATAAGTTGCTGGAGAAAAACCCCTACCTGTTCAAGGCCAAACACATTACCAGGGCCGGTGAACTGATGGAGAATTTCTTGGGAGCGTTTCTATCGTCGTCAGAGGAAAAGTTCTTTGGGGATTTTCTTGAGGGGCTGGCCATTTACGTCGCGGCGAAAACCTGCGGCGGCCATAAATCTACCGCGCCCGGTGTTGATCTGGAATTCATCAACCGGAAAACTTATTATGTCGTCTCGATCAAGTCGGGGCCGCATTGGGGAAACAGTTCACAGCACAGCAAGCTTGCTCAAGATCTACGCAATGCAGAGATTCGGCTTAAACAGGCGCGAACCGGATTGCGGATTCAAACCGTTCTGGGAATATGCTACGGGAAAACTCGCACTGCCTTTATGAATGAAGGATATTTGAAAGTTGTCGGGCAGAATTTTTGGTATCTGATCAGTGAAAACGAGCTCCTGTACACAGAAATCATTGAGCCCATCGGTTACCGCGCCAGAGAACATAATGAAGCATTTGATCGTGAACGCAGCCGCGTGGCCAATCGCTTCACCAAAGATTTCATTGACCGGTTTTGCAACCCCAACGGCGACATTGATTGGGTCAAGTTGGTGGCGTACAATAGCGGCAATTATGACCTCGATGAGTTCCTTTCATAGCTTTTGTCCGGTAATTCTTGAATCATTGAGAGAAACTGCTCATGGCAATACGGGCTAAAATTCCACGCAAAGATTTCGAACTGCCCCTTTTGAAAAGTATTCTGGAATTGGGGGGAGCGATGGTCCCCGGCGATACCCTGTATACGCGGATCGTCAATCTGTTGGGTGTGACCGGTTTAACTGCTACTTATGACCCGGTTCATGGGCGACCCCAATGGGTCTATGATTTGCGCTGGATTTACTATGCACTGGTCGAAACCGGCGACATGGATGGTTCTCAGCACGGCATCTGGAAAATCACCGAGAAAGGGCGCGATCGAGTTCGGCAGGAATGGGAAACATTTATCGCGGATTTTCAAAACCGGTTTGCCGGGGTTGATGAAGTCGTTAATGAAGAGGGCGAGAACCGGACCGGGGAAAATGTAGAAGAAGATTCTATCAAGGAAGAACTTGTCGGGAAATTCGCGCCGGAGTCTCTGGAAGCCGTGAAGCGTCAAATCCTGATTGACGACACGCCCATCCATCAGATTGTTACGATTATCAACGCCAATCGCCATCTTATCCTGACCGGGCCGCCAGGCACCGGCAAGACTACCATTGCCGGCAATGTTTGCGAACAGGCGGTTAAAACCAAATTCATCGCCGGGTATATCTTGGCTACGGCAACTTCGGACTGGACGACGGTTGACACCATCGGCGGCTATATGCCGGGGCCTGACGGCCGCCTGGTCTTTGTGGATGGCATTGTGTTGCGTTCAATCCGCGAAAACAAGTGGCTCATCATTGACGAAATCAACCGCGCCGACGTTGACAAAGCGTTCGGACAACTTCTTTCGACGCTTTCCGGGCATAACGTTGAGCTGCCCTTTGCTGACGCTTGGGGAAAGCCGCTCAGGATTTGCCGCGCGCAGGGGTTGACCAGCTACTACGATCAACAAAACGCGACGTATTTTGTCGGCGATAACTGGCGCATCATTGGGACGATGAACACTTTTGATAAGAACCCGCCTTCTTTTCCCTCTTATGCCTTTATGCGCCGCTTTGGCTTCGTTCATATCAATAACCCCTCTGAAGCGCAACGCCATCGCATTGTGACAGGACGTGTAAAAGATGGGCAGTTGACAAAGGAAGATGCACAACGCCTCAATCGTCTTTTGAAGGTGCTGCCGCGAGAGATCGGTCCGGCCATTTTGATTGACATGCTAAACTACTTCAATGAGCGCCATCATTCCGATGCTTTTTTTGAGAGCATCGTCGCCTATGTGCTCCCGCAGCTTGAAGGATTGTCTATTGGGACCATTGTGGAATTCTTCAAAGAGATTACCCCTCTCCTTGAACCCCTTCACCAACAACAATTGCGAAAATACATCTCACAAATGTTTGCACTTGGGACGGGCGATTTGGACCCGTCCCGAGTGTAATTCCCAAAAATATTTCACCGAGGAATGAATTATGCTCCATACACGTGACATTCTTGAAGATCATGAAGATCAAATACTCGCGCCTTACGGGTTTTGTAGCCGGGATTCGCGCGGGCGGGCGTTCCCGCAGGAAGAGGCGGAGTACCGCACGTGTTTCCAGCGTGACCGGGATCGTATTCTGCACACGACGCCCTTCCGCAGGCTGGAATACAAAACGCAGGTCTTCGTCAATTACGAGGGCGATTATTACCGCACGCGCCTGACGCATACGCTGGAGGTGGCGCAGATCGGGCGGACCCTGGCCCGGGCCTTGGGCGCCAACGAGGATCTGGTGGAAGCCATCTGCCTGGCCCACGATTTGGGGCACCCGCCCTTCGGCCACTCCGGGGAAGCGATGCTCAACCGGTTGATGGCCGATCACGGCGGGTTCGAGCATAACCGGCAGTCGTTGCGCATCGTGGAAAAGTTGGAATGCCGCTACCCGCAGTTCAACGGGCTCAATCTCACCTGGGAGGTGTTGGAAGGCATCGTCAAACACGAGACGGACTACGATCGCGCCGACGCCCAGCGTTTCGATCCCGACAAACGCGGCACGCTCGAAGCGCAACTGGCCAACCCTGCCGACGAGCTGGCCTACACCGCCCACGATCTCGACGATGGCCTGCGCTCTGGCCTGATTCGCCCCGAAGACCTGGATGGCATTGCCTGGTGGGAACAGCTCAAGCTCCACCTGGAATGGGATGGGCGCAATTTTGACCGGATGTGGCGCCATCGCCTGGTGCGCGGGCTGTTGGGCCAACTCGTCAACGATGTCATCGAGGAGACGGCGCGACGCATCGCCGTTGCCAAACCGTCATCCGCCAGGGATGTGCGCGCCTGGCCCGAAAACCTCGTCACCCCCTCGCGGGAGGTCGCCGCGATGACGCGCGAACTCAAGCGCTTTCTCTACGAAAATCTCTATTGCCACCCGCGTGTAGTCCGTATGCAGATCAAGGCCGAGCGTATTCTAACGGCGTTGTTCGACGCTTTCATTAGCGAGCCGCGCCAATTGCCCCAGGAAGAACAGGCCAAGTTGTCCGAACGCTCGCTTCACCGTGTGGTGTGCGATTACATCGCCGGGATGACGGATCGTTACGCCTTGCAGGAATACGCCAAGATGTTCGATCCCTTCGAGCGTGTGTGATTGATGGCCGGACAGCCTTCGTCTTCCCCAAAACCGGCCTGGCAGAATGCTTTCATTTTCAGCTATGCCACCATCGCGCTGGTGTTGGATGAATATCGCACGATCTTTTCTAGCGAAGAGATGGACGCCTTCATCTTCTACCTGCTTATCCCTTTGCTTTTGCTGTTCCGCTGCTCGCTCAAGAAACACGGCGTCGCAATCGGCAACTGGAAACGCGGTTTGCTATTGACGGTGGGGGGATGGACGCTCATGGCGCCCATCCTGTGGTTTGTGGCGCGGCAGCCGGATTTTCGCGCTTACTACACGTATATCTGGCAGGACTATCACGGATTTCCCGGCATCATTTGGTGGGCGATGAAGGACCTCATCGGTTGGGAGTTCTTCTTCCGCGGCTTCCTGTTGTTCGCCTTCGCCGAAATCGCCGGCCCGTGGGCCATTCTGTTGCAGGCCATCCTTTTCACGTTCGGCCACATCGGCAAACCGGAGTTGGAAACGCTGAGTTGTATCTTCGGCGGTTCGGCCTTCGGTTGGGTGGCCTGGGAAACCCGTTCGTTTTTCTACCCTTTCCTCATTCGCCTGTTCATCGGTGTGTTTACCGTGTGGGTGGCGGCGGTGATGTGAGGGCGTGAAGCGTGAAACGTGAAACGTGAACTACCGATTTTCATAACTGACGCTTATGACTCGTAATCCGTAATTCGTAATTCGTAATTCGTAATCCGTAATTCGTAATCCGTAATTCGTAATCCGTAATTCGTAATTCGCTGATTCGCTTGCTTGATGGCTCTTTGTGGAGGGAATGATGCAAATTCGTGATGTGAGCATTTTCCGTGTGCGTGGAACCTATCGCGGGCCCTATTTCCCGGCAGGCGACCGGCAGGCGCAGGCGTTGGATATCTACCCGGAATTCAACACGGCCGGCTGGTCGCACCCGCGCAGTGAAGCCTCGCAGGTGATCAGTGAAATCTACATCGAGATTCTAAGCGACGACGGGGTTTCCGGCCTCTTTGGCCCCATCGAAGAGGCTCAAGCGTTCGTCATCCACAAGTTCTTGCGCCCCTTTCTCGTCGGGCGCGATCCGTTGGCGATCGAGCTGTTGCATGACCAGATGGTGCGCCTGCACCGCCACGGGCGCTCCGGGTTGTTCATGACCGGGATCAGTGCGGTGGACTGTGCGTTGTGGGATCTCAAGGGCAAGGCGTGGAATCAGCCGGTTTACCGTCTGCTCGGCGGGCCGACGCGCCCGTCTGTGCCGGCGTATGCAAGTATGCTCGGTTATTCCGTGGCTCCCGAAGCCGCTTCCGAGGTGGCGTTGAATTTCAAGGAGCAGGGCTACCCGGCCCAGAAATGGTTTTTCCGCTACGGCCCGGCCGACGGTGAGGAGGGCAAAGCGCGCAACGCGGCGTTGGCTTCCGCGTTGCGTGAGACGCTCGGCCCGTACTATCCGCTGATGTTCGATGCGTTTTGGGGCTGGGATGCGCGCTACGCCCAGGAAATGATGCAACTGCTCCGGCTGCTCAACATCACCTGGTTGGAAGAGCCGATCCCGGCGGAGCGCATCGGCGGGTTCCGCCGGCTCAAGGCCGCCGCGCCGGACGTGCCGCTGGCGACCGGGGAACACGTCTACACCCGCTGGCAAGTCAAGGAACTGTTGGTCAATGAGGCCGTGGACATCATCCAGACCGACCCGGACTGGACCGGCGGTATCACGGAGATGCTCAAAATTGCGGCGCTGTGTTCGTCCTTTGAAACGCCGCTGATTCCCCACGGGCATTCGCTGTTGGCGGCGTTGCACATCGCCGGGGCGCAATCGCCCGGCGTCATCCCTTACGTCGAATACCTCGTTCGCCACCAGGTGCGCAAACAATTCTTCCACACGCCCTTCTACGAACCCATCGGCGGCACGCTCGCGCTCCCGGAGCTGCCGGGCCTCGGTCTGGCGCTGGACGAGTCGAAGATTGAAGGCCGGGAGATGCTTTGAGATCCGGCGATCAGGAGCGTACCCCATGGTTTGGTTTGTTGGGTGGATGGGATCGCTGGTATTGGCTTCCATTCTGATTGTCTTGCACTACGTTGGCCTGTGGCGACTCACTCGGCATCACGCGATAAACAGCAAGCGCGTCAAAGCGTACCGCAATGATACCGGTCGCTTGATCTGGTGGGCGCTGATACTTCCCACTGCCCTGGGGATGGTTCTGGGAATCGGATACTTCATCATCCACGCGACCATCATCTTCCCACAGCAATTGTCACAAATGAGAAAGGATGCTGACACAATCGTGTTGGCCATCGAGGGATTTTATAGTGACATCGGTCATTACCCAACCGCACTGGAAGACCTCATTCCTGAGTACCTGGAGCGTGTGCCACAATTGCCCGGCGATGCACAGTTCGAATATCAGTTCAAGGGCGATAAGTATTCGTTGGCCTATGCTTATCCAGGCATCGCTCCGGTTTTTTGCCACTACACTCAAAACTTCGGCTGGTACTGCGACTGACATAACGCAAGCGCTTGACGCTGTTCAAAAAACGCTCACGCGATCTACTGGAAAGCGAGCACTCCGGTTATAAGGAGGTAATCCATGTTCAAACGCTTATCAGAGTGGTTTCGGAAGCTCTTCGACAAGGCCGGGCGTCACGAAAGCCGCCTGCAAGATTACACCCATCACCCTCTCTATCGCAATCTCATGCGCAAGACGCAAGGAAACAAAACCGTCATCGAGCGCCTGATCCAATACGAACGGGCGCGCAATCCCCGCGCCAGCCAGGAAGATCTGCTGGCCGGCGCCGTTGCCCGCTGGGAACGCGATAACCGTTAGTAAGGAAGGTGTTTTTCGCACACGGTACTTCGTGTGCCAAAAACACTTCCCTTTAACCTGGCCGTTAGAAGCGGCTACGGACTTTCGACTTTCGACTATTTTCAGAGGAGAAAAACTATGTCAAACACCACACTCTGGCCCGACGGCTATGTCACCGGAAACGGCTTGCGTTTCCACTACTGGCGCACCGGCGACGGCAGCAAGCCGCCCGTGGTGCTGTGCCACGGATTCAGCGACAACGGTTTGTGTTGGACGCCCGTGGCCCGGCTGTTGGAAGCCGACTACGACGTGATTATGCCCGATGCGCGCGGCCACGGCCTCTCGGACGCGCCGGAATCCGGCTACACCCCCGAAGACCGCGCCGCCGACCTGGCCGCCTGCATTCGCGGATTGGGGCTGAAGAACGTCGCCGTGCTCGGCCACTCGATGGGAGGCAGCACCGCCGGCCTTGCCGCCGCGCAGTCCCCCGATCTCATCGCAAAGGCCCTGCTCGAAGACCCGGCCTGGTGGGATGAGGATGTCCCGGAGCATTTTATGCCGCCGGACGACCCCGAAGCGTGGCTCAAGGAGCGGCGCGAGAACATCCTCAGACAAAAGCAGATGTCGCGCGACGCCCTCATCGCTCTGTGCCGCAAGCAGTCCCCCACCTGGGCCGACGACGAACTGGACAGCTGGGCCCTCTCCAAACAGCAGCTCAGCCCCAACGTCATCCAAATTTTCACCCCTTCGCCTCCCTGGTCGGAGGCGGCGGGCCGCTTACAATGCCCGACCCTGCTCATCACCGCCGACGTGGATAAAGGCGCCATCGTTACGCCGGAGCTGGCCGCCAAAGCAACGGCACTCAATCCTCGCGTCCGCGTCGCCCACATCGCCGGCGCCGGCCACAACGTGCGCCGCGAGGCATTCCGGGCGTACATGGAAGCCGTCACCGCCTTCTTGCGCGACGCATAGTTTGGCGTTCACAAACCCTTCTCGTTTCGTGGTTTACGATGTACAATGCACAGATTAGAAATCCGTAGTAGCTATACAGCCATACACCTGTTTCAACGTCACCCTGAACGAAGTGAAGGGTCTCCGGCCTACAACGCAGAGATTCCTCGTTTCACTCGGAATGACGGCTGTATAGTTACAATCCGTAACCAGTTTCCAATTTCCAATTGGGAGGAACCATGACCGAATCAAAAGGCCACGTATCCGGTGCACATAGCGAACATCAGGTAAAGTTCTACGGAATTTCCACCTGTATCTGGTGTCGCAAGACACGGCAATTCCTGGAAGAAAAACAGGTTGCGTTCGACTTTTTCTATGTGGATTTGCTGGAAGGCGACGAACGCGACGCGATCAAGGACGAGGTTCGCCAATGGAACCCCAAAGTATCCTTCCCGACACTGGTCATTGACGAGGAAACCGGAATTGTCGGATTTAAAACCGATCAAATCATCGAGGTGTTGGGACTATGAGCGAAAAAACCGAAGTAACCCAGGAAGAGATACGGGCGCTGTACCGGCAACTCAATGCCGACGCCGAATCCGCCGGCTATGTCCTCAACCCCGACGCGGAATTCACGTTGGGCCTGGTCGAGGGGCTGCTGGTCAACGAACGGCGGTATGGCTACCAGGCCTGCCCTTGCCGGTTGGCCGACGGCGCGCGCGAGAAAGACCTCGATTTGATCTGCCCGTGCGACTATCGCGACGAAGACCTGGTGGAGTACGGCGCCTGCTATTGCGCGCTTTATGTCTCCGATGCCGTGCGCGACGGCGATCTGGCCATCGGCTCGATTCCCGACCGGCGCCCGGCCGGTGGGCCGACTGCCGACGTCGCGGAGCAGCACGCCGAGGTATTGATCGGCTTCACTCACAGCGGCATCCCTGTGTGGCGCTGCAAAGTCTGCGGCTATCTCTGCGCGCGCGCCAAACCGCCGCTCAAATGTCCGATCTGTAAGGCGGATCGAGACCGCTTCGAGCGCTTCGAGTAGGTGTTTGCAGGCAGCCTTAAGCATTTCGGGCTGTCTGCCGGTTTCAAGATATGCGAAGATGGGTCTCTGCAAAACCCGGCAAAAGATGGTTGCGTAATGGATGCCGGGGTTATTGGCTATATCGTCGCCGGGAGTTTTTGTGAAACGCTGGAAACAAAGAATACGCTTTAAATCAAGTCTACGAGCAAAGATTGTGGCGTGGTCGTTTATTCCGACTTGTATTCTCTTGTGCATCGTCGCCGTAGTGGCCTTTTTTGCCTTGCTCAAAACGACTGAAACGTCGGCGCTTGAACAGGACGCAGAAATTGCTTCGTTCAACGCCGCGCAACTCTCGATAAGGATGCATGCCTATCTGCGTCCTTTGTCGGCGCTTTCACGCCTGCCTAACCTGGCGAACTTCGACGATCCCAAGACGCAATTCCGCGCGCTTGCCACGGCCCGAAACTCGTTCCGCTTCCCCAATCTTGACGATGAATTCTCCCTGATCCTTTTGGATTCTCAAGGTGTTGTGCGCGCCGCGTTGCCAGAAATACCCTCAAATCAAACCATGGATTGGTCCGATCAACCTTTTTATGAGATGGTGGAGGAGATGGCCGATGACGGCGAGCTGCTGCAGCCCGTTTTCTCCGATATTATGGTGGGCCCCACGGGGCAGGATGTGATTGTCGCTGCCATCGCTCTGGTGGGAATGGACAACGAGTTTCACGGCGTACTGGCGCTCATGTTGCCCGCCGATATTCTCAGCCTATCTGAAGCAATAGACGAAGACGAGCTCGAGGGCCGTGTCGGCGTCGTCGTGGATGGACGCGGGCGCGTCCTCTATCATTCCGCCCCGGAGTACCTCGGCGCAGATTTCTCGACGTTGAGTGCGGTCCGGCAAGTTTTGCAGAAGGGCGAGCCATCGCAGGGCGCGATGCGCGCGCGCGACGTGTCGGGGGCCGCCATTGTTGCCGGCTACGCGCCGATTCCCGGCACGGCCTGGGGATTGATCACGGAGATGGACTGGAATGCCGTTCACGAAAGCAGCCGGGCTTATCGGTGGGTGCTGGGATTTTTACTGCTTCTCGCGGTGTTCGTGCCCGTCGTCGTGATCAGCGTTGGGGCCAAAAAGATGACCCGACCGATTACCAATCTGATGAATGCCGTTGAAGGGGTAGCCAGCGGCAATTTCGATCAGATCACGACGATTCACAGCGGCGACGAGCTCGAAGAATTGGCGCGGCAGTTCAATATGATGGCCGCAAAGTTGCGCAATTCCTATACGATTCTCGAACACAAAGTGGATGCGCGCACACGGGAGTTGGCGACGCTGAACGCCATTGCCACGGTGGTCAATCGTTCCCTGGAGCTAAACAAAACGTTGCAGGATACGCTTCAAGAGATGTTGTTGCGTTTAAACACCGACACCGGTTGTATTTATTTGCTCAACCCTGAGGACGGCTCACTCACCATCCGCGCACATCAGGGGTTGGATGAGGAATGGGTGAATCTCGTCGAGCATCTGGCGCCGGGTGAGGGGATTTGCGGTCGCGCCGTAGCCACGCAAGAGACGGTAGCGCTCAATATTACCGACTATCCCGTGGCAAGATTGGCGCCGCTGTTTCATGTTCGTAAGATTCAAACGGTGGCGGCCGCGCCGATTACGTCCAAAGGACAGGTGTTGGGCGCCGTTTTTATTGCGTTGCGACAGGAGTATTCCTTCCCACCGGAAGAACAGGCTTTGCTCTTTGCCATCGGGCAACAGATCGGCGTGGGGATTGAAAACGCGCGGCTTTACACCCAGGCGCAACAAGAGTTGGCCGAGCGCAAACGCGCCCAGGAACGTCTGCGTTGGGTCAGTGAGGAGCGCGCGCGCCGTAACCGCGAATTATTGTTGCTCAACCGGGTGATTGCAGCCACGACGTCGCAAATGGACCCCAATGCGGTGTTGACCGCCGTCTGCCGCGAACTGGCCCAGGCGTTTGACTTGTCGCAGAGCGCCGTCGCGATGGTGGACGACAACCAGGAAACGCTCACCGTTGTCGCCGAGTACCAGGCTAACACTGACGCCGCCTCCGCGCTTGGTGTGGTCTTTCCCATTGCCGGCAATCTTTCTACGGAACAAGTTTTGAAAAGCAAAACACCCTTGATGGTTCTGGACGCGCAGCACGATCCCCGGACGACCTCGGCTCATGCCGTGATGCAACAGCGCGGCGTCAAATCTTTGCTGCTCTTGCCGCTCATTGTACGCGGCGAAGCTATCGGAACCATCGGGTTGGACTCGTTGGTGACGCGCGAGTTCACCCAGGAGGAGACCAACCTGGCCGTCAGCGCCGTCACTGCCACGGCCCAGGCGTTGGAGAAGGCCCGCGCCGAAGAGGAGTTGCGCAAAAGCGAGGTGCGCTACCGTGAGCTGTTCGATCGCTCTCCCGTCGGCATCTTCCGCACCAGGTTGAACGGCGAGATCGTTGATGGCAATCAAGCCTTGCTGGATCTGTTGGGCTACGAGTCCGTTGAAGAGGGAAATAGTGTGGGGCTATTGAACCTCTATGTGGACGTCGAGGATCGCAAGAAACTGTTGGAGTTGATCCGCGAAGGCCCGGTGACCAATTTCGAGACGCGCTTCCAGCGGCATAACGGACAGATCATTTACGTCTCGATTCGCGCCACCCTCACTCAGGATGAAACAGACGGCGCGGCGTTCATCCAGGGTACGCTGATGGATATCACCGAACGCCGCCAGGCCGAGATTGCCTTGCGTGAAAGCCGCGAACGCCTGCAACTGGCCATCGAGGGCGCCGGACTGGGGATGTGGGATTTGAATTTGCTCACGAGCGAGCAGATCATCAACTACGATTGGTGGAACCAATTGGGGTACACCCCGGCGGACGAGGCGACGACCTTCGACGACCTCGCCGAACTCACCCATCCCGATGACCGGGGCAAGATCGCCGACGCCTTCAACGATCACCTTTCCGGCAAGGAACCGCTCTACGAGGTAGAATTCCGGCTGCAAGCGCAATCCGGCGACTGGGTTTGGGTGCTCTTCCGCGGCAAAGTGGTCGCCTACGACGACGAAGGCAAGCCGTTGCGTATGGCCGGCATTTCGCAGAATATCACCGCGCGCAAACGGGCCGAGAGCGCCTTGCGCGAAAGTGAAGAGCGCCTCAAGGTGGCTATGGAGGCCGCCGGGCTGGGCCTGTGGGATCAGAACCTGCTCACCAACGAGCTGGCCATCGCCAACTATCGCCTGGACGACCCGAACTATTGTTGCCTTGAAGAAGGTCTGACTACGATCTTGCATCTTGAGCAACAGGTTCACCCCGACGACAAGGGCAAACTGCAACAGGCGCTCGATGCACATCTTAGCGGCGCGGCGCCCCTTTACGAAGTGGAATTTCGGGTGCCGGGTGAGGACGGCGACTGGCATTGGCAGCTTCAGCGCGGCAAGATCGTCAAGTATGGTGAGAGTGGCGCTCCGCTGCGAATGACCGGCATCTTCGAGGACATCACGGCCCGCAAAAAGGCCGAAGAAGACCTGCGCCAGGCCAAGGATGCGGCCGAGGCGGCCAACCGCGCCAAGAGCGTTTTCCTGGCCAACATGAGCCACGAGCTGCGCACGCCGCTCAATGCCATTCTCGGCTTCACGCAACTGATGGCGCGCGACCAGCACGTCACTCCCACACAGCGCGAAAGTCTGGAGACGATCGGTCGCAGCGGGCAGCATCTGCTCACGTTGATCAACGACGTGCTGGAAATGTCCAAGATCGAGGCCGGCCGCACGACGCTTTACGAGGAAAATTTCGATGTGTACCGGCTGTGCGAATCTTTGGAGGACATGTTCCACCTGCGCGCAAGCCAGAAGGGGCTGCAACTTCTCTTCGAGCGCACCGCCGACGTCCCGCAGTACATCCGCACCGATGAGAGCAAACTGCGCCAGGTGCTCATCAATCTGTTGAGCAACGCCATCAAGTTTACCGAAGAGGGCGGCGTGACGGTGCGCATCGGCGTGATAGAGAAACCCAGACCGCCGGAACCGGGCGCGCCGCTGACGGCGACGCCCCTCACCCTACGCTTTGAGGTCGAAGATACCGGCGTCGGCATTTCGGCGGAAGATATGACGATCCTGTTCAATCCGTTTGTGCAGACCGCCAGCGGGCAGGAAGCGAAGGAAGGCACCGGCCTGGGGTTGCCGATCAGCCGGCAATACGTCCGGTTGATGGGCGGCGAAATTGCCGTCGAAAGTGAAGTAGGCCGCGGCAGCCTCTTCTGTTTTGACATTAAGGTCACGCAGACCGACGCCGCCAAAGTCCAGGTCGAGGTGGAACCGCGGCGCGTCGTCGGTGTCGAGCCAGGGCAGGTCGCCAGCGACGGGCGGCCCTACCGGCTGCTCATCGCCGAAGACAAGTGGACGAATCGCCAGTTGTTGGTGCGCTTGCTGCGCCCGCTGGGCTTTGAATTGCGCGAGGCCGTCAATGGGAAAGAGGCCATCGAAGTGTGGGAGGAATGGTCCCCGCACCTGATCTGGATGGATATGCGTATGCCGGTGATGGACGGCCACGAGGCGACGCAACGCATCAAGGCGACCACCAGGGGCCAGGCCACCGTCATTATCGCCCTCACGGCCAGCGCTTTTGAGGAAGACCGGCGTGTCATTCTTTCGGAAGGCTGCGACGACTTCGTGCGCAAGCCTTTCCGCGAGGCGGAAATCTTCGAGATGTTGGAGAAGCACCTGGGCATCCGCTTTATCTACCAGGAAATGCAGCCGTCTGCGGCGCAAATCAGCGCTGCCGCCCAGGATGCTTTGACGGCCCAGGCGCTCGCCGCCATGCCCGCAGAATGGGTTGCGGCTCTACAGCAGGCCGCGCTGGAAGCCGACACCGACCGTCTCTTGACGCTCGCCGCCGCAATCCACGACCGGGACGCCACCCTCGCCGAAGCCATCACCCACGTCGTCTACGAATTCCGCTTTGATATTTTATTGGAGATGACGCAAACGTAAGCAGAACCTGAAGAAGGTATTTTTTGCGCACGGTACCCCGCGCGCAAAGACACCTCCTTTTGACCCTTCGCCGCGTCAGCGGCGATTCCTGGCTAAAGGCTAAAGGCCAATGGCTAAAAGCTATTTTTGAGGAGTACCTATGACCGATTTAACCGTAAAAGGGAATATTCTCATCGTTGACGATACGCCGGCAAACCTGCGTCTACTTTCCAATATGCTGACCGAGCAGGGTTACAAGGTGCGCGCCGTGGTCAACGGACAGATGGCGCTGACCACCACCCGCGCCGTGCCGCCCGATCTGATTCTGCTCGATATCAATATGCCCGGCATGAACGGCTACGAGGTTTGCCAGCAGCTCAAGGCGGATGACGCAACCCGCGCCATCCCTATCATCTTCATCAGCGCGTTGGACGAGGTGCAGGACAAAGTAAAAGCCTTCACCGTCGGCGGGGTGGACTACATCACCAAACCGTTCCAGTTCGAAGAGGTGTTGGCTCGCGTCGAGACGCATCTGTCGCTGTGCCGCCTGCAAAAGGAGCTGGGACAGGAGATCATCGCCCGCGACAAGCTCATTGCCGAGCTGGACGCCTACGCCCATACCGTCGCCCACGATCTCAAGAACCCGCTGACGGCGTTGATCGGGTTCAGCGAACTGCTGGTGGATCGCCACAGCACGATGCCCCCGGAGCAGGTCGAGCGGAATTTGCGCATCATCGCCGAGAACGGGCGCCGTATGACCAACATCATCGAGGAGTTGCTCTTGCTGGCCAGTGTGCGCCAACAAGGGCAGGTGGTGATGGAGCCGGTGGACATGGCGCCGGTTGTCGCCGAGGTGCGCGCCCGGCTGGACGATATGATGCGGCGCAACAATGCCGAACTGGTTGCCCCCGCTACGTGGCCGGTCGTGCTGGGCCACGATGCGTGGATCGCCGAGGTCTGGACGAACTACGTCAGCAACGCGATCAAATACGGCGGCAAGCCTCCGCGCGTTGAACTGGGCGCCACGCCACAGGAGGACGGCTACGTGCGCTTCTGGGTGCGCGACAACGGCGCCGGTATCAGCCAGGAGGATCAGTCACGGCTTTTCACACCCTTCGAGCGTCTCAGCCAGGTGCGAATCGAGGGCCATGGATTGGGCCTTTCGATCGTTCAGCGTATTGTAGAAAAATTGGGGGGCTACGTTTCGGTGAGCAGCGCGTCCGGTCAGGGCAGCACCTTCAGTTTCAGTTTACCTACGTCTGAGGGCAGCGAAACGGCATGAACTGGTCGGCTCTGTTTTATTACATCGTGCCCTATTCCGTGGGTATCATTGCTTCGCTGATTCTGGCACGCTACGCCTGGCGGCGGCGCAGTATTCGCGGCGCCGAGTATTTTGCATTGTACATGCTGGCCGCCGTCGAATGGTCCGTCTGCGCGCTGTTGAGCCTATTCACCGATAATACCTTCTTCAACCACGCTTGGGAGTTCATCGGATCAATCGGCATGGCCTTGATGCCCATCGCCTGGATCGCCTTTACCCTGAAATACACCGGGCGCGAGAAGTGGCTGACGCTGCTGACCTGGATTCTTGTTTCGGCCGAGCCGGTGTCCGCGATTTTGTTGAGAATCACGGTCTACCTCTATACGTTCGTCGTCAATATGCTGCAGCTGGAAGCGGTCATGCCCATCATCGAGTACTTGAATCGCATCAATACTACCTTGCAGACCGCCCATTTTATCTATTTGATGATCTTGTTATTGATCGGCGCGCTCTTGATCATCCAAAACCTGATCCGCGCGCCGCGCATGTACCAGGCGCAGTTCATTTCTTTGCTCATCGGCGCGCTGTTGCCCTGGGTGATTTCTTTCATTGATACCTTCAATCTGCTGCCGTTGGGCGATCTTAACCTGATTCCCATTGCTTTTGCTGTGGGCGGTATGATCGCCGCCTGGGGCATTTTTCGTTATCAGGTCTTCGACATCTTGCCCATTGCCCTCGACACGGTGGTTGACAACATCAATGACGGCGTAGTGGTGCTGGATTTACACTACCGCATCGTGGATATGAACCCCGCCGCGCAGCGCATGCTCAATCTGGCTCTGTGCAACGTCGCCGGAAGCCCCATCACGCAGGTTTTGTCCCATTGGGCCAAACTGCCGGGTTATCTGCAACAGGAAGCGGCGCAAACGTTGGAGTTTGCCCTGGACCAGGCGCGCGATTGCGAGGTGCATCTTTCGCCGCTGCGCGACCAACAGAAGGTGATTTTCGGGCGCTTGATGCTTATCCACGACATCACCGAGCGCAAACAGGGCGAGGCTGCGCTGCTTCATGCCAAGGAACTTGCCGAAGATGCCGCCCGCGCCGCCGAGGCTGCCAATCAGGCCAAGAGCGTTTTTCTGGCGAACATGAGCCACGAGCTGCGCACGCCGCTCAATGCCATTCTGGGCTTTTCCGAATTGATGTACCGCGATGTCACGTTGACCGCCGACCAGCGCGAAAACCTCGAAACCATCAATCGCAGCGGGCAACATTTGCTGACCCTGATCAACGACGTGTTGGAGATGTCCAAGATCGAGGCCGGGCGCACGACGCTGTACGAACAGAGTTTCGATCTCTACCGGCTCCTGGCCGCGCTCGAAAGCATGTTCCACCTGCGCGCGGCCAACAAGGACTTGCAGCTCATCTTCGACTGCATGCCCGACGTTCCTCAGTACGTCCGCAGCGATGAGAGCAAATTGCGCCAGGTCTTGATCAACCTCCTGAGCAACGCCATCAAATTCACCAACGAGGGCGGTGTGACGTTGCGCATCAAGGTGGTGCAGGAAGCGCCGGACGACAAGCGGCGCCGTCTGGTGTTCGATGTCGAAGATACCGGGGTCGGCATCTCGCCCGAAGAGCGGTCGCGCCTTTTCGATCCGTTTGTGCAGACTGCCAGTGGCCAGAAGTCGCAGGAGGGCACCGGGTTGGGATTGCCTATCAGCCTGGAATTCGTCAAATTGCTGGGAGGCAGCATCACCGTGGAGAGCGAACCCGGACACGGTAGCACGTTCCAATTCGACGTGCAGGTCACGATCGCCGACGCCGCCGATGTGCCCGGCGAGGAGTCTGCGCGCCGCGTCTTGAGCGTAGCGCCGGATCAGCGCGCCGCCGATGGCAAGCCGTTCCGCCTGCTCGTCGTCGAAGACCGCGATCCGAGCCGGATTCTGCTCCTCAAGCTCCTCCAGCCGCTCGGCTTCGACGTGCGCGGCGTCACCAACGGCAAGCAGGCCGTCGAGATGTGGGAACAGTGGTCGCCCCATTTGATCTGGATGGACATGCGCATGCCGGTGATGGACGGCTACGAGGCGACGCAGCGCATCAAATCCACGACCAAGGGCCAGGCCACGGTCATTGTCGCGCTCACTGCCAGCGCTTTCGAGGAAGACCGGGCGATGATTCTCTCCAACGGCTGCGACGACTTCCTGCGCAAGCCCTTCCGCGAGGCCGAGATCTTCGCGATGCTTGAAAAGCACTTGGGTGTGCGCTTTATCTACGCGGACGAGGAAGTCGAAAGCCACCCCGCGCAACCGCCCATCGAGCTCACACCGCAGACGTTAGCCGTCATGCCCCCCGCCTGGCTGGCCGCGCTGCACGCAGCAGCGCTCTCCGCTGACATAGATGCCACGCAGGCGCTCCTCGACGAGGCCGACGCCGGTCACCCGGCCCTGGTCGCGGCGCTGGCTAAGCTTGTCTCCAATTTCCGGTTCGATGTGATTATGACGTTGACGGCGCCGCCAGCATGAAATCTGCCGGTAAGTATACCCTGCCCGTGATTTTGCTGGCCTTCGTGACGCTGGCGTTGGCCTGGAATGCGCTGATCCCCCCCTACGAAAACCTCGATGAACTTGAACATTTCGAGGTCGCGCGCCACATCGCCGTGACCGGGCGCCTGCCCGTCCACGGCGCGGCCGAAGCCGCCGGGTTCCACGTCCGGCAGGAGGCCTCCCAGCCGCCGCTCTACCATTTTCTGGCCGCCGGTTGGCTGCGGGTGTGGGGATTGCCGCTCACGCCATCCGGGCATCGCTACACCTCCGATGCGGTGGTTGACTGCGGCCTGACAGATACCTTCTACAACAAAGCCGCTCACGTCCACGCGCCTTACACTGATGGCTTGCTGCGCAGCGACCCGGTGCGCGCCGTGCGCGCACTGCGCATCCTTTCCACCCTGCTGCAAACGCTCACCGTCGCCGGTGTTTGGGTTCTGGCGCGGCGTGTCTTTCCTACCGGGCCGGCGCCGCTGTTGGCGACCGCGCTGGTCGCCTTCAATCCGCAATTCCTGCTCGTCGCCGCCGGCGTGAACAACGACAATGCCGTGACGCCCCTGGCGACGTGGGGCCTGGTGTTGGCGCTCGACCTGTGGCGCGAGGGGCCGACGTTCAAACGTATTTTGCTGCTTGGCGTTGTGAGCGGTCTGGCCGCGTTGAGCAAATTGAGCGGTCTGGCGTTGGTGGGGCTGGGCGGATGGGCGCTGTTGTTGCGTTTGGCGCAACGTAAGACGTCGCTGCGGGATTTCGCCGCCTGGAGCGCGTTGCTCGTGCTGGTCGCGGCGGCGCTCATCGCGCCGTGGATGGCGCGCAATCTGCGCCTCTACGGCGATCCCACCGCGCTGGCGCCTATGCTCGACATCGTCGGGCGGCGCGATTATCCGCTGGATTTCAACGAGATGCGGCTGACGCTGCTCTCGTACTGGGGCCAATTGCCTTGCTCGTTTTACCCGCGCGCGGTCTACTGGCCGTATTTGTTGGCGATGGGCGCGGGCGTCCTGGCGTTTGCCGCGAGCTGGCGCAAGTTCACGCTGGAGCAAAAAGCGGCGCTGAGCCTGGCCGGGGTGTGGTTCACGGCCATTCTGGCGGCGTGGCTGCGTTGGAATCGTATCACGCCGGCCACCGGCGGACGGCTGCTCTTCCCCGCCATCGCCGCCCTGGCGCTGCTCCTGGCGGGCGGCGCCGTGCAAGCTCTGAGCCGGTTTCCCTGGCGCGACCGCGCGGTGCAGGGCGCGGCGGCGCTGCTGGCGATCGGGGCGCTGGCGACGCTGTACGCCGGACCGCTGCAGATCTTCGCGCTGCCGGCGCAACATCCCGTTGGCGTCACTCCGCCCAATCCGCTGGACGTCGCGTTCGGAGAAGCCATGCAATTGCGCGGCTACGCGGCCCGCGTGACGGAGACGCCGCTGGCCTGCCTGTTGGTCGCCGAGAGCTACTGCCGCCCCTCGCTGGACGTCACCCTCTACTGGGCGGCGACGCAGCCGGTCGCGGACGACTACACCCTGGCGCTCCAACTCGTCTCGCCGGTCGTCGGCGACACCACCTTGCGCCTGAACTACAACCATTGGCCCGGTCGCGGCAACCTGCCCACTTCAGCCTGGCCGGTCGGGCCGGTGTTGCGCGATCATTACCGGATTCCCCTGCCGGACGGCGATTGGCCGGTGCAGGGCTGGAAGCTGAGCCTGGCGTTCTTCGACGAGGAGACGGGGGCGCGGCTCCCGGTTTCGCGCGACGGCAACGCCGTGGGGGACGCCGCCGACCTGACGCTGCTGCGCGCGCCGGGGCAAGCGGTGGAGCTCCCGGCGACGGTCAACCCGGCCACGCCGGCGCAGTTTGCGCAGCCGCAGACTGACGGCAAGGCGCTGTTGCAGGATGCGCAGGTTACTTCCGAAGGGAACGAATGGCGCGTGACGCTGCTCTGGGAAAGCCTCGCGCCGTTGACCGGGGATTACACCGTCTTTGTGCACGCCTACGCCGCCGACGGGGAACAGCTCACTACCGGGGATGGCCCGCCGCAGAGCGGGCATTTTCCGACCTATTTGTGGGAACCCGGAGACCGTCTCTACGACGCCCACACGCTCGCACTCGCGCCCGGCGTTGTCCCGGCGCGCATCGTCGTGGGGCTCTACCATCCGGTGAGCGGGGAACGGTTGCCGGCTACTTCTGCCGGGGCGCCGCTGCCCGACAACGCCGTTGTGGTGTGGCAGGCTACGCCTTAATCTTCGTCTTCGGCGGGCAATAACGGGCGCTTGTTGGGCATGCCGGAGCGGCGGGGATACCTGTCCGGCGTCGCCGCGATTTTGTCCAACACCACCAGATAGCGCGTCTCGGCCAACCCGCGCAACTCGATGGGGATCAGACGGCGCAAACGCCCGCCCAACTGTTGGATGGCCCACTCGCCGCGCTGCACCTCGGCTGGCGCACTCTCACCCTTCTGCGCCAGCACCCGCCCGCCGACTCGGACCAGCGGCAGCAGATACTCGGCCAGGATGGGCATATCGGCCACCGCGCGGGCCAGCGCCCAGTCGTAGCTCTGGCGATGCTCCCGAATCTGCCCCAGCTCCTCAGCCCGTCCATGAATGATCGTCACACCTTCCAGCCCCAACTGCGTCACGATGTGCTGGAGGAATTGCACTTTCTTGACCGTGGCCTCCAACAGCGTCAACTGCAGGCCGGGGCAAAGAATCCGCAGCGGGATGCCCGGAAATCCGGCGCCGGTACCCACATCAATCACCGACTTGCCGCTGAATTGCTCGCCGGGGTCCAGCGCGCGCACACACGAAAGCGAATCCAGAAAATGGCGCACCTGGATTCCTTCCTCGTCGGTGATGGCAGTGAGATTGAAGCGCTCGTTCCACGCTACCAACTCCTGCCGGTAAAAATCCAGCGCGCGTATCTGCTCCGGGGTCAACCGGACCTGTAACTGCTGAACGCCGGCTAAAAGATGTTGCACATTGCTCTCCTGGGTTAAGGTGCCTCCATTATACCGGATTCCCTGGGATACAATTGAATCGTCCGCTCCTTCGGTAAGATTATCTTTTGACTTGACACGGCTATATACTTCATCTTGGGAATGCCCTGCACTTTTCGCTATAGGTGTCAATTTTGCCGTTTGTACAACCGTCGTGCCCCTTTGCATCGTGACAGAGAGCTCTGGACTGGGCAATTCTACAGTTTTTACGGTTGCAGCGGGCGTCCGGCTTAAAGTTTCGACTGGCTGTTGCAATTACTCAAGCAGATTAAAAACGCCAATGCGCATATATCTCTTGCTAAGTTTTTGTATTTCAAAGGTTCCTCCATATCGCGACTGCGCGAATAGCTCACTGCTCAGGAAGGCGGAGCCGAGGTGGTCGCCGTGCAGGTACGTGACCTTGCCGTCTTTCCGCATGGCGATGCGCTGCCCACCCGCGAAGTAGGTGGTGGTGGTGAGCCGTTGCGTCCCGCTGATCTCCACCTCGACCGCGCCCGCGTTGACGGTCAGCCCGGTCGGGTCTTCGCGGTTCTTTCGCTGCGCTCAGGACAGGCTGCCGTCATAGATGAAGCGCGTCGCGTCGCCGGTGTCTGGCTTCAGGCCACTGAGTTTACGCCTTCCTCTCCGCCTTTTTTGGCCCCCTTTGGCCGTAAATCACTGGCCCCTTCTCGGACGTAAATTGACAGCGATGCGCTGCCCGCCCGCGAAGTAGGTGGTGGTGGTGAGCCGTTGCGTCCCGCTGATCGCCACCTCGACCGCGCCCACGTTGACGGTCAGCCCGGTCGGGTCTTGGCGCGCGATGCGGTTGCATCCCTGTTTCTGAACAGGCGCGGTCGTAGCCGGCGACGACGGCGAAGGGCTGTTGGCAGGCTTCGTTTCGAGCAAAAGACAACCGAGGTCAACCATTACTATTGTTCACCTCGATTGTCATAGTTCTCATTTGCTGGGCGTCGGAAGTTGGTGGTGTTTCGTTTCACCGTTGATGGCATCCACCCAGATTTCCCAGTCTTCCCAAAGCTGGCCTTCCGTTCTATAGCTGATCTCCCATATAGCATTGGCCCTGATCCAAAATCCCATCCGGCATTTATTGTTGACGCTGTCTCGAAACATTTTTCCTTGATAGTCGTCGGCAATCTTGAAGGCATCATCCAAACCAATTTTCAGTTGAGTAAGATCAAGTCGGGCGTATTGCCATTCCATCATTTGATAATAAATGTCTACTGAGGCTGTATTGTTAGTACGATCAAGCCATATGTGAGCCCGTTTACGACATGGGAATATCCCTTTGAAATATATATCAGCAAACTCGAATGACACTTTGTCCAACCTAGGCTCAGGACCACAGGGAATATCCGAAGCTCCTATGCCAATTAAGTTAGGAGCCAATTGCCAATTGTGCGCCTCAAGAATTTCGACTGCTAACGGATACCAATCCTCTATACTTGGGGTTTCCGGCAAGGTACTGGTGTTAATTTCAATAGTTTTGTGGACAAGGATTGCATCTCTTTGGTCTGTGCCACTAGCATACAATAACCCACCCACATAGTAACAGAGAAATGCACAGGAACATAATGTCAACATTATAAACGAGATGACAAGGATGTTGGATAATTGTTGTCTATTTTTCACTGGACATCTCCATGTAAGTATGCCCAATCATGCAAACACCCCCAATCCAAGTCAGCGGGGATTTGCCAATCGCCTGTACTAATGGCCCAGTCCAGATGTAGAACGAAATAGCGGAGAATCCGTGCGTAGTTGTGCATTTCCAACATTTGCCCCCACTTCATTTCCGCTCCGCCAAAAAAGTCGTCTATTGGCATATTCCCACTATTCTGCGCCAACGCCAACAGCATCCAACGGTCAGTAGTAGAAATTGACATGCCTGACTCTCCCAGTTTGCTCTCAAGATAAACGTTTGCCCGCGTAATTTTCTCGTACATACCGCGAACCGCCACTTGTGGATCATATGGATCTTGTCCTGCTAGACCAAATGCCTCAAGTTCGCTAGGCTTTAGTTGCGCAATCCCCACAGAAGAATCAGGGTTAAAGCTTTGACTAAGTTTGTCAAGATAATCCTGACCATATATTCGCTCCCAATCACTGGATTGTTCGGCTATAGACACTGCGACTAACGTGCGCAAATGCGGGATTTCAAACTGGTAATAATCAATGCCTACAAGGTCAATTATCTTTGTGTTTCGCTGTGCTTCAGCCCTTCCGCTCAATAACGGCGTCATACCAAAGGGAGTAGCTCCCCTCAGACTGAACCAGCCAAAAAGGAATTGATCTAGCACATACTCTTGTCCATATAGCATCCACGGGGGCACGCGTGAAACATTTCCGGTGGGATCAATCCGGTTGAGAGGATTGTTGCTAACGTAGCTGTAACGATTGAAATCCTGAGGGTTGTTTGCTTGGGGCACCATCGAATCCGCGCTGACAAACCGCCCCAGTCCGCTCGAATAGAACCGCGCCCCATAATCATACAACCCAATCCCCGCCTCCTCTCTTTGCCCGGTAAACCTTCGATCCGTAGGCGCATCGCCAACCCTTGTCTCGCCAAACGGCATATACCGCATCTCGCTGACCCTCGCGCCGCTCGCGTCCGTCGCCAGGGAAGCAGAGCCGAGGTGGTCGCCGTG
>DAOUFX010000078.1:0-27904 GCA_034429675.1 Anaerolineae bacterium | reverse complement strand
CCCACCCCCTACTTCACCCCTTTTATGCCTTACGCGACTCTCTGACTCTTAACGGAGGTGCACAATGACCCATAACATCCGACCGATCACGGCAAGATTTCGCGAGGCCGGCGCCGGTGAATGGCTGCCGGCGCAAATCCCCGGCGGCGTCCATACCGACCTGTTGGCGCTCGGACGCATCCCCGATCCCTTCGTGGCCGACAACGAGCTGCGCGTCCGGTGGGTGGCCGAACGCGACTGGGAATACGAAGTGCTCTTCCAGGTCACACCCGAAATGCAGGCCCACGAGCACGTCTTCCTGGTTTGTGACGGGCTGGACACGCTGAGCGACGTCACCTTCAACGGAACGCTACTGGGGCAGACCGACAACATGTTCCGGCAGTATCGTTGGGACGTGGCCTCGCTGTTGGTAGAGGGCGAAAACACCCTGCGCGTGCTCTTCCGCTCGACGGTGGTTTTCGCCCGCGAGAGACAGGGCGCATTGCCGCTGATGGAAGTCGGGCAAGCGCTGCCCGGCGGGGCGCACGTCCGCAAAGCGCCTTGTCAGTTCGGATGGGATTGGGGCCCGCAACTGCCGCCCACCGGATTCTGGAAAGAAGTGCGGCTGGAAGGCTACACCGGCGCAAAGCTGGATGACGTTCACCTGCGCCAGAAGCACGAAGACGGCGAAGTCACGGTCAGCGCCGCTGTGAGCATCGAACGCTGGCAGACCGTGGATTTCATGGCAGTTCTCAAACTGACGTCGCCGGACGGTCGCATTCAGGAGGCCGTCCAGGTTTTCAAAGCCGGGACGAACAACGGCAGCATGGAGCTCATCGTAGGCAATCCGCAGCTCTGGTGGCCTAACGGCTATCCGGCGCCGGCGCCGCGCACCGGTGGGACACAGCCGCTGTATACGGCAGAAGTGCTGCTGTACGAGTCCGACGCGCTGCGCGACCGGCGGGAGTACAAACTCGGCCTGCGCACCCTCGAGTTGCGCCGCGAGCCGGACGACTTCGGCGTCTCGTTCAACTTTGTGGTCAACGGCGTCCCGGTCTTTGCCAAAGGCGCCAACTGGATCCCCGCCGACTCGTTCCCCACCCGCATCAGCGACGCGCACATGGAGCACCTCGTCCGCAGCGCGGCGGAAGCGCACATGAACATGCTGCGCGTCTGGGGCGGCGGCTTCTACGAGGAAGAACGCTTCTACGACCTCTGCGACCGGTACGGCATCCTGGTCTGGCAGGATTTCACCTTCGCATGCAGCGTCTACCCCGACGACGCGGCCTTCTTCGAGAACGTGCGCATCGAAGCCGTCCAGAACATCCGCCGCCTGCGACACCGCGCCAGCCTGGCGCTCTGGTGCGGCAACAACGAGATGGAAGCGGGTTGGGTGCACTGGGGCTGGATGAACCGCCAGGAGCAGGCCCGGCGCTTCAAAGCCGCTTACGACCGGATGTACCATCACATGCTGCCCGACCTGTGCGCCGCAGAGGATCCCGATCGCGCCTACTGGCCCAGCTCCCCCTCCTCCGACCTCCCCTTCGACGAGCCCAACAGCACGTGGGCCGGCGATACCCACAACTGGGAAGTGTGGCACGGCGGGCGGCCTTTCTCGCACTATCGCAGCCACCCCTCGCGCTTCGTCAGCGAGTTCGGATTCCAATCCCTCCCGGCGCTGGAAACCGTGCGCACTTACGCCGATCCGGCGGACTGGAATATGACCTCCTACATTATGGAACACCACCAACGCAACGACTCGGGCAACGGCAAGATCATCAACTACATGACCGATCACTTCCGCATGCCCCGCGACTTCCCCTCATTGGTGTACCTGACCCAAATCCTACAAGCCGAGTGTGTGCGCAGCGGCGTGGAATATTGGCGCCGCAACAAAGCCTGCACCGGCGGGACGCTCTACTGGCAGCTCAACGACTGCTGGCCGGTGGCATCGTGGGCCAGCCTGGACTACTTCGGGCGCTGGAAAGCGCTGCATTACGCGGCGCGGCGTTTTAACGCCCCCTTGCTGTTGTCGGCAGAAGTCAACCGGGAGCAAGTCATGCTCTACGTCACCAGCGACCTGCTGGACATCTGGGCGGGGACGGTGCATTGGTCGCTGGAAACGCTATCCGGCCAGGTCATAAAAAGTGGGCAGGAAGCCCTCACGGTCCCGACATTGACCGCCGTCCGGGTCTGTGCGCTGGACTTCTCGCAGGAAGTCACCGCCGAAACCCAACGTAACCTCGTGCTGGTCTATGAACTGTGGCGGGATGGCGCCTGTCTGAGCAGCGGCGTAGCCACCTTCGTCCAGACCAAACACCTCAACCTGAGCGATCCGGGCTTGATCGTAGCCGTGACGGAAAGCGACGCCGGATTTGCCGTCGAGATCACCGCGCAAAGCCTGGCGCGCTTCATATGGCTGGAATTGGAAAGCGAGAGTGCAAGCGACCCCACCATGATTTTCAGCGACAACTACCTCGATTTGCCGGCAGGCCGCACGGCGAAGGTCATCATTCCGGCGACCGGAGGGTGGACTTTGGAGAGGATAAGCGCTGCCCTGCGTGTGCGCAGCGTTGCGGATTCGTACTAAGACCATCAAAGAAACAGCCCCACCGGTTACGGTGGGGCTGTTCTTTTAGTGAGACTTTGGGCCTTCGATATCCTCGATAGCCTCGCCAGGAGTTTTATTGCCGTACATCACGCCCAGCATTCCCGGCAAATAACGATCCATCGTATGCACCGCAGGATAGATGGCATTCTTGATCAAATCGGGGGTCAGTGTAGCGTTTTCGAAATCGAGACTACTCTTGTAGCGAACTTCGCCGTCGCCGTAATCAATCTCAAAATTGCCGATGCGTAGCCCATAATTAGCGCGATTGATGTACTCGCCCACCAGATCCCGCACTTCCTCTGGCGCTTTGACCGGCGCAATCACATAAAAGACAAACTGCTCCAAATCCACTCGGAGATGCGCATAGCAACGCAGTTCGCCGTTATCCCCGGCGAAGTAAACCCGGTAAATGGTCTTGTCCTCCAACTGCTGCGGATACCACCCGTCATCCTTGAGGAACTGTCCTAGCGTCGCAAAAGCCCGCCAGCCGTTCACATTTTCCAGTTCTTCGCCTTCCGAAAAAGTCCCTTCTGCCTGCTCATCAGGCGTCAGTGCGTCACTCATGGTCTCCTCCAAAAATGTGAATAGGGGGTCGGAATTACTGGCTTGGCCAGAATGCAAAAAGCTCTCCAACCGACTTTCCCGAAACATTGCACCGAATCACTTCGGCGAAAATACTCGCCACCGAAAGGATCTTCAAACGCTGGGGGCGACGGTTCTCCGGCAGCGGAACCGTGTCTGTCGCCAAAATCTCGTCAATCGCGTCAATGGCGTTGAGTCGCTCAACCGCCGGGCCGGTAAACAGGCCGTGCGTCCCGGTCACGGTGATCTTCTGGACGTTGTGATGTTGCTGTAAATGCTTGATCGTTTCAACGATCGTGCCGGCGGTAGCAATCTCGTCGTCTACCAGAATCACATCCTTGTGATCCACATCGCCCATAATGCCGGCGATGACCACCGAGTCGTCGGTCTGGCGCAGTTTCTCGCCGGCGGCAATCGGCAGCCCCAACGAACGAGCCAGCTTCGCCGCGCGCTTGGCATGGCCGATGTCGGGCGCCACCACCACACTGTTGCGCAAATCCTTGGTGCGCAAATGGTCAATGAAAACCGAATGCGCCGTCAAA
This sequence comes from Anaerolineae bacterium, assembly GCA_034429675.1. Classification (GTDB taxonomy): domain Bacteria; phylum Chloroflexota; class Anaerolineae; order B4-G1; family SLSP01; genus JAKQHY01. The sequence continues at coordinate 24,190 of DAOUFX010000078.1, read as the reverse complement.
TGGTCGGTGTGCACCCTGAAGAAGCCGTGTACCTGTGGAGAGTGCAACGTCATGGTAATCACGTGGGTGGCGCCTGCGGAGATGATCAAATCGGCGACCAGTCTGCCGGCAATGGAAATGCGTGGGGCGTCTTTCTTGTCAGAACGCGCATAAGAATAGTACGGAATCACGGCGTGGACGCTGTTGGCCCCGGCCGTCCGCGCCACGTCCAACATCAACAACAATTCCAATAAATTGTCGCTGCACGGCGGCGATAGCGGCTGGATGATGAACACTTCTTTGGTGCGCACCGTCGTCCCCAGGTGCACATAGAAATTGTCATTAGAGAACTTACGTGTAACCGAAGGACTAAGCTCCAGCCCCAACTCTTCGGCAATTTGCTCCGCCAGAGCGCGATGTGCGGTACCGCTAAAAATCAAGGTCTTTTCAAGAATCTCACTGGAGGTAATTTTCTTCGGCACAGTAGAATCAATATTGGACTCAGACACCTTTCCCCCCTGCTATAAAGCCTAAAATAATTGAGAGTATAGTTGCGTCACAGCCTGTATTGTAAGCCGTCTTCAGAAGAGGTCAAGACTTCAGGTTTGCAATCTGAACGGCTTCAATCTCATCGGCCAGAACAAAACCAAAAATCTGCGAATAGAAGTAGAGCTCGGCGTCAAGCGCGCGCCGGATATTCGCAGCCTGCCGAAAGCCGTGCTGCTCCCCTTCAAACGTCAAATAAGCCACCGGAATGCCCTTCTGACGCAGCGCAGCGGCCATTGTTTCAGACTGGATCGGCGTGACCACGTGATCGTCAAGCCCCTGGAAGAAAATCACCGGGCAATTCAGACGGTCCACATGATGAATAGGCGAACGCGCGCGATAGACATCGCGAAATGCCGGATACGGCCCAACCATCCGATCCAGATAACGGGATTCAAACTTGTGCGTCTCCCGCGCTAAAGCTTCCAAATCGCCAATGCCAAAATGACTGGCGCCGGCTTTGAAAACATTGTAAAACGTCAAAGCGCACAACGTAGTATAGCCCCCGGCGCTCCCCCCCCGAATGATCAAGCGATCGCCGTCCACCAGTCCCTGATTGACCAGCGCCAGCGCTCCATTGACGCAGTCCTCGACGTCCACGATGCCCCATTGCCCGTTGAGCCGTTCCCGATACGCCCGCCCAAAACCGGAGCTGCCGCCATAGTTGACATCCAGCACCGCAAAGCCGCGACTCGTCCAATATTGCACCGACAAATCGAGCGCACTCCGCGCCATACCGGTAGGGCCGCCGTGGCTCATGACCAGCAACGGGGGCTTCTCGCCGCCGGGAGCAACGTAATCTTGATTCTGCGGAGGATAGAAGAGCGCATAGGCCTTGGAATCATGCCCGGTCGGGAATTCGATGGTGCGCGCCACCGATAAGTACCCCTCGGCGATGCTCCGCTGCGACTCACAGCGCAACACCTGCTGCTGACCTGTCGCAAGATCGAGCAGCACCAAAGCTCCCGGCAAAGTCGGCGCGCCCCCCAGAAACAGCACCTTCCCCGGCGTCACCGTCAGCTGCGAAATAACCGTGTAAGGCGTCGCGATCCGCTCAAGCGCGCCGGTGCGCACATCGAGGCTCGCAAGATAGTTTTGCCCATCCTGAATATACGTGCAAATGATCCGCTCTGCCGACTCAAAAGCATAGGTGCGCAGTCCAAAAACCCACTGTGGCAAACCGAATTCAGCCGCCATTTCGACAAGCGGCTCAGCGTGCTCCCCACGCCAACGGTAAAGATTCCACCAACCGTTACGATCCGAGGCGAAATAAATCACACCATCAGGAGACCATTCCGGCTGAAAGATGGACTCGTTTTCGCCGCCAGCGATGCAACGCGCATGGGCCAACGAGCCGTCGGACTGCACATCGGCAAGCCACAGCTCCGTGCCGTCCCACGGCATATTCGGGTGATTCCACGTAAGCCACAACAGATAGTTTCCACAAGGGCTGAGGCGAGGTGAGGCGTAGAAATCGTTGCCCGCGACCAACACCGTTTGAGCAGCGCTGCCGTCCAACGCCAATGCAACAATGGCATTGACGGCCTCCTGCCCCTCTGCGTGTTCCTCGCGCACACAAAGGATGCGCCGTCGCCGGGAATCCATCACGCCATCCGCATAACGCCACGATGACTCCGGCGTCACCGGGAACGGCGCTGCGCCCGGTTCGACGCGGTAAAGGCGCTGGTCCGAAAAATTGGAGAAATAAACGGTCTGCCCATCTACCAGAAATGACACACCGCCGTACTCGTGCACACGTGTGCGCACGTCGAACGGCGGTGGATTGATATCTTGAAGACGACCATCGGCGGTGCGGCGAACAATAACACCGCGCCCGCCCTCAGCTGGGCGCATCTCCTTCCAGTAAACATCCTGACCGATCAAAAGATTGTTCCCGAACCAAAGGGAGTCGGCGACAATGGAGGCCGAAGTGATGGGCGACGCCCACGAGCCATAAGGAGCTTTTTGAGGATTCGGCATACCTATGCTTCCTTTTCAAACATCTATTCTGAGATTTGCGCAAACTCACCGGCGTCGCCATCGCGGACGCTCTGCTGCGCAGACAACGAATTGCGCTCCCAAAAACAGCCAGCGCTATAACCTTGAATCCGAGAATCAATATCCGCCAGGGCCAGACGCTTCTCGGCAAAACCACAGTACGTCGCATTGACTTCGACGCCCACGTAGTGTCGCCGCAACTTCTTGGCAACCACGGATGTGGTGCCAGAGCCCAGAAAAGGATCGAAGACAACGTCACCCTCATTGGAACTGGCAAGCACAATCTTTGCCAACAACTTTTCCGGCTTTTGGGTAGGGTGAGACGTATTCTCAGGCATGGACCAGAAGGGCACGGTGATATCCGTCCACAAATTCGAGGGGTAGGTCAAGCGAAACCGCCCGGCGGCAGTCTCCTTCCAATCGCGCGGCGCGCCTGCCGCATCGGTGTAGGGCGCACGCACACGACGCTTGAGCTTTACGGCATCGGCGTGAAAGACATAATCGTCCGACAGCGTGCAGAACCAGATATCCTCGGCGCAGTTCTTCCAGTTATGCAACGCCCCGCGTCCCTTTTCACGCTCCCAGGTAATCCGATTGCGCACAATGAAATATTTCTCAAGGACACTCTGCAACGCCGCGGCGGAATGCCAATCACCGCAGACGTAAATGGAAGCGGTCGGCTTGAGCAAACGTGGCAACATTGAAATCCAGGAATCCAGCCACGCGGCATACTCATCCTGAGATCGTCGCGCAAACCGGCGCTGGTCAAACATCTTGGTGAGATTGTAAGGGGGATCGGCAAACAGCAGGTCAACCCAACCGGAAGGTAAATACGCGAGCGCCTCGAAAGCATCCTGGTGAAGTGTGCGATCTAAAATTTCAGCGGTAACGGCGGGGCGATCAAGGCTCACAAAGCGGGTTGCATACATGGCGCATTCCGCATCCGTAAGCATTATCGTTTTGTTTTGCGGAGAACGATTTTCCATGGTATGCAAGCACTATCCTTTACCTGGCCTGAGCAACGCCGTAAGTATACCGCATTTTTACCATTCGCCAACTCAGTCAACGGCTACGGACTTTCGACTTTTTGACTTTCGACAGTTTCCGAGGGAGTTGACTTCACCGCACATCGTTATACCATTGTGGACACAAAACCGGATACAACAAATCACCAGCATGGAAAAACTATCACACTACGAACACGAACTAAAAAAGCGCTGGGCCTATCCTTACCGCTGGGGACAGGTTCAGAACAATCAACACGATGCACTCACGCAATTTGTCTATAGCATTGAGGGCTTCGAGGATGTTGTCAAGGAGGTCGAAAAACGCTATGGGCACGCTCCCAACGCTGCCGCCCTGCGCGATTACGCCTTCAATCGCTGGTACAATTTCTGGTCGGCCCGCGCCATCGAGCAAGTCTTCTGTTCGCTGAACGGCGTGCGTCCGGCAGACAATCCCCGCGACCGCCTGGTGGACTTCTCTATCCAGAACATTCACTTCGATCACAAAACCTCGGTTTTCCCACAGAATTTCGGACACAATTTGTGCCATGCCGTCAATCACCCCGATCAGTTAATAACCTGGTTATACACCCACCAAAGCCAACAACAGCGCCGCCATTACGCCAACCGCCTGTTCATCATTCTCTACGCCGCCGACAAACAACACTGGAAACTCAAAGCCGAGCTGACGTGGCTACAAACCATCATCCAGGCGTATGTGGCCGATTTCGACGCGCAACGGCTGCGACGATTCACCTTTTCCCCCGACACGGAAACTCTGTCGGACATTATCTGGGCCATTCAATGTCAATGAAACCATCACCATCACGCGAACCGGACCAATCCGGGCAACCATCGCCCCCTGACCTGGAGGAGCAGTCCTACATCCAGGGAAAAATCCTGCAAGACGAACCGGTTCTGGAAGACCGGGAAATGACCGAGGAAATCGCCCTGGATCGGGAAGAATTCACCCGAATTCTGGATGACTGCCTGGCGTTAGAGCACGTAGACGCCATCCGGACAAACATCCGCGCGCTGCTGAGCGCGTTGACCGGGCCAGAGTCAACCCTTTCACAGCCAGAGGATGGCCATGAAACGGTGACTTTCCGCCGCGACGTATTGCTGGATGACCTCACGCAAATCCTCGAAACACACACCTTGCAACGCACGCACTATTACCTGACACGGCTGCGCAAGGGAATCAGCGAAATCCACACCGGCAAGATTAACGACATCAATCTCAACCGCTGGAAAGAATACGACGACATCATCACCGACAGCCTGTGGATGATGGAACGGCGCGACAGCACCGGTTCGCACAAAGCCTGGTATTGGGGCAACTTCATCCCGCAGATTCCCCACCAGATGTTGCTACGTTACACGCGCAAGGGCGACTGGGTATTGGATACATTCTCCGGCAGCGGCACCACGATGATCGAATGCCGGCGGCTTGGCCGTAACGGATTAGGCGTGGAACTGAATCCCCAAGTCGTTGCGCAATCCCGTGAAATCGTGGAGCGCGAACCCAACCCCTACGCAGTGCGCACCGCAATCGTCCAGGGCGACAGCACGGCTGTGAATTATGAGCAATTGCTGGAAACTCATGGGCTAAAGCAGGTGCAACTTCTCATCATGCACCCACCCTACCACGACATCATCCGCTTCAGCGACAACGAACACGATCTTTCCAACGCCACATCTCTGGAAACTTTCGTCTCCGGGTTCGCCCAAATCGTCGCTCACACTTATCCGATTTTGGAAAAAGGGCGGTACCTGGTGGTGGTCATCGGCGATAAGTACGTCAAAGGAGAGTGGATTCCGTTGGGCTTCCATTTGATGCAGGCCGCCATCGAACAGGGGTATCTTCTCAAGAGCATCATTGTAAAAAACTTCGACGAAACCCGCGCCAAACGGGAACAGAAGGCGCTGTGGCGCTACCGGGCCCTGGTGGGCGGGTTCTACGTCTTCAAACACGAATATATTCTGTTACTCCAAAAAACGCGCTAGGTAGAGACGCAAAATTTTGCGTCTCTACCCCCCAACCATTGCGTCTCTACCCCTCTATCATTTCACCCAGAAGTTGAACCGTTCCCGTTTTGCAAACTAAATTTGCATACGTTAGCGATTCGGACTATACTAACACTAGTTGAGTCCAATCCAGGCAAACCATTTCCTCATCATACACATGTCATAAAACTGCTACATTCCCGCAATCCTCTCCTGACTATAATAGTAATGTCAACCAGTGCGGTCACACACGATTCCCCATAACCCCAGTGGGAATCTTAAGGAGGAATGTATGGCAAAACGTAAAATCTCCCAGGTAGCCAACGATCCGCAAGAAGAAGCAGACCCTATTCAGGTCGAGCAAACCAAAGTAGAACAAAACCAAAACGAAATTTCCCAGAAACAATTGCTAGAACTCGCCGTTACCGGGATCATCGTCACACGAATGAACGATGGTGTGGTTCTCTATGTCAATGCGGAAGCCGAGCGCATGTTCCGAGGGAATCGGAACGACTGGATGGGACGGCCCTCTGCCTTATTCTACATGAACCCGGACGACCGTATACCCATTATGGCCGAATTGCGTCAATCGGGTTACGTCCGCAACCATGAAATCCGCCTCAAACGCACAGACGGTGAAACGTTCTGGGCATTATTGTCGGTGCACCCGGTGCCATTCGAGGCGGAAAGCGCAGCGCTGCTCACGACAATGATTGACATCACTGAGCGCAAACGCGCTGAAGATGCGGCACGTCTGGATGAAATACGCACACAAACCTTGCTAGAACTCAACCAGATGGCCGGCGCATCGTTAAGGGAAATCGCCGACTTTGCGCTTGAGGCAGCCCTGAAACTCACCGACAGCGCCCTGGGCTACCTGGCCTTCACCAACGAGGACGAGTCGGTCTTAACGATGTACGCCTGGTCAAAAAACGCAATGGCCGAGTGCGCCATTGCCGACAAGCCGGTGGATTATCCGATAGAAACCACCGGGCTATGGGGCGAGGCCGTGCGCCAGCGCCGTCCGATCATTACCAATGACTACGCCGCACCCAGTCCCCTCAAGCGTGGGTATCCGGAAGGCCACATAAAGTTAGAACGTCACCTCAATACCCCCGTCTTCGATGGAAACCACATCATTGCCGTCATCGGCGTCGGAAACAAGAGCCAGGACTACACAGAGGCCGATGTTCGCCAGCTGACGTTGCTGATGCAGGGAGTATGGCAACTGGCTCAACGCCAGAGAGATGAGGCCGATTTGCGCGAAAGGGAAGTGCGGCTTCAAGGCATCGCGACCAACGTGCCGGGCGCCGTCTTCCAGTTCTACGCCACAGACAAGGGCGAAGTTGGCATGAACTATGCCAGTAACAAAGCCATCGAAATCTTTGGCCTCACAGGCGACCTGAACACCTTCTTCCAGGAATTTACCGCCAACATCCACGAGGAGGACCGCGCCGCGTATCAAGCATCCATTCAAAAATCCATCGTGGAATGCGCGCCCTGGGACTTTGAAGGAAGATACACCAAGCCCACCGGCGAAATGCTCTGGTTCCACGGACGCTCCTCGCCGAGCCGCCAAGAAGACCGCACCATCTTCAACGGCATCATTTTTGATGTCACCGAGCGCAAACAAAGCGAAATGCGCCAGCGTCTGATCATGGAAACCATGCCCGTCGGCATCCTCATCACCGAGCCAACAGCGGAAGGAAAAGTTATCTACGCCAACCCGGAATTTGCCAGAATGAGGGGGACAACGACAGATGAAATCATCGGCAAACCGGTTCCCGATCTGTATTACAACCCCGAAGACCGCGTCATAGTCTTGAAAAAAGTCCGCGAACAGGGTTTCCTGCACAATTATCCGGTGCAGGGCAAACAAACAAACGGCGAAGCATTCTGGGCAGAACTTTCCATCCAACCCATCGAGTACGGCGGCGCCAGAGTACTGCTGACATCCCTGGTTGACATCACACAACGAAAAGCCGTCGAGTCCGAACGCGAACAATTCACCCTCCAGTTAAACACCGCCGCCGCCATTGCCACTCAGGTCAGCTCCATTCTCGATCCGGACAAACTTCTAAAAACAGTGATCCCGCTGATCAAGGAAAACTTCGGATTATACTACGTCCACGTTTACACCCTGGACGAGAAAACCGACACACTCAACCTGCGCGCAGGTTACGGCGAACCGGGGCGCATCATGCTAGAACGCGGACACAGCATTCCGCTATCTCGAGAACAGAGTCTGGTCGCGACGGCAGCGCGCACCAAGGAACTGGTTCACGTGCCGGATGTGACCAAAACACCCAACTTCCTTCCCAACCCGCTTCTTTCCGACACGCGCACCGAAGTCGCGGTGCCGCTGGTCGTTGGTGACCAGGTCTTGGGAGTCTTTGATATCCAGCACGATGTCCCTCATTACTTTGCGCAGTCCTACCTGGATGTATTTACCACGCTGGCAGGACAGATCGCAGTCGCCCTGCAAAACGCTCACGCTTTGACGGAAGTGAATCGTCAGCGTGCGTTCTACGATGGTATCATTACCAATCTGCCGGTCGGTGTCTGGGCCGTGGATAAACAGTTCACGCCGTTGCTGGTGAACCCCGCAGGAAGAACTATGATGGGGCGGGAAATTCAGGACAGAGACGGTGGCGCTTACGTTGAATCCTACGACGTGATCAACGTAGAAACAGGGGAACTTTTCGACAACACACAGCTACCCCTCGTCAAAGCCATGACACAGGGCGGTATCCATTCCACACGCGATGCGGGAGTGCGCCACCCGGATGGCACCATCGTTCCAATGCTCATCAATGCCGCGCCGTTGAACGACGCCGACGGCGTCCAAACCGGCGCCGTTGTGATTTTTGTGAACGCAACCGAACAACGCGCCGCCGAAAACGCGCTGGCCGAGCGGGTGCGGCTGACCCAATTCAATGCAGAAATCGGCGCGGCGCTGGCGCGACCTCAAGCCCTGTCCGAAATGCTGAAAAGCTGCGCCGACATTATGACAAAATCCCTGGATGCAGCTTCTGCTCGCATTTGGACGCTGGAAGATGCAGAAAACATCCTGGAACTCCAGGCAAGCGCCGGAACCGATGCCCGCTCCGATAACGCTCTGCGCCGCCTGCCCTTGAGCTCTGAAACTCCAATCGGGAATGTCGCGCTGCAACGCCAGTCACAACTGACTGACGAAGTGGCCGATTCTCCTCGTGGGAGAAAACAACAAAAAACCGAAAAGAAACCGGCTTCATTCGCCCGGCACCCGTTGCTGGTTGGCGAACGAGTTGTGGGCGTCGCCGAAGTGTCTACACAACACCCTCTGAAAGCAGAGGCTCAACAAGCGTTGTCCCTTGTTGCAAGCAGCATCGCCCTGGGCATTGATCGCAAAAAATCCGAAATGGCGGCCCATGAAAGCGCAATCCGCTTCCAAAACGTGGTCAATGCTTTACCGTTGGGGATGCATATGTACCGGCTGGAAAATGACGGTCACCTGGTGTTTACCGGCGCAAACCCCACCGCAGACAAGTTGCTAGGAGTAGACAACAGCCTCTTCATCGGCAAGACTATTGAAGAGGCATTCCCGCCATTAGTGGAGACCGAAGTGCCCAAACGCTACCGCGCGGCGGCCGCAGACGGCGTCCCGTGGCAGACCGAGCAAATTACCTATGACGAAGGAAAAATTCAGGGCGCTTTTGAAGTCTACGCCTTCCAGACCGGCCCCAACACAATGGCCGCCGGATTCCTGGATGTGACCGAACGCATGCGCTCCGAGGCCGAAGTGCGCATCTCAGAGCAACGTTTCCGCGACGTTGCCACCAACATCGCCGGATGGGTTTGGGAAGTCAATAGTCAGGGTCAATACACCTACTGCTCCGAAAAAGTCACCGAAATCCTGGGATACAGCCTTGAAGAAGTGCTCGGCAAGACACCCTTTGACTTTATGCTACCAGAAGAAGTTGAGCGTATCGCCCCCTTGTTTAGCGGGATCGTAGCGCGCAAAGGGAATATTGTAGATTTGCAGAACTGGAACCTGCGCAAGGATGGGACGCGAATCTGTCTGCTAACTAACGGTGTAGCCATAGTAGACGAAAACAGCAACTTGCTTGGCTATCGCGGCGTGGACACGGACATCACCGAACGCACCCTGGCCGAGGTCGAACGAACCAGGTTGGCATCCATTCTGGAAAACACGGTTGACTTGGTTTCGACCTCGACGCCAGATGGACAATTAACCTACCTCAATCCCGCCGGATACCGCCTGATTGGATGGCCGGAAGGAGCAAAGCTGGAAGGTCGCAAGATTTCCGATTTGCATCCAGACGCCACATTGAAAATCATCGAGAAAGTGGGAATCCCCACAGCAATGGAAACAGGGTACTGGAAAGGTGAAACCGCCGTTCTCCGCAGCGATGGCGTCGAAGTGCCGGTAGAACAAATCATCATGACACACCGTGCGGATACTGGCAAAGTGCAATACATGTCCACCATCATCCGCGACCTCACCGAAACCAAACAGGCGCGGGCGTCATTGGAGGCCAGCGCGGCCCGCATCCAGAGATTGCTCGATACACTCCCACTGGGTATGCACCTGTACCGGCTGGAACCCGATGGGCAGTTGATCCTCACCGGGGCCAATCCAACAGCAGACACATTGTTGGGAATGAAACACAGCGACCTCATCGGCAAAACTGTCGAAGAAGCGTTCCCGATGACACTCGGAACCGATATTCCAGAAAATTATCGCAAAACGGCCAGCACCGGCATCCCCTGGCAAACTGAACAAATCGCCTACTATGAAGGGCAAGTTCAGGGAGCCTTTGAAGTCTACGCCTTCCAAATTGGCCCCAACGAATTGGGCGCGGCGCTGCTGGACGCAACGGAACGCGCCCGTTCGCGCATCGAACTGGAGAAATTCGCCACCCAACTGCGCACAGCCTCGGATATTGCCGGACGAGTAAACGCCATCCTTGACCCTGGCGAGCTTTTGAACACAGTCATTCCGCTGCTCAAAGAGCGTTTTGACCTCTATTACATTCATGTCTACGCATTGGAAGGATCCAATCTGACATTACGAGCCGGGTATGGTGAACCGGGACGCGTGATGCTGGAACGCGGGCACAGCATCCCGCTGGATCGCGAGGCATCGTTGGTCGCGACAGCTGCACGCACCAAACAATTGGTTCATGTGCCAGACGTGACGGTGAATCCCAACTTTATGCCCAACCCGCTGCTACCGGATACCAAGACGGAGGTAGCCGTGCCCCTCATAGTTGGCGGAGAAGTGTTGGGCGTCTTCGATATCCAGCACGACCTTCCCGACTATTTCACCGAATCGTACCTGGATGTATTCACAACGCTGGCCGGACAAATCGCCACGGCGCTGCAAAATGCACGAATCATTGAAGAAACAGAGCGCCAGCGTGCTCTGTACGACAGCATTCTGAAAAATTTGCCGGTCGGCGTTTGGGCAGTTGACCAACAGTTCAACGTTTTACTGGTCAATGATGCAGGCCGCGCGATGATGGGACGCGAGGTGGCCGATGCCGAAGGCGGTTCATACACCGAAGCCTACGATGTGATCAATATCAACACCCACGAACTTTACGACAACTCCCAGTTACCGCTGGTCAAAACGGTAACCCAGGGCGGCGTCTACACTGCCAACGATGCAGGCGTGCGCTGGCCCGACGGCACAATCATCCCGCAAATGATCAACTCCGGCCCACTTTTAGACCCGCAGGGCAAACAAATAGGCGGCGTCGTTATCTTTGCCGACATCACTGAGCAACGGCGCATTCAGCAAGAGATTGAGCGGCAGCGTGCTTTGTACAACAGTATTCTGAAAAACCTGCCGGTCGGTGTCTGGGCGGTAGACCAACAATTCAATGTTCTATTGGTTAACGATGCGGGTCGCACAATGATGGGGCGCGAAGTAGCTAACGCCGAGGGCGGTTCGTACACCGAAGCCTATGATGTCATCAATCTCCTTACCCGCGAACTTTACGACAACGCCCAGTTACCGCTGGTCAAAACGGTGACCCAAGGCGGCGCCCATACGATCACCGATGCCGGCGTGCGCTGGCCAGATGGCACAATCGTACCGATGCTGATCAACTCCGGCCCGATTTTGGATCCAGAAGGCAGACAAGTTGGCGGGGTGGTCATCTTCGCCGACGCCACCCAGCAGCACCTTGCCCAGATGGAAATCGAACAACTTCTCCAGGAAACCAGCACACGGCTCGCCGTAAGTCAAGCGCTGGCAGGAGATTTGGACGAAGACCAGGTGCTCGACATCCTGGTACAGCAAACGGGGGTATTCCCCGATGCCCGGATCACACTCAATCTCATAGACGTAGAAGCCGAAGAGCTGACGCTCGTTTTGGCACGCGCTGAAGCATTCCAAAGTGGGCTGGAAGCAAAAATCCCGATAGGGATGCGCTTCACCGCGAAGAATATGCCGATGCTACACTTGATCGGCCCCAATCAATCGTTCATCTCACAAAATTTGAGCACAGACGAACGCCTGGCGCCGCCAATACAACAGATCATGGCGCGACAGGGCGCCCTCAGTATGGCCATCATCCCCATGACTGCCGGCACAGAATGGTTGGGAGCCATCACAGTTGCGGCAGTGCCGGAAAACTACTTCGACCAACACAAGCTCCACATGTATCAAACGGTAGCCGAACAAGGCGCCAATGCGCTGCGCACTGCGCGACTACGCGGCGGCGTCCGACGCAGTCTGGCACAGACAAGCGCGCGGCTACGTGTGAGCCAAGAACTTTCTAGCGCACAAACTGAGGAACAAGTACTGAATGCTATCACTCGGGTAGGTAACTTCTATCCAGAAACTCAAATCAGCGTCTTCATATTAGATCAACACACAGCAGATTCGACAGTAGAAGTCGTCCGAACGGAGTCTTTTGAAAGCAACCTTGCGGAAACCGTCAAACCAGGGATGCGCTTTGCAGCCAGTGAATTTCCTATGGTTGCCCTTATCGCGGACGGAAAAACTTTCGTATCAGGTAACTTGCTTACCGATAAGCGAGTTGACCCCACCAGCCAAGAAACTGCACGACAACTGGGAGAGCATAGTCTGGTGGTAATACCCATGAATATAGGCAATGAACAACTGGGATTCCTCACTGTTGGAACGGCAGCGATTGATTTCTTCGACGAACGGAAAATGTTCCTCTACGAGTCGCTGGCCGAACAAGGCGCCACGGCCTTGCAGGCAGCGCGCCTGCGCGCAGAACTTCAGGTCAGCGTCGCGCGCTTCGAAGGGTTCGCGAATAACACATCCTACGGATTCGGAATGCTCAACATGAATGGCGAGACCATCTATGCAAACCCGGCGCTTTATCGGATGATCCATGCAGATCCTTCGCAAACAAAAACGGAATTTGCATTTCCCGATCATGTCCCGGAGGATTTGCGCGAGCAACTTCACGATCAAATACGTCCGGCACTGAAACAAGAGGGGCGTTGGAGCGGCGAATCGGCGTTGCTAACGATAGATGGGCAACGGATTCCAACCTTTGAGGATCACTTCCTTATCCGCGACGCAGCCGGGACGCCACAGTACGTCGCCGCCATCGTCACCGACATCACCGAACGCAAGGCCGCCGAGGAACGCATCGCCGACCAACTCGCCATCCTTGAAACCAGCCCGAATTTCATCGGCGCGGCAGGGATGGATACAATCGGGACTTACATCAACCCTGCCGGATTGGAAATGACCGGATACACTGAGGAGGAATTCTACAACGGATTAAGCATTACAAAATTCCAACCCGATTTGCCGCCAGAGGCCCTTGACAAGGTCATCAAAGAAGGGTTGTGGGTTGGAGAAAGCACCATCGTCAACAAGAATGGAATTGTAACCCCAGTCATGCAATCCATCGGACTGCGCAAAGACTCTGCCGGGAATCCGCGCGGATTTTTCACCATCGCGCATGATGTGAGCGAGGCGCACAAGGCACAGGTCGCCATCGCCGCCGAGCGCGACCGGGCGCAGCGCTATCTGGAAACGGTGGGGTCATTGGTCATCGCCCTGGACACCCAGGGGAATATTACCCTTGCCAACCGGGCCTATTGTGAAACCTTTGGTTATACTGAGCCGGAGCTAGTGGGCAAAAACTGGTTCGACTTCAATGTTGCCGAAGCGCCGATCGAAATGATGAAAGAACGTTACGCACAAACCATAGCCGGCGAAATCGTCCACACCGAACGGTACGAAGGCAGGATGCCGACAAAAACCGGTGAAATACGAACGGTGTCCTGGTACACAGCGCTACTGCGTGACGAAACCGGCGCCGTTATCGGTGTATTGAGCTCAGGAGAGGATATTACCGAACGTCTAAAAGCCGAAGCGGAACGCACGCGATTGAGCGCTGTGCTGGAAGCGACCTCGGACTTTGTAGGCATCGCCGGGATGGACGGCTATGGTGTGTATTTCAACCGTGGCGCCCGGGAAATGATCGGATTGTCGCTGGACGCCGATCCACACAATTACAACATCGCGATGATCAGCCCAGAACGCGAACTAGCACGAACGATGAACGAAATCATTCCTGCGGCAATGACCCATGGGAGCTGGAGCGGCGAGAGCGTCATCAAGGCAATGGATGGGCGCGAGATTCCTACGTTGATGACCATTATCGCCATCAAGGATGCAGCAGGCAACCCGCAGTATCTCGCCAACGTCTCCCGCGACATCAGCGACATCCGCGCGGCGCAGGAGCAGGTACGCCTGCTCGCCGCCATTGTCGAATCGGCAGATGAGGCCATCCTCAGCGCAAACGCCCAGGGAATCATTCTAAGTTGGAACCCGGCAGCAGAACGCATCTCTGGATACACCGCCGCCGAGATGATCGGAAAGTCAGCCACAGCACTGACGCCGCCCGATGTACGCGGACGAGTTGGCGGAACCTTGCAACGCCTGCTGCAGGGCGAACGGGTAGACGCCCTGGAAACCCAATGGTTGACCAAGGAAGGTCGCGTACTGGATGTACTCCTGGCGACATCTCCCATTTACGACGCATCCGGTCAAGTGACGGCCCTCGCCGGAATGGCCACCGATATTACCGCGCGCAAACGTGCAGAGGTCGAACGCGAACGGTTCACCACCCAACTGAGCACAGCCGCTGAGATCGCACAAAGTGTAGGCGCCATTCTCGACACCGACGAACTGCTAAACACGGTGATCCCGCTGCTGAAAGAGCGATTTGGACTTTATCACGCCCACGTCTACGTCCTGGATACTGAAGCGAAAGCGTTAAAGTTACGATCAGGATATGGACAGGTAGGAAAAATCATGCAACAACAAGGGCACAAAATCGCACTGGACAACGAGCGCAGTCTGGTAGCGCGCGCAGCCCGCAGTAAAGCCGCCGTCGTTTCTAACGATGTCACGCAAGATCCTGACTTTATGCCCAATCTACTGCTGCCGGAAACACAATCGGAAGTAGCCGTTCCATTTATGATTGGAGAAGAAGTGTTGGGCGTCTTCGACGTGCAGGCAGCGCACACTGACTTTTTCACCGAGGCAGATCTAAACGTGTTCCGTACCCTTGCAGGACAGATCGCCAATGCCTTCCAAAGCGCACGACTCTTCGAACAACAACGTCAGGCAGAGGTTGCACAACGTGAGGCAGCGGAACGCATTCGCGCTATCTTTGAGGCAATGACCGAAGGTATCACCGTCAGCAACACTCTGGGACAGATCGAGGACCTGAATGAGGCCACGCTGCACCTACACAAATATGGCGATCGCAACGAACTGCTCGGTCGCAGTCAGATGGAGTTATTCGCACGCAACGACTGGGCCAACGCCTCCAGAGGCATCCGGCAAGCATTGGAAAATGGGCGCAGCGAGACCGCCGAATACAAGATGTTGTGCAAGGACGGCACGACCTTCGACGCCGAGCAAAACTCGGCTCTGCTGCGCGATGCGGATGGCAACCCGGCAGGCTTTGTATCCATCACCCGCGACATCACCGAGCGCAAACGCGCAGAGGAAGCACTGCGGCTTACTCGCGCCTCGGTTGATGAAACCGACGCCGAGATATTCTGGTTCGGCGAGGATGGAAGGTTCACCGATGTCAATGATACCGCCTGCAAAGTGTTGGAATACACGCGCGAGGAATTACTCAAGATGGAAATCTTTGACATTGACATCCACTTCCCGCGCGAATCACTCCCCAAGATTCTGGCGGAAGTGCGTGAAAGCGGCATGGTGATGCTGACCAGCAGCCATCATACAAAGAAGGGAAAAGTCTTCCCGGTCGAAATAAGCTTCTACTCTGTGGAATTTGGGAAACAGCGACGCTACTTCCTTTTTGCCCATGACATCAGTGAACGCCTACACACCGAGGAAGAACGCGAACGATTCACAACACAGTTGCGCACTGCGGCTGAGGTTTCGATGCAAGTGGGCGCCATCCTCGACCCGCAAAAGCTGCTGGAATTGGTGGTGCCGCTTATTACCGAACGATTCAATCTCTACCATGTCCATGTCTACATAGTGGATGAAGAAACGCAGACGCTGGTCATGCGTGTGGGAAGCGGGGAGATCGGGAAGTTAATGCGCGAACAAACTCATGCAATTTCGCTGGATCGCGAACAGAGTCTCGTAGCGCACGTCGCTCGTACCCAAAAGGCTATCCTGGTCAACGACGTTATCCAGGAACCAGGGTTCATGCCCAACCCATTGTTGCCCGACACACGTTCCGAGCTGGCCGTGCCCTTGATCGTGAGCGAAAAAGTTCTGGGCGTCCTCGATGTACAGGACGACGAGGCCCAGCGCTTTACCCAAAACGACATGGATGTGTTCACCACCCTGGCCGGACAAATCGCGGCAGCATTCTTGACCGCAACTTCATACAATCGAGTGTTGGAAGTAGATCGCCTGAAAGGCGAATTCCTGGCCAATATGAGCCACGAACTGCGCACCCCTCTCAATTCCATCCTGGGGTACACTGAAGTGATGTTGATGGGAATTGATGGAGATTTAACCCCGGAAATGTCGGAGGACGTGCAGGCGATTTTCGAAAACGGACAACAGCTGCTGCGCCTTATTAACGACATTCTCGACCTGACCAAAATTGAGGCGGGCCGGATGGTACTGAGCCTTGAGCCGGTGGATGTCGTGCCGTTGCTAGAGGACAGCAAAGTTAATAACCAGGGCCTACTCCTAAAACGCAAAACCGACGTGGAGATCGTTATCGAAGCCAACGACGACCTGCCCATCATCGTGGCCGATCGGGTACGATTGGGGCAAGTCCTCAACAACCTGGTTTCCAATGCCGTCAAGTTTACCGAGAAAGGCTACATTTACCTGCGCGCTTTCAAAGCTGAAAACCATATCTTCATCGAAGTAGAGGACACCGGAATGGGAATCTCCAAAGAAGACCAGGCGAAAATCTTCCAGCGCTTCCGTCAGGTGGACGGATCAAGCACACGTCGCGCCGAAGGTACCGGATTAGGTCTGGCAATCAGTCGCAGTTTGGTTCAAATGCACGGATGGGAGTTAACGTTAACCAGTGAGTCAGGCAAAGGAAGCAAATTCAGTATTGACATCCCTCTCAAAAACGAATCCAATGAATCAACGCTTTGACATACATACGCAGCGACACATGCAGGCGCGTTCGCCAAACGCGAACGCGCCTGAAGTTTGCAGGCACAGTATCTTACAAAATAAACTTGTCAGTGTAGCGTATTTGAGAGATAATAGGGCTAGTCCTACGGTTGAAAAGTTAATGTATGAGCACAACAAAAGACAAAATTCCACGAATCCTCGTCGTTGATGATAATCCACGCAACGTCAAACTGGTGTTGTCTATTCTCAAACCCACAAATTATGAGGTTCTCTCAGCGTATAATGGACCGGAAGCCTTAGCTATGGTGACCGAACATTCGCCGGATCTGGTTATTTTGGACGTTCTGATGCCTGGCATGGATGGATTTCAAGTCACGCGCGAGTTGCGCGCAAAGCCGGAAACCCGCGCCATCCCAATTCTTATGCTGACAGCGCTACAAGAGTTGGAGGACAAGGTCAAAGGACTGGAAGCCGGGGCCGACGATTTCCTCACCAAACCGTTCAATGCGGTGGAGTTGCTGGCCCGCACGCGCTCACTCTTACGAATCAAGCAGTTACACAATGAATTAGAGATCAAAAACGCCTTGCTGGAATGGGTTCTCACTCATTATATTTCCAAAGAAATTGCCAAAGAGATCTTAAGCGCGCCGGAGCAAAATCTTCAGCTCGGAGGGCGCAGCTGCCAGGTGAGCGTGCTCTTCGCCGATATTCGCGGCTTCACGCATTTTGCCGAACAGCACAAAGCCGCTGACGTTACAAAAATGCTCAATTACATCTTCAACAGTCTGGTGCCAACCATTTTCGATTATCACGGCACGTTGGACAAGTATCTGGGCGATGCCATTATGGCCTTCTATGGCGCGCCGATTCCCAGCCTGGAGAGTTCGACCCAAGCTGTCAAAACAGCTTGCGCTATGCGGGAAAAATTTGTCGAAGTCATAGCCAAAGACAGCAGCCTTTCTGAGTTAGGATTAGGCGTCGGTATTTGTACCGGAGAGGCCGTCGTCGGCAACATCGGCGCGGAGCAATTGATGGATTATACAGTCATCGGCAACACGCCAAACACGGCCAAACGGTTACAAGAACATGCCCGACACGGCCAAATTCTGATTGACGGACACACCTATAACGAAGTGCAACACGTGGTTGAGGCCCGCGCCATCGAACCATTGAACTTAAAGGGCATATCGGGGCTGGTGCAGGCTTACGAAGTGATTGCTCTCAAACAATAGTGGTGTAAAAGGAAAATCAATGCCAACCCTCTTTTCTGGAGTACGGTGTTTGGAATGCGGGCATATCATGCCACCTGACCCATACGTGATTCAATGCACTGCCTGCAAAGGGACGTGGTTGGATGCGCTCTATGCATGCGCGAAGTTGCCGACCGACTGGACACTACTGCTCAAAAACCGCCCCTACGATCTATGGCGCTACGAAGAACTTTTCCCCTTCCCGGAAGGATTCTCACGAATCAGTCTGGGGGAAGGTTGGACGCCGCTCATCCGCGCAGCTGGGCTGGAACGGGAGACCAAGCATCAGAATCTATGGATCAAGGACGAGCGGCACCATAGCACCGGCTCCTTCAAAGATCGCCAGGCTGCCACGGCCGTCAGCGCGCTCAAAGCGCAAGGCATCAAAGAAATTGTACTGGCATCCACCGGCAACGCCGCCGCCGCTTACGCCGCTTACTGCGCCCGCGCGGACATCAAACTCTGGGTTTTTGTCACCAGCAGCGTCCCCGCAGAGAAAATGCGCGAGTTGGCGCTCTATGGGGCCGAGGTTATCAAAGTCACCGGCACTTACGATCAAGCCAAAAAGATCGCCACAGATTTTGCCGCCCGTCGCAATATCTATTTGGATCGCGGCGCTAAATCTATCCCATGTAAAGAAAGCATGAAGGCCATTGCCTTCGAAATAGCGGAACAATTGACCAGCCAGCTCGGCACGCCCGCAACAGGATACCCCTGGCAAGCGCCGAACTGGTATATTCAAGCAGTCTCCGGTGGGATCGGGCCGCTGGGGGTGTTGAAAGGTTTCCTCGAACTCAGAAACGCCAACATGATCGGGCATATCCCCAAAATCGGCGTCGTTCAAACCGAAGGCTGCGCCCCAATGGTCCGCTCGTGGGAAAAGGGACTGGATCAGGCGGAGAACGTAGAGCAACCGGACAGCCTGATCACGGTTCTGGCAACCGGACAACCGGGCAAAGCCTACGAAATCCTCAAACATGCTGCGGACGAGTACGGCGGCGCAATGGTAGCCGTCAGCGACGGCGAGGCATTCCGCGCTATGCGCCACATTGCGCGATTGGAAGGGATTTCAATGGAGCCGGCGGCCAGTGTGGCATTTGCCGGACTGGATAAGCTCCTGTCACAGGGATACATCAAGCCAGATGAATCCGTCGTGATCAACTGTTCCGGTCACACCTTCAGCGCCGAAAAATACGCCCTGGAAGACCGCTACATCCTCAACCTTGCCGTTGCTCCTCCCGTAGCCGTGCGTCCCGCCGAAGGATTGGCAACAGCGCTGGAGGAATTGGATGAGCAAATCACCACCATCGCGATTATTGACGACAACCCCTATGACAGCCGGCTGATCCGGCGGCTCCTGAAAAACTACAAGCACTATCGCGTCTACGAGGCGCACAACGGTGCGGATGGCGTGGACCTTGTCCGCCAACGCCAGCCCGATCTGGTGGTTTTGGATCTGATGATGCCCGATATGGATGGATTTGCTGTGCTGGATGAATTGAAAGCCGATCCGCGCACCAACAGAATTCCAGTAGTCATTGTCTCAGCCAAGACGCTCAAACCATCCGAGCAAGAGCAGCTAACTCGCTATGCCGAGTCGGTCTGGCAAAAGGGCAATTTCAGTGCGCGTGAACTGGTCAGTCACGTTGTTGAAATTGTTGAACACGAGAACCAGGGAGCCGAAACGCAGCCCCCAGTTGAGGCAGAAGACAAAGAGGAGCAGTTAATCCAAACCCTGGGGCACGGACAGCAACAACGGATTCTGGTAGTTGACGACTACGAACCGGAAGCGCGATTGATACGCCGCCTACTGGAAACCTTACAGCGGTTTGAAGTTGTGGAAGCCCATTCTGGACAGGCTGCCTTGGATATGATTGAAGAAATGCCACCCGATATGGTCATCCTGGACCTGATGCTCCCCGACATCAGCGGCGAAAACTTGCTGATTCTTATGCGCACCCGGGTAGAGACCAGCAATATTCCAATTCTCATCGTCACTTCCAAAGATGATATTGACAGCGATATGCGCACCCGCCTGGCGCCTAACGTAGATTCGATATGGTCAAAATCCGTCCTGGATCGCAGCACTTTTCTGGCCCACATTGAAGCTCTATTGCCGGGGTAACTGGTTATGGAAAAAACAATCCTATATATCGAGGACAACTATCACAATCGTCGGCTTGTACAGAAGGTGCTCAAGTCTCGCGGATACGAGGTCATGCTGGCAGAAGACGGGACTGAAGGTTGGGAAATGCTGCAGAAACACAAACCGGTCCTGGTGCTATTGGACATTAGCCTGCCCGGTGTGGATGGTATAGAGATTGCTTCGCGGATCAAAGCCGATCCGGCGCTTAGACACATGTGGGTGATTGCGCTAACGGCTTCGGCGATGCGCGGGGACAAAGAAAGATTTATGCAGGCCGGATGCAACGACTATCTCTCCAAACCCATTCAAGTTAAAGAGTTGATCGAAAAAGTGGATGGGTTTTTTGCTTCACATCCAGAATAGACGCAACGCCCGATCTGGCAAAACCTACAATACTTTAGGGGGGAGTGGCCGTTCACACCCCCCTAAATTTTATATACCAACACAAATATCTCATAGAGAAACGGAGTGTCATGGAAACAAAGACCATTCTGATTATGGAAGATAATGCACATCAGTCCCGGCTAATGCGGCGGCTTCTGGAATATGCCGGATACCACGTGTTGGTGGAATCAACAGCGCAAGGCGGGCTACAAACTGCGATGGCTTCTTTGCCGGACTTGATTTTGCTGGATATGGGCTTGCCCGATATGGACGGGCAAACGGTAGCGGCGCTTATTAAAGGATCATCACTTCTGTCACACACGCCCCTGGTGGTCGTCACGGCATGGCCCCAAGACACCGCCAGCGAAATGGTGCGCGCTTACGGCTGCGAAGGATATATTTCTAAACCAATCAGCGCGCGGGAATTTGCAACACAGGTTGGGGCTTATCTGAAGTAGCAACCGAGCCCGACACGATATGCTCTCAGAGCAAAACTGCATCGCGCCGCCCATTAGCCCCCACCATCCCACCCCAACAAAAAGAAGTCCGCCCGAACGACAAGCATTTGCATCGAGTATAATTGTATGTGAATGGTTAAATGTGAGCAAGAGAGAGGATCCTATTGTTGAACCTAGCTGACTTTTCCAGCCCGCCTCAGGAGGATTTACGCCTCTGTACACTCCGCTCACCAGTCATACTGCACCCGGCATCCGAATTTACGATTGGTGAACTGGCAGAAATCTACAACCAGGCGCGATCGGACTACATTGTGCCCATGCCGATGAACGCCGCCCGCATGCAAGAGTACATCAACAATTATGAC
Source organism: Anaerolineae bacterium (assembly GCA_034429675.1). Classification (GTDB taxonomy): domain Bacteria; phylum Chloroflexota; class Anaerolineae; order B4-G1; family SLSP01; genus JAKQHY01. The sequence goes on along the minus strand of DAOUFX010000078.1, from coordinate 2,451 downwards.
GTGGTACTCGAACACTCCGTTGTAGCGATGGATGGAGGACAGGTCTTGGGGCTCTCTATGCTAGGCGTGCGTCCCAACCACACGTGGATCACCCGGCTGGGAATTCTGCCGATGCAACGCCGCCGGGGAGCCGGCGAGCTGTTGATGAGCCATCACATCGAGTCTTCCCAAAAACTCAATGTCAAGTACATCACCTTGGATGTGATTAAGAACAACATCCCGGCTCACCAACTCTTCATAAAATTTGGGTTCCGGGAGTGCCGCGAGCTCCTGATCCTGCGCCGTCCCCCTGGCCCACCCAAGATAGATGTGGCGCCCTATCAAATACGGCTGATGGAGTCCGATGAAGCCATCGCTCTGTTGCACCAGCGAAAAAGCACGCCCTCCTGGTTGGACGAAATTCCCTCGCTGGTCAACGCGGGGAATCTCTATGCATTGGAAGTGGAATTGGACAACGGCGCCAAGGGGTGGATAGTCTATCAAAAGACAATCTTCCAACTGGGACGGTTGGTCATTCAAACAGAAGCAGGAGATCCCCGTGAGGTTGCGCGCACCCTGGCCCATGCGCTCCACTCTCAAAACCCGATTCAGGACACAAAGACCGAGAATTTTCCTCTGCTTGATCCACACCTGCCCGGCCTGCAGGACATGGGCTACATCGAATCGTTCCGGCGCATCGAATTACATTTAACTTTCAGCGAGAACTAACGGGCGCACTTCCCGGTCCGTCGGCGGAGGGAACCCCACCCCAATCGCCGTACCCACCACCAGAACGGCGCTGTTCGCTGCGCCGGCGTGAAAAGCGGCGGCCGCCGTGCCATCGTGAATCACGTGGATCCGCACACATTCACCACGCGACGCTAAAGCGCCGGACAGAAGTACACGGACATCACGAGTATCGCCGGTCAGGTCCATCATTTGCGCATACATGCCGTTGCCAAGCAATTCCCCACCGCGCACGTACGCCGCCACGCTCAACATAACCTCCGCTGCCGGGACGCAACCGGCATCCCGGCTTTCTTTCAGCGTCCGGGCAACGCTATCCACAAAGAAATCGCGCACTGTTTCAGCGACAAAATTATGCGCGACACGCTGCACCGCATCCGGAGCGTTGCACCAGGGCCACACCACCGGCAGAGACGGCAACGGGTACACCGAAACGATGCGCCTTTGAATTTGTCTGACAAGCGCGCGTTTGACTCCGGTCTGGCCAAAGTCACAGCAGACGGCCACACTATTCGGCAGGCCATCCGGGATCGGCGGCAAATAACGCGCCGCCCCGAGCAGAACTATGTCACGCGGATGCGCTGTGAGCGCAACCGCCGGCGCCGAATCGCCGCCAAATTCCGCCAGCAACGTCCGCGCATGATACAGCACGCGCCGCCCCAACTCGCCGTTCAACACCCCACCCCCCAGCCAGACCTGCCGGATCGCTGCCCAGTGCGTCCACTCAGGCTCGCCCCATTCATCGCGGGCAGCGCGATTGGCGGCGTCGCCGCGATGAAGCGTCAAAAGGATATAGCCCAAGTTGCGGCCCAGGCGCCTTGCGATGGTTTCCGCAGCCGCCCGCGCCCGCGCGTCGTCAGAGCTCAAGCAGGCATCCACGTAACGCGGAGCCTCACGGCGCGCGCCGGCAGAGTCCGCATCACCCTCCCGGCAGCATGGCGGCAAGCGCAAGTCGTCGGCGAATTCCCTGGCGTACGCCACAATCGTGGGCGCAGAGAGCAAATTGTACGCGCAAGCGCCCTGGACTCCGGCGTCCAATGGAACGCCGGGCAGGTCCACGATGCGCACACGGTTGATGGATGCGGTAGGCGGTGTGAAGGGGATCTGCGGAATGGACAAAGCAGGCGGGTTGATGAGAGCGCCCTCTACCAGCGATTCGTATGAACCTTCGCGCCATCGGAGCGCTCAACGCGCCCTTGTTCTTCATTGGGATGGCCGACGGCGACGATGCACAACGGTTGAACATGATCCGGCAAGGCAAACAGTTTGTGCACCCCGGCCACGCGATCTTCACGGGGGAACACGCCCAACCAGACCGTGCCCAGATTCAGCGCGCGCGCCGCCAGCAGCAAATTCTCGGTAGCGGCGGCGCAATCCTGCTGCCAGTAGCTCTCGGAAACAACCGTATCGCCGCAGACGACGATTGCCAGAGGCGCCTCGGCCAACATCTTGGAGTAAGGATGAACTTCCATGATGGCGTTCAACTGGCGGCGGTCCGTCACAACAATGAAATGCCACGGCTGGCGGTTGTTGGCCGACGGCGCATTCATCGCGGCGTCCAATAACGTCTTGATGTCTTTTTCTGCAACCGGATCCGGTGTGTACTTTCGAATACTGCGACGTGTAAAGATGGCTTCTAATGCGTCCATTGTAACCTCCCTTGAAAATAGCCCGCTAAAGCGGGGGAATTAAAGGAAGGTTTTTCGCGGGCGGGGGTACCCGCCC
>DAOUFX010000077.1:0-7075 GCA_034429675.1 Anaerolineae bacterium | reverse complement strand
ATAGAATTCGCCAGCCCAGGAATGCTCCAGGCGTTCCTGGCGTGCGGCAGAAAGTTGCGCTACCGTATCTACAAAGCTACTTTGCAAGTGTTGGGTATGTTGTCGGAACATCATTACACCATAATTATAATTTGAATAGATTGTCTTATTATACCATATTTTGTGCTGTTATGCACCTTTTTTCAGGAGAGTCATTGATTAACAATCACAATTTCTTCGCGTTTGGCCCATGGCTGATCGGCAGAGATGGCATGGGTGATAGTGTACATCGCGCTATCTGCTTGTATGCGACGGTTTGCGAGGGCATTCTCGTCGTTGGGAATGTGAACGAAAGTGTGATAGTAACCGGCACGTTGGGTCTGAGGGAAATTCCAGGCGGCGGTGCAATTGGCAGCGTTCGGGACATTCCGCGAGAGATAGTCGCCGCTCCAACCGCTATCAATGTTTGACGTCCAGCAGCCGGATGCATCTGCTACAAAGTCTGCGTCGCCGTCGTCAATCGTGAAATATCCAATCTCTTCTTCTGGGATGAATGCTTCATCAAGGGGATTGTTGCCGGAGGTGTAGATGTCGTGCGGTGCAATGGCTGGGCGCTCAATCCAGAGCTTGTGATCGGGGTTGCCGTCTGGGCCGTAGGGGTCTACAGAAACGCCGTTAGCGTCTTGTACTTGAAAATGGAGATGTGCACCCGTTGAATCACCTGTATTGCCGCTGATACCAATAATGCGAGAGAACTCATCCGCGCTGGCAGTGATTTCATCGCCACTACGAACAAGCAAAACGCTCAAGTGTCCGTAGAAAGTATTGTAGTTGTTGTCGTGATTCATGCGGACGTAAAGCCCCAGTCTGCCGCCAACTCCATGATTGGCAGCGTCGTTCCAACCGGCATAGATGACTTCTCCAGAAGCGGCAGCACGGACTTTAGCATACCGAAGAATATAATCTATGCCGGAATGATTATCATAGTATAGATAGCTATGAGTGTCACAACTGTAATATCCTCTAGCAAACTGACCATCAATACAGCCAGTGACTGGAGCATCGGGACAAGGGCAACTGGTACTATCTGCTGTGGCTCCGGTAAGAGCTAATATTTGACCTCCGGTCTGATTGTGATCAAATATTGAGGACACAGTAGTTGCCCCATAGTAAGGGACTTCCAGAAAAGCTGCAATTTGCTGCAAGTTGTCGGAGCGCACCAAAACCGGGCGAGATAAAATTATAGCGCAGAGGACATTGAGGAGCGACACATATAATAGGTATAACCTTTGTTGCTTGTTCATTTCTGGCTCCCTACAACCTGCAAATGTAAGAAAGTCCCATATTCTGTCAATACCCAAAGTTCTCCAGTGGAGCTCGCTTCTATATCTACAACTCTACCCCACTCTGGCTTAGGCTTATTAGATATTTCCCATCCATTGCCTGCTCGATGAAATAGTCCCGTGCCGCCAACCCAGCCATCGTTTTCAGATATCATTAAAATAGAACTGACATATTTAGTCGGTGGCAATTCCATATTCGACCACTCAATGCCATTCCACCGTAGTACTTTGCCAATTTGGCCATCATGCGTAACTTGTTGTCCTGCGATCCAAATATTGTCAAAATCAACAACACTGACTGTGTAAGGCCAATAAATTGTATATTCGCTTGCATCCTGCCAAGACTCGCCATTCCAATAAATGACAATACCATTAACATCCCCGCCTACCATCCACGCATCCTGAGAAGAAAGTACTGCAATGGCAGTGTAGCAGTACAAATGTGTTTTTGATGTAGTTATTACTTCTTGCCATTCTTGTCCATTCCAGTGCATGGCCTGTGCATTTGCACCACCTTCTGAACCCATACACCCGCCTACCCAGCCATCATCCGACCCAGAAAATCCAAGCGCGTACCAGAGCAGAAAATGTCCGGCGCCCGGTTCAGGCGGGCGATATTCCTCAACTACCGACCACGCCTTCCCATCCCAATGCAAAAGCTGCCCGCCATCCCCGGCGATCCAACCGTCATCGGGCGCAATGAATGCCACGGCATTCAGAGGCTTGTCGGTGGGGCTGGCGACTCGCGTCCAGCGTTGCCCATCCCAGCGCGCGATGTAGCCGCCGTCGCCCACCGCCCACGCTTCGTTCTCGGCGGCGAATGTCATCTGTTTCAAGGATAACGATGAGTCAGCGCGGCACTCTGATCCCGGCCCTTCGTTCCAACATTCCCATTCCAGCGTCGTGGTAGGCACGGGCGTGGGCGGCGGGGTTTGGGTAGAAGTCGGGATGAAGGTTGGTGTCGCCGTGGCGGTTGGCGTAGGTGTTGAAGTTGGCGTAGCTGTGACTGTAGCCGTCTCCGTAACCGTCGCCGTCGGCGACGGCAACACGCTGACCGGCGAAGGAACCGTCGGCGTATCGCAAGCGCTCAGGATGAAGCCAATGGCAAACAGCAAATAGCAAATAGCGAATGGCGAATGGTTTGTCTTCTCTGCGCCTCTGCGCCTCTGCGTTAAATCTTTGTCTGAACCGGTTTTCATCCTTCTCCTCCTAGCGTTCCGGGCCGGCCAGCCACACGGGGTAGCGGGCGGCGGCGTCCTGAGTCACGGGGTACGCGGTTTCGTCCGCGAGGTTGAGCAGCCACAGGTCATCGTCGCAGCTGAACGCCAGCCACGCGCCGTCCGGCGACCAGGCCGGCGGCTCGACCAGCGCGTACTCGAAGCGGGTGAGCGCGCGGACGGCGCCGCTCGCGGCATCGGCGACGTAGAGGTTGCTCTCCAGGTAGGCCGCCGAGATATTCGCGGCAGCGTCCTGCGGGTTCTCGCGCCCCACGAAGGCGACGTGTTTGCCGTCCGGCGACCATACCGGCGGGTAGCCGTGACCGGCGTCGGCGGGAGCCACGGCGCGCGGATTGCGCCCGTCCTCGCCCGCCAGCACCAGCTCGCCGACGGTGAAGGGCACGTTGCTGTCGGGCATGCGCACGTAGGCCAGCGCGTCCCCGGTGGGCGACCAGCGCGGGTAGGCGACGACGCTTGCCGGCTCGACGAGCAACTGCTCGCGGTTCTGCCCGTCCGCGTCCATCAGCCACACCTCGCTGCCGAACCCCAGCCCGCGACTGAGCGCGTAGAGCAGCCGCCCGTCGGGCGTGAAGGTCGCGTCGTAGGTGAACGGCGGAGTAGGTAAGGTCTCGTAGCTGCCGTCCGCTGCGTTGACCAGCAGAATGCGATCCTCGCCGATGGGGTCTACGCGCAGCAGGTAGGCTTCGCCTTTGGGCTGCCAGTTGAGAAAGAAGCTTTCATTCCAGGGCGCCGGCTCCGCCGGGCGCGTCTGGCCGGAGGCGCCGTCGTACAAAAGGGTGAAGACGGCCACGTCGCAGCCGGCCTCGACCGCGATCCAATGTCCGTCCGGCGCGGCGCGCGTCGCGAAGACGGAGCAGGCGGCGGGAAGCGGCAGCGCAGTCGTGGTCGTGGAGACGGCGGAGCTGTGCAGCAACTCCGGGGAGTCGGCGGCGAGGCGTTGCACTTGCAGGGGCGATTCACCGACGAAGAAGAGCGAATGGGGCGGCAAAGGGGGAGCTTGCTCGGAAGAAAGCGCCGGCAGGCTCGCGCTGTGGAGCGCAAAACTGCCGAACACGGCCAGGGTCAACCCGGCCAACAGCATGGGGAACACGCGTGGCTTACGCATAAGTCACCATCCTTTCGGTTTTATGGGATAGGTTTGCCCGCACGGATTGAGCACCCCGCCAATCTGTGCAGACTGTTAAATTGTAGAAGAGATTTGGGGGTGTGTCAAGAGGAAAAAAACAACAAACAACGCCGCTTGCCATCCACGAATGGGGACGCGAATACTCGAATGGCGGCGAGCACATTCCGGTATTCGTGGGTTACACTGTGCAGATCACGTTCCATTCGCCGCTTCTTCTAACGCTAAATCCAATTCTGAGCGGAATTTATCTATCTGCCCGTCACGCAGGTGCGCGAAGAAGGTGCTGTAACTGCGCGGGGTAAGAAAGTGGAAATAGTAACGCAGGGCGCCGCCGCATTCTTCCAGATAGGCATTGACTCGTTTGAAGTGCGCTGACGCATATTCGTTCTTTTTGCGGTTCTCTTCGGTGGGTTCGCGCAGCTCTTCATCGTCCTTGATTTCAATGACAACGATGGCGTCTCCGGTCTTGATGAAGAAATCCGGGCTGAATTTGCCGCGTTTAGGGTGTTCTCCCTTCCGCCAGGCGTAATCTATGGCATAGAAGCCGACGGCAGTGGATTTGATCCAGGCGTCGTAGTATGGAAGATATTCCCGAACCAACAGCATGATGAACTTTTTCTCGTTCGATGAATCTGCAATCACCGCATTGAGCGGCGTTTTGAAGTCGTAAGGATTGTCCACCCGAATGTGGCTGTAGGTGCTGCCCGGCTCGATCACTTCGTCAAAAAACTCGATTTGTTCATCGGCCAGGGCGCTGCAAGTATTAGCCGTGTGGAAATAGGTTGCGCCGTGATGCAGGTCTCCCGCGCTGACACTGTCGGCTTGACGGTCGCGCGTGGAGAATGTGAGATGTTGCTTGATCATAGGCGTGTAGCGCACTACTTTGGTGGCCTTGCGCCGCAATGTGCCCAACGCCTGCAAGAAACGCTGGCGCATGGTTTCTGTTACGATGGCAGCGGCGCGTTCGTCCAATGATCTGTGTACGATGGCTTCCAACCGCTCTAAGGTAAATTCACAGGCATAGTTGGTGCGCAGCGCCGGATCGGGGTCTTGCGCATTGCCCTCGTCGGCTTCTAACAAACGCTCATGCATTGCCAACGCGATCTCATGGGGCGTGTAGATTTTGTGGCGGAGTTCGGTGCCCCAAGTAAATGCTTGTTGAGTGTCGGCGTGTTCAAAGACCACATTGACGTGTTCTGTGGGTTCCTGGCTGGCCAAATCTACGTAGCCCTTTTCCAAGAGAGTGTAGGGGCCGGTCATCGCTTTTTCTTCGGTGGTGGGTTCCAGGGTGTAGTCAATGGTGTGCAGGTCGAAATGATACGTCGAGTCTTCCAGGACCGCAGAAGTCAGCCTTCGCTCAATTTCCAATACTTCGTTGACCAAATGCCGGATGCTGGACGCCCAGGCCTCGTGATTGAAGACGACAACGTCCGGTTGGGGGCCTTGCCAGCCATCGGGAATACGCAAACCACGCCCCAAAACCTGCGCGATGAGGAGTTTGCTATTGAACGCCCGCTGCTCGTGCGGCACGATCTGGAACACGCGCTTGACGTCCCAACCCTCGTTGAGCATTGAAACGGCTACAATCCATTCTACCTTGCTCGTTGGCAAATCCACGTAAGGCAATTTTTTGACATCCCCGGCATTGTTGTACACGGTCAGGACTTGCGCGTCGGTATCCTCATAAGCCACTCCCGCATGTTCGTGCAAAAACCCTTTGAGTTCGTCGGTCACATCCTGACATTGCCGGATGGTTTGGGTCACGATAATGGTCAGCGGTAAGAGATTGCGTGGTTTGAGTCTGCGGCGCAGTTCTTCGTGGTAGTTGTAAATTAACTGCCATTTGGCGTCGGCGACGCCGGAGGGCGGCGCTTCGGCAATGTAGGACACTTTCTTCACGTACCGCTCTTCCATTGCCTGTCGCAGGGCGTAGCGATAAATCACGTCTGAAAAGTACTCATCTTTAACATAGCAGGTGCCGGAGACGCCCAGAATGTAGTGAAAGCCGAAGTCGGGGTCCAGCAGGAATTCTTTCCACTTCTTGACCTGCGCTTGCGATTCATTGGCGACGTGATGCGCTTCATCGTTGAGCACCAGAGTGCGCGCGCCCTTGCCGTTCAAACTATCGCGGATGGACGAACCGACGTGCTCCAAGACGGCGTGATAGTTCTCCACGCAGATGTTCCCCTCGGTGATGCTTTCGCTGGCGTTGCTGATGTGCGGCGTCGGCCATTTGACGCCGGCGGGCAGTTGGGCGCGCAAGTTGCCATTGCCCGCCAGCTCACGAAATTTGTCCAGCAGACCTAGTTCAATGGTTGTCGAAGGGCACAACACTAACACGCGATCTACCGCGCCTTCGGCCAGCATGATGGCGGCCAGGCCATAGAGAAGATAGCTTTTCCCTACGCCGGTAGCCAGGTCCAGTGTGGCGGCGAGATGCTGCGGGAATTGTAAGTGTCGCTCCATCCCCTTCCACGAACCGTAGCGGCTTTCCAGGGTCTGGTTGTGTTGATAATTCTCGTGCGCCAAAGCGCGCAAATCGGCGTACTGCCCACCCAACAGGTAACGCAAAGCCACCCGCAAGGCTTCTTTTTGGTATTCCCGATAGCCGCACAGCTCATCCAGAAAGGCTTCGTAACGGCTTTCGTCCCACCGGGCGCGATCCACGGCAGGACTGACGCGCAACATTAAATCCTGATTGCGAAAACGTTGGCGGTCATCGCGTTGGGGCATGCAACCTCCTGTAGCGAACCATGATGGCTACAAATTGCGATACACTGCGCCTCTGGGCGCGATTCTGACGACCAGCACGACCAAACGTTGCGCTTCCAGGGCATACACGATGCGCCAGTCGCCCACCCGCACTCGATAGAGGTCGGGTTGCCCCACCAGTTTCTTGCAATCTGGCGGGGTAGGATCTGTGGATAATGCCGTAAGCGCGCGGTCTATGCGCTGTAATAATGTGCGCGGCAAACGACGCAACGCTTTTTCAGCCTGCCGGGTTAGAACGACCTCCCAATGTTGCGCTTCACTCATCCAGTCGTCCCTCAGCCACCAGACCGGCGCGGATTTCGCTCCACGGCTTGACGGCTTCCGGCGTTTTTTGATAGGTTTCGTAGGCATTCAAGGCGTCCAGCGCGTCGCGTAAATCTTCCAGTTCGGCCAACAGCGCGTTCCACGTTTCCGGGGAGACCAGCACGGCGGCGGCGCGGTCGTTTTGCGTCAAAACTACCGGCCCCTGTTCAAGACGCTGCAACATATCTACCATCCGCGATAGGACTTCGGTCACGGGCATCATTTCAGGGATTGCGTGCATAGGAATACCTCCTGTTTAAACTCCAACATTCAAATAACGTATCTTCTCAAAATCTGGGGGAGGGGGCTTGGGG
>DAOUFX010000076.1:0-3945 GCA_034429675.1 Anaerolineae bacterium | reverse complement strand
GGGCGGGTACCCCCGCCCGCGAAAAACCTTCCTTTAATTCCCCCGCTTTAGCGGGCTATTTTCAGAGGAGCTAACAATGACTACCCTACAATGGATCAAACCCAAGCAACGCGGGGCGTTGGCGCCCCTGTTTGCAAACCACAAACCGAGTATGCTCATTTCGGCGGTGCTGGAAGGGCACCTGGGAACGGCGCTGACCGACGACGAGACGACGCCGCACGTAGCGCGTCTGGCCTACGCCGATGTCGTCATCTTTGGCGGCGACGCCCATCACCCGTTGGCGCGGGAACTGGTCGAAACGGCGCCCATGGAAAAAGGCATCCTCCCGTCGCCCGGCGGATGGGACGAGCTGTTGCAGGCTATCCACGGCGAGAACATCATCGCCGCTGAGCGCTACGCCTTCTCGGCGGAGGCGCTTGACCTGGAGCGCCTGCGGGCGTTGCGGGCAACGCTGCCCGCCGGCTACGAGCTGCGCCGCATAGACCTGGAACTGGCGCGGCAAATCGCAGACAACCCCGACTTGATCTCGCCGGATCACGTCCGCAATTTTGAGTCCCCGGAAGACTTCGTCGCGCGCGGCATCGGGTTCTGCATTCTGCGCGACGGGTGCATCGTCAGCGGAGCATCGTCGTACGCGATCTGCAACCGGGGCATCGAGATTCAGGTGAACACCCACGCAGAACATCAAAAGCGTGGGCTGGCGACGGCGGTAAGCGCCGCATTGCTGGTATACTGTCTGGAACACGGGCTTGAGGCTAACTGGGACGCCGCCAACCTGACGTCGGCGCGGCTGGCGGAACGCCTCGGCTACACGCCGCGCGGTGCCTACGAGATGCTGGTGCGGATCGGATAGGAAATTTATGGACTACACAACTTTAGAGACTGATTTACGAACTTACCGTCCTGCCGGGATGGAACCCTTGCCGGCAGAATTCGTCTGGCCCCGCTACGAGGGGCTATCGGTGGGCAACCTGGCGGCGACGACGGCGCAAGCGCTGGGCGCTTCGCTGCCGGGGGCGCTCCCGCCGTTGCGCGCCGACCTGTTGGACGGGATGCTGGACGGCGTCCGGCGGGTCGTCCTGCTGGTGATGGATGCGTTGGGCTGGGAACAACTGCGCTGGGTGATGGATCACGACCCCAATTTGGCCTTTCACCGGCTGGCGACGCAGGGGAGATTGTTCCCCATCACCACCACGTTCCTTTCCACCACCACCAGCGTCCTCAGCACCATCTGGTCGGGCTACGCATCGGCGCAGCACGGGCAACTGGCCTACGAGATGTTCCTCCGCGAATGGCTGATGGCCGTCGAATGCATCACCTTCTCGACGACGCACGAGCCGTTCAACAGTACCCTGATGCGTTGGGGATTCACACCGGAGACGTTTCAGCCCACCCCGGCGCTGGGCATGCGACTGGCGGAACAGGGCATCCCGGCGTTTGGCGTCACCTTCAAGAGCTTTGTGAACTCGCCGCTCTCGCGGATGAACAACCGGGGAATGCGCGAAGTCTACGGCTACTCAACCGCCTCCGATTTCTGGGTGACGCTGCGCCGGACGCTGGAAGCCGGCCGCGACCTGCCCAAGATGTTGGTCACCGGATATTGGAGCGCCGTGGACACGCTGGCGCACGCCTGGGGGCCGTTCGACGACACCGGCAAGGCCGAAATCCGCGCGCTGGCCTGGCAGCTAGAGGAAATCTTCCTCAAACAGCTGTCGGCGGAAGACCGGAAAGGAACGCTGGTGCTGCTCACGGCCGACCACGGACAAATTCACACCCCGACCAGCGTCGCCGTGATGATGGATCAACATCCCGCCCTGCGCGATGCGTTGTTCACGGCCCCGCTTGGCGAAGCGCGCGCGCCCTTCTTCTACGTCCGCCACGGGCAATACCAAACGGCATGGGACTATCTGCACGAAAATATGGCGGAGCGTTTTGTGTTTTTCTCACAAGAGGATCTGATCCGCAGCGGCCTGCTAGGACCGGAGCCGGTCTACACCGAAGTGCGACATCGTCTGGGGGACATCATCGGGATCGCCAAGAAAAACAGCTATCTGGAACGTTTCCCCGCCACAAAAGCAAATTCCAAACGATTGGGCGGACGACATGGCGGACTGCACAGCCAGGAAATGTTAGTGCCGCTTTTGGCCTTGCGCCTGGATTAAACGGAATGGAGGGACAATGAAGAAGATCAGGCTTGTCTTGACCGGCATAGGCAATCTAGGACAACGCTTCTGCAGAATTCTATTTGACAAAGACGCCCAACTTCAGGAACGCTATGGGCTACGCTTTGTCCTGGTGGGGGCGGCCGATTCGCGCGGAGCCGCCTACAACCACAAAGGGCTGGACCTGGCAGAGGTTTTGCTGCTCAAGGCCACCGGCGGATCGGTCTCCAAATATGGAGAAGGCGGCCGTCCGGGTTGGAGCGCGCAAACGCTGGTGGAGTTCGCCGAAGCAGACGTGCTGCTGGAAGCCACGCCGGTCAATTTGCAACAGCGCGCCGAGCCGGGGCTCTCGTGTATGCGGCTGGCGATGCGCCACGGCATGCACGTGATCACCCCCAACAAAGGCCCGCTGGCGCTGGCCTATCGCGAATTGCAGGCTCTGGCGCAGACCCAACGAGTGCAGTTGCGGTTTGACGGCGCGGTCGCCGGGGGACTGCCGGCCATCAATCTGGGAACGCGCGATATGCGCGGGGCCATCATCGAGCGCATTGACGGCGTCCCCAATCTGGCGACCGGCTTCGTGATGGATCAGGTAGCCGAGGGCACGCCCTGGGAAGAAGCGCTGAGCCGCGCGCGGCAGGAGGGCGTATTGGAAGGAGACGGCGCCTGGGATTTGGAAGGGTGGGACGCCGCCGCCAAACTGGTCATCCTGGCCAATGCCGTGCTGGATATACCCGCCACACTGGATGACGTTTCACGAACGGGAATTCTGGGGTTGACGCCCGCCGAGCTGGCGGCGGCGCGCAAGCGGGGAGAGCGCTACCGGCTGCTGGCCTGCGCCGAACGCCAACCTGAAGGCGATTACCGGCTTTCGGTCGCGCCGGCGACCCTGACGCCGCAGCATCCCCTCGGCGCCCTGGGGAGCAAACACATGGCCATACGTTACACCACCGACATCTACGGGGCGCTCACCACCATCATCGAAGAAGCAGACCCCACCCCTTCGGCAGCGACGATGCTGCGTGATTTGTTGGACATCTACGGTTAAAAACCGCCCGTTGTTCACTGCCTACACGACAAACCGGGGTTCGCACGAACCCCGGTTTGTATGTCCCCCCTGGTATCTCTGATCAGAAAAGCTACTCTTTGGTGCAGCCCTCCAGATTGTCGCAGAAAGTCTGGCAGATGTCAGGCGTCGTGCCGGCGTAGAGAATGTAGAAGGCATTGTCGTCTTTTTCCAGGGTATAAGTCTTCACGCACGGCTCGATCTTGATGCTTTGACGCCCCACCCCTTCCTTCTGCAATTGCGCGCACTTGAAGAGATTGACCGGGTCAAGCAACGCATTGCGATCGGCAATGGCGACCACCCCCGCCGACAATGGATTATCCTCATTGCTGTAGAGGCGCGCCCTGGCGACACCGAGGTCTTGATAACAAGTGATCACTTGATCCACCCCGGCAATCGCGGCCACCAGTTCGGGTTGAGCGGCAAGCAGCGCCGCCCCCTCGCTCAACTTGCTGATGTAGCCGGTGAGCGTTTCACCCTCCACGGTCGCGTAGCCGGGCAGATCGGGCAGCATCTCCGGCACGGACGGCGTCTTCTTCGGCTCTCCGAGCAACCCGGAGATGACGTCGCATCCGCTGAGCAATGTCACGAGAACCAACACACTAACGATACGCCCCATTGTTTTTAACATTTTTTCCTCCCTTGAAAATAGTTAAAAGTTGAAAGTTGAAAGTTAAAAGTTAAAGAACTTTTGAGGGGTTTTTCGCGGGCGGGGGT
>DAOUFX010000075.1:0-4074 GCA_034429675.1 Anaerolineae bacterium | reverse complement strand
AAATTCGAGCAGCAATCAATTCCGCCATTAGAACGTATGTTCTAATAATACCTGATAATTCACGGTTTGTCAAGAACGAAAAAGGAAGGGGGGCGTTTTAATTCCTGGGCAAACCACGGTAGGGGCGAGGCCTTCCGCGTAGGCGCGTTATCCATACGGCATGTCATATCTCATAAAGCCTGCGTATCCACAGAACCTTTTAGGAATGCCTCGCCCCTACGCCTATAAATTAAAACGCCCCAAAACCCCCACCCCCAGATTTTGCGGTGAGTTGACGCGCCCCTTTGCCTGTGCGATAATGCTCCCGATGAACTGGAAGCGCCATCTTGGTGTGTGGGTGTTTTTTGGGTTGCTGGTGGGGATCATGACCCTGCCGGCGCCGTTTACGCTGTCCACAAAGTTGATCGGCAACAATGTGGATAACTGGATTTTTTATTGGAACGATTGGTGGCTAGAAACGGCGCTTTCCGAGCAGATCTCACCTTTCTTTACCCCCTACGCCTTTTTCTCCAACGGCGCCAGCCTGACGGCGCATTCCAATTCTTTCCTGAGCTCGGCGTTGGCGCTGCCGCTGCGCCCCTGGCTGGGGCCGGTCGCCGCGTCCAATCTGGTGTGGCTCTTTGGATTGTGGGCCGGCGCGGTGGGGATGTTCTGGCTGATCTACGACCTGACGCGCAGCCCCGCCGGCGCGTTGTTCGCCGGGTTTGTGTTCGCCTTCGCGCCGTACCACCTGACCCAGGCGCTCTCTCACGCGCATCTTGGTTCGGTTCAGTGGTGGCCGTGGTACGCTCTGTGCCTGCATCGCGCCTTGCATCTGGGACGCAAGCGCGACGCCGCCGCTGCCGGTTTTTTTGCTGCCCTGACTTTGTGGAGCGGGCTCCAGCTGGCCGTGATGCTGGCGCTTTGGACGGTCGTTTATCTGATCGGCACGATTTTCATTGATCGGCGCAGTATCCATCACTATTTTTTGCGTCTGGCAGGCGTATTGTTTATTGTCGCTGCGGTGGCGCTGGCCCTCTGCGCGCCGCTGCTGATCCCGATCGCTCGCGCCTGGGACAGCGGCTGGACTGCAGGGTTCGACGAAGGGCTGAGCCACCAGACCGATTTGCTGGCGTATCTCGTCCCGCCGACCTATCATCCGCTGTGGGGCGACGCCGTGCAGCCGGTTTACGAGCGTTTTGTCGCCAACCGGGCGTATATGGCGTATTGGGGATTGGCGCCGCTTATCTTGGGCGTTCTCGCTTTTTTCTCATTTTCTCGTGCACGCGGCGCGCGCCCGGCGTGGGCCGTTTTCTGGGCGGTCGGGTTGGCGTTATGGACGGTGTTGGCCGCCGGGAGCGCCTTGCGCGTCAACGGTGTGCTCTACGAGACGCTGCGCTTACCCTACGCCTGGATCGGCCAGGTGTTTCCGCTGTCCACGTTGCGGTCGCCGGACCGGATCAATCTGCTGGGAGTGTTTTCGTTGGCGGCGCTGGCGGGGTGCGGCGCGGCAAAGCTCGCGCAAAGACGCGCCTGGCTTCTGGCGCCTGTCGCGTGGCTGTTGTTGGCCGAGTATGTGTGTCTGCCGTTGTTGCGCTGGGATTTATTGCCGGATTCGCCCTTCTACGCGCAGCTGGCGCAGGAGCCGCCGGCGTATGCCGTGCTCGACTATCCTCTGGGTTACGATCAGGCCAAGTTGTGGCTGTACTACCAGACTTTGCACGGCAAGCCGACGGTTGAGGGGCACGTTTCGCGGTACACGCCGGAGCTGTACACGCTGATCACGTCGAATGCGCTCGCCCGCGCCTTGTATCGGGCCAGCCTCAACGATCGCCCGCGACTGCTGGCCGACGCTGCCTTTGTCTCGCAGCCTGTGCCCCTGCGTAACCTGGGCCCGGCGCTGCGTGAGTTGCGCGACCTCAGGGTGCGCTATGTGCTAGCCCACAAGCCCTATATGGATGCAGACTCGGCGGCGCATTTGCGCCGTGTGCTGCCGCTGGTGCCCTCCTACGAAGATGAGACGCTGGCCGTCTACGATCTGGCCGACCCGCTCGCCGTGACCTACGATGCTTTTCCCGCCCGCCTTTCCGATTCCCTGTCTTTGGCGCGCTTCGACCTGGCTCAGGATGCGAACGGCGCCTGGCAACTCCAAATCCTGGCGCAGACTTTGCGCGACGGCGAGACGCCGTTCCCCTGTACCCTGGCGTTGACCCGCGGCGACCACAGTTGGATCACCCAAACGTTGACGTTGTTTGGCGATCCGTCTGCCTTGCCTTATCAGGTAGGCG
This sequence comes from Anaerolineae bacterium, assembly GCA_034429675.1. GTDB lineage: Bacteria > Chloroflexota > Anaerolineae > B4-G1 > SLSP01 > JAKQHY01. The sequence continues at coordinate 1,807 of DAOUFX010000075.1, read as the reverse complement.
ATCTGGATGGTGGGGAGGCAACCATCCCGGCGGCGGCTTTGCCCTTTGGCGAGTACGGTTGGCTTTTGACCTGCGGCGATTCGTCGTACCGGCCGGCGGAGCGGTTGGAGGTGGACGCCGCCGGCTCGCTCTACACGCGATCGGTGGCGCCGTTCCCGACCGGGGTCACGTTCGCCGGGGCGATGGCGTTGGCCGGATACCGCTGGCGCACCGAGGGGGCGACGTTGCGGCTGGACTTGTGGTGGGACGTACGGCAGGCGCCTGGGGCGGATTACAAACTTTTCGTGCATCTGCTCGACGCGACCGGCGAGATGCGCGCGCAGTACGACGCGGCGCCGTGCGCCTGGGCGTGCCCGACGAGCGGCTGGCAAGCCGGGCTGCGCATCCACGACGCGGCGGAACTGCGTTTGTGGAATTTACCGGCGGGTGAATACCGGATTGCGCTCGGTTGGTATCGCGCCGATAGCGGCGAGCGTTTGCCGGCGACGATCGCCGCCGGTCAGATGTTCGCTGGCGATCCCGCCGCCGGGTATGTGATTTTGCCGGACTCGTTGGTCGTTCAGCGCCGGTAGACGTTTTTCCCGCTTACCCAGGTCGCCTGCACGGTGAGCTCCTCGTCCAGGGCGACGAAACTGGCAAGTTTGCCGGCCTCCAGGCTGCCCCAATCCGATTCCACACCGGTGACGCGCGCGGGATTGCGCGTCGCCATCCGCAGGGCGTCCACCAGCGGGAGCCCCAGCAGCCGGTGGGCGTTGCGCACACATTGGTCGAGCGTGGCGGTGCTGCCGGCGATGGCGCCGCCTGCCGTGTGGGCGATGCCATCTTTGACGCTCACAAGACTTCCGGCCAACGAATATTCGCCGTCGCCCAGGCCCGTGGCGGCCATCGCGTCGCTGACCAACACGATGCGTTCAGGCCCCAGACAGCGCAACAGCAGCGCCATCGCGCCGGGGTGGACGTGGATTCCATCGGCGATCAGCTCGGCAGTGACGCCGGTGGAGGTCAGGATCGCGCCGACGACGCCCGGTTCGCGGTGATGGAAGCCGCGCTGAGCGTTGAAGGTATGCGTGACGTGAGCGAAGTCGCCGCGCAGCGCCGCCGCCGCCGTCGCGTAATCCGCCGCCGAGTGGCCAAGCGCTGCGACCACGCCGCGTGCTCGCAGCCGTGCGGCAACCGCGAATGCGCCGGGCAGTTCCGGGGCCAGCGTCATCTGCCGCACCCAGCCCCGCCCGGCGTCGAGCAGCGCGTCCACTTCGTCCACCGCCGGCGCGCGCAGCCACGCCGGATTGAAGGCGCCTTTCTGTTCCGGGTTCAGGCTGGGCCCCTCGAGATGCAATCCCAGCGGCTCCGCGCCGGGGAAGCCGCCCGCATCCAACCCATCGGCGTAGGCGCGCACCGTCGCCAGCAGCGCGGCGCGATCCGGCGCCGCGACCGAGCAGAGAAAGCCGACCACGCCGTGGGTGGCGACCCAGGCGGAATAGCGGCGCAGATCGTCAGACAGCGTAGCGAGATCGCCGAAGGTGACGCCGTATCCGCCGTGAGTGTGCATATCAATGAAGCCCGGCGCGACGAGCCGCCCGCCTAAATCCAGGTCTGCCCCTGTTGGGGTCGGGCGTCCTGCCATCGCGCCGGCGTAGACGATGCGCCCGTCGTCGCCAACCGCCAACGCCATATCCGGCATCGTGCTTGCGCCGTGCAATGCAAATCGAATTTCGTTTAGCGTAAACATTGCAGGTTCTCCTCGGAAAATAACCCGCTAAAGCGGGGGAATTAAAGGAAGGTTTTTCGCGGGCGGGGGTACCCGCCC
>DAOUFX010000074.1:0-2693 GCA_034429675.1 Anaerolineae bacterium | reverse complement strand
TTTTTCGTGCGGGTACCCCCGCACGAAAAAATACTCCCTTTTTACCCTCTGCCGCGTGAGCGGGCTATCTTTGAAAAAACAGGAGGCAACGATGGAACTGTATCGCGTAAAACCGGGAACCACGGTGGACTTGAGCCAATGGCCGCCCGACGACCATTCGGCCTTTTCCGGCGACAAAGCCGACGGCCAGAAACTCCTGGAAAAGCTCAACGGCAAACTGGAGGCGCTCCAGGAGTTGCTCTACGCCGAAGGACGGCGCAAGCTGTTGATCGTTTTGCAGGCGATGGACACCGGCGGCAAAGACGGCGTGATCCGCAGCGTCTTCGACGGCGTGAACCCGCAGGGCGTCCGCGTCGCCGCGTTCAAGGCGCCCACCGCCAACGAGTTGGCGCACGATTACCTGTGGCGCGTCCACGCGCAGGCGCCGGCTAACGGCGAAATGGTGATCTTCAACCGCAGCCACTACGAGGACGTGTTGGTGGTACGGGTTCACCACCTCGTCCCGGACGAAGTCTGGAGTCGCCGCTACGAGCAGATCAACCATTTCGAGAAACAGTTGGCCGAGGAAGGCACCGTCATCCTGAAATTCTTCCTCCACATCAGCAAGGAAGAGCAGAAAGAGCGGTTGCAGGCGCGCCTGGACGACCCGGAGAAACGGTGGAAGTTCAACGTGGGCGACCTGGGCGAACGCGCCCGGTGGGGCGAATATCGCCGCGCCTACGAGGACGCGCTCAGCCAGACCAGCACGCCCTGGGCGCCCTGGTACATCGTCCCTGCCGACCGCAAATGGTACCGCGACCTGGTCATCGGCAGCGTCGTCGTGGAAACCCTGCAAGCTCTGGACATGCAGTACCCGGCAACCGATGTGGACCCCGAAAAAATTGTCATCGAATAAGGGAAACGTGTTTTTTGCAGACGGTACCCCGTCTGCAAAAAACACCCCTTCTAACCTTCGCTGCGTCAGCGGTGAATCCGGCTAAAGGCTAACCGCCAATGGCTAACAACTATTCTAATAAGGAGACTCACGATGGACTACACATATCAAGACATTGCCAAAATGATAGATCATTCCCTGCTCAGCCCGACGATGGATGTGACGACGTTGGAACAAGGTATCCAGGTCGGGCTGGCGTACGACACGGCCAGCATCTGCCTGATGCCCTACTACCTCAAGCGTTGCGCCGAATTGCTGGCCGGCTCGACGGTCAAAGCCAGCACCACCATCGGCTTTCCGCACGGCGGGCACGTGACCGCGATCAAGGTGGCCGAGGCGCAGCAGGCGCTCCGCGACGGCGGGCAGGAGTTGGACATGGTCGTCAACGTCAGCAAGGTGCTCAGCGGCGACTGGGACTATGTGCGCGCCGAGATCAAAGCCATCCTGGAGGTGACCCACGCCGCCGGACAGAAGCTCAAGGTCATCTTTGAAAACTGCTATCTCCAGGACGCGCACAAAATCCGCCTGTGCGAGATCTGCGGCGAACTGGGCGTGGACTGGGTCAAGACCTCCACCGGTTACGGCACGAGCGGCGCAACGCTCGACGATCTCAAGCTGATGCGCGCCCACTCCCCGGCGCAGGTGCAGGTCAAGGCCGCCGGCGGCGTGCGCACGTTCGACCAACTGCTGGAAGTGCGCGCGTTGGGCGTCACGCGGGTCGGAGCGTCGGCAACGGCCAAAATCCTCGACGAGTGCCGCGCGCGCCTGGGGCTGGACCCCATCGCCGTGGCGGCCAAACCGACCGAAGTCCCCGGATACTAGGCATGGCCGACATCACCCTGCGCACGCTACAGCCGGGCGACGAAGCCGCATTGGAGGCATTCCTGCTGCCGCGCATCGAATCTTCGATGTTCCTGCTGGGCAACATGCGCGCCGCCGGGCTGGCGTACACCGGCGAGCGCTTCAGCGGCACGTACGTCGCCGCCTTCGCGGATGGCGCGATGGCCGGTGTGATGGCGCACTTCTGGAACGGCATGCTGATCCCGCAGGCGCCCCGATACCTGCGGGAACTCTTGCCGGCGACGTTGCAGGCGTCAGGCCGGCCCCTCAAGGGCCTCGCCGGGGATTACAAGCAGGTGCTCGCCATCCGGGCCATCCTGGGATTGGGGAGCACCGGCCTGCAAATGGACTACCACGAGCGGCTCTACGCGCTGTGGCTGGACGAACTCGAAGTGCCGGAGGCGCTGGAGATGGGCTGGGTCAAAGGGCGCCGCGCCGAACCGCGCGACGCCGACATCCTGACCCGCTGGCGGGTGGGCTACGAGGTCGAGGCGCTGGGCGAGACCGAAACGCCGCAATTGTGGGAGCGCGAGCGCGCCGGCGCGCAACGCGCGGCGGAATCTGGGGAGGCCTGGATTTTAGAAGAAAACGGGCAACCGGTAGCGACCAGCATGTTCAACGCCGCCATCGCCGAAGCCGTGCAAATCGGCGGGGTGTGGACGCCGCCCGAACTGCGCAGCCGTGGGTATGCGCGCTGCGTCGTGGCGTATTCCCTGCTGGAAGCCTACGCGCAGGGCGTGCAGAAGGCCATCCTCTTCACCAACGACATCAACATCCCCGCCCAGAAAGCCTACACTGCGCTGGGATTTCGCCACGTCGGCGAGTACTATCTTTTGATGCTGAAGGAAGCGCTGGATCCGCAGTCCTGCCTATAGTTTTGAAGAAGAGTGTTTTTGCGAGCAGGTACGCTCGCAAAAAC
>DAOUFX010000073.1:0-13332 GCA_034429675.1 Anaerolineae bacterium | reverse complement strand
GGGCGGGTACTCCCGCCCGCGAAAAACCTCCTCTTTATTCCCGATTTTCAGGGGAGGAGCCATGAACAAATCAACATCGAAGGCGCCTGCGCCTCATCGCGTTTGGCGCGACGATAGCGCTGCCATTCCGCGCGAGCGCAGTTTGATGGTGGCCTGGTGGATCGCGGTCGTGGTCGCGGTGACGTTTATCGTCGGCGCGGTATTGATCTGGCCTGTGCCTTATGGAGAGATCATCCGGTTCGTCGCTGACGGGTTAGTTGTCACTTTTGAGATCACGATTGTCTCGATGATTTTCGCCCTGGTCGTGGGGTTGTTCGCCGGGCTGGGACGCACGTCCCACCAGACGTGGGTCAATGTGCTGGCATCTTTTTACGTCGAAGTGATTCGCGGCATCCCGTTGCTGGCGCAGCTGTTTTGGATTTATTATGCTCTTTCACGTTTTATCAAGCTGGGACCCAATGTATCGGCGGTGGTGGGGTTGACCATCTGCTACGGCGCCTACATCGCCGAGACCTTCCGCGCGGGCATTCAGTCCATCCCCAAGGGCCAGATGGAGGCGGCGCGCGCGCTCGGTCTGAGCCGTGGGCAGGCCATGCGCTACATTATTATTCCGCAGGCCATCCGTGTGGTACTGCCGCCGGTCGGCAACGAGTTCATTGCCATGCTCAAGGACTCGTCGTTGGTGTCGGTGTTGGCGATTGCCGACCTGCTGCGCCGGGGGCGGGAATACGCCACGCGCACGTTTGCCTATTTCGAGACGTACACGCTGGTGGCGTTGATTTATTTGCTGGTCACGCTGATTTTCTCGCGGGTGGTCTTCTACATCGAAGAAGGAATGTCGCGCCAGAACAAAGACGCACCGGTGACATTAATGCACCGGATGGCCGGTCTGGTGGTGGATTTTGTGGTGTTGGATCTGATGGGATTGGTCGTTTATGCAATCTTGCAAGGGTTGGTATGGGTGTCCCCCGCCTTGTCGTCGCGGGTGATCCCGACTTTGTTAATCCTGGTAGGTGGACTGGCCGTGTTGTACCTGCTGTTTTTCTGGGTGCGGCTGGGGCGGACGCCCGGCATGATGGCCGTGGGATTACGGTTGATAGATGACCAGGGAGGTATCCCCACGTTGGGCAAAGCTTTGACCCGCCTGGCGGTTGCGTGCTTGCCTTTACCCGGGCTGAGCCTGTTGTGGTTGTTGGGTGGCGATGCTTTGTCGCTTCACGATATGTTAGCGCACACCACCGTGGTGCGTGATTAGGGGGGATGGGATGTCTGAGAGACCGATCGTTCAAATTCGGGACTTACACAAGCGCTTTGGCCGTATCCATGCCGTGGACGGCGTCAGCATGGATGTGCAACGGGGAGAGGTGATCGTCATCATTGGCCCCAGCGGCTCCGGCAAATCCACGTTGTTGCGCTGTGTCAACCGTCTGGAAGTTCCCAACAGCGGCACGATTATTATTGACGGCGTGACGTTGGGCAGCGATGAGAGACAGGTCAACAAGATGCGGTCAGAGGTGGGGATGGTGTTCCAGCAATTCAACCTTTTCCCACACATGACGGTGTTGGAAAACATCGTGCTCGGCCCAATGGTGGTGCTGGGGCGTGGGCGTGACGAAGCGACAACCCTGGCTCACGAGTTGTTGGACAAAGTGGGCATCCCGGAGAAATCCGACGTCTATCCGGAGCAACTTTCGGGCGGCCAGCAACAACGTGTGGCGATTGCGCGTTCGCTGGCGATGCAGCCGAAGATTATGCTGTTTGACGAGCCGACCTCGGCGCTGGACCCCGAAATGATCAAGGAAGTGCTGGATGTGATGCTGGCGTTGGCGCAGGAGGGCATGACGATGCTGGTGGTTTCTCACGAGATGGGGTTTGCCAGGGCCTCGGCTCACCGCATGGTGTTCATGGATCAAGGGCAAATCATCGAAAGCGCTGCGCCGGAGGTGCTGTTTACTTCGCCGCAACAGGAGCGGACACAACGGTTTTTGAGCCAGATTTTGCATTAGATGAAGCGTGAAACGTGAAGCGTGAAGCGTGAAACGTGAAGATCATTCGCAATTCGCTGATTCGTTGACTCGCTAACTCGCTGACTCGCTATTCCTAAAAGGGAGGATTTTAGAATGTTTTCTCGTTTTGCTAAGGTTCTGTTTTTGGGCTTGTTGGTCGTTTTGATGGCAGGTTGCCAGGGGGCGCCGGTTTCTGCGCCGACGGCAACGCCGTATCCCACGTACACGCCGTATCCCACCTACACCCCGGCGCCGACCCACACTCCGGCGCCGACCAAAACCCCGGCGCCCACCGCCACGACTGCGCCCACCGAGACGCCCGCCCCGGAGGCGACGGCGCCGCTTACGGATACGGGCACGCTGGGTGAACCTGTGGATATCACCCAAACGGTTACATTCACCGAGTGGGCGGCGACTCCTACCGTCGCTGCGGCGAAGACGCCCGCGCCGGTCAAGACCGTCGCTCCGGCGGCGCCCCGCGCGACCGCAGCTCCGGCGGCGACGAAGGCTCCGGCGGCGCCCGCTCCTGCCGCATTGGAAGTGCGTCCCGATGTCAACCCAGCGCCGCCGCTAAGCGTAGCCGTCAGCGGCAATACCACCTCGGACGGCTACTTCTACAAAGTCTCCGGCATAGTGCGCAACGACGGAACGGAGAACTACGTGGGCCTGGGTGTGGTGGCGACCTTCTACACGAGCGCCGGGAATCGCTATGGGCCCATCAAGGTGTCGTGCGACTGTCTGGTGCTTGCGCCCGGCGAGCAATGCCCGTTCGTGGTCGAGGCCAACGCCAAAGACCTCGTCGCGGTGATGTTGCACCCCGAGGGCTATCCTTCTCAGCGCAGCTCGATCGCGGTCAACGTCGCGGTGACCAATCATTTCCGCGATAGCATCGGCTACATCCACGTTGCCGGAAATGTGGCCAACCCGTACACCATCCCCCTCAAAAACGCGACGGTTACAGTTTCGCTGTTGGACGCCAACGGGCAGATTGTGGCCGTAGAGTCGGTGGTGTTGCTGAATGCGCTCGATCCGGGCGGATCGGCGCCGTTCGAGGTGACGATCGCGCCGATCACGTATAGCACCTATCAGATTTACGCGCAGGCGGAGTCGTAAAGCGTTTGAAAAAGTAATCTTATTCCGTCAATGCGCCCATTCAGCGCCCGACGTGCTGAATGGGCGCATTTTTGTTGCGCCTGCGCCAGGGTCTCAGCCAATCCTCATATCGGGCTCAGGATTTGCGGCATAGTTCGTGATACAATTTTGGGAGGTTATCTCACAAGAGGGCGATGGCTCATTGGGACGAAAGAGTCTTTGCCGATTGATAAACGACAATGGGAGGCGAGATGAGAGGCGTACTTAGATTTTGTTCGTTTGTGTTTCTGCTCATTGGATTTTGTGCGCTTGGCTCGCAGGATGTGCTGGCTAATGCGCCGCCTCCGCCGCGACGAATGTGGTTCACCTTCGAGCGCGCCGGTGCTGCGCCGGCCCTGCCTCGGTCTTTGCAATTGCTTGCCTGCGAAACCGAGACGTGCGCTGGGCCGCTGATGATTTACCAGTACAAGGACTGCGACGCTGCGGAGTGTTTGCCCGGCGCCGTCGAGTCTTCAGATTATGAAGGGGTGGAGTGCGCGGGAGACCGTTGTGTGCTGACCATTTATGGTGGGTACAATTCTTCCTTCAAGTACTTCAAATTGATCGCGCAGTATTCCGACCGCGTCCGCTCCAGCGCTACTATGGCCTGGGCTTGGGGCGACCGGAATGATATGCCTTCCTGGGTAGTTCAGGTCCAGGAAGCGGATTTGACCTTGACGGAGGGATCGCCGAGCATCTGTCGGACGCTCGAACTTCCCGATTTGCTTTGGAGCATGGCGCTAACGTTTGTGGTCGAGATTGCGGTTGCCGGGGTGGGGCTCTGGCGGTTAAGGCGGGAAGAGACCGGGGAACTCTCCCGGCGTTTGTTGATGGTAGGACTGATCAATATTCTCTCGTATCCGTTGGTTTGGGTGGTCTTTCCGTCCTGGACACAATTTCAGAGTCAGTCGTATCGCACCTTCAGTATCTATTTGACGGCGGCGGTGCTGCTTTATGCAGCTGCATTGATGTGGATCTATTCCCCCGCCAGGCCCAGGCTGGGGTGGAAGATTGCCCTGACGGCGCTTTCACTGCCTTTGACGCTCGTTATTTTGTTGGTGATCGCTTTTGTTGCGAGTTATGGGAACAGTCGCCTGGCCGTACCCGGCATGTCTTATCCCCTGATGCTGTTGGTCGCCGAAGTTTTTGTGGTGCTTTTTGAGGCCGCGTTGATTTTCATGTTGAGTCACAAGACGATCCCGCTGAAACATGCCGTTGTTGTCAGCCTGTGCATGAACCTCGTCAGCGCTTTAGCGGGGCTGGTGATATTCTTTTAGCGGGTATTGCTGCGCGATTTCCTCGACCAGTTGCACGTTTTGCCGTAATTGCTGTGGGCTGTTGATGCCGATGGTCACGGCGTGGACGGCGCCGAGCTTGAAGACGTACTCCAGAGAAGCGCGTGGGTTTTGGGCGAGTTTGCCCGCGCCGAAGATTTTCATCCCGTAGACGGCTTTGCCGGCGGCGTAGAGCTGCTCGATGAGGGGCGCCACCTGTTCGGGGCGCCCGTCCATGTTGACGCCATTGTGATTGATGCGCACCAGCACCACCTCCGCCCAGGCCGTGGCTACCGTTGCGCGCAATGCGCCGAGGTCGTGGCATGAGATGCCGACGGCGCGCACTTTTCCCTGCTCTTTGGCGCGCGATAACGCCGCCATCGCGCCGGCAAAGTGACTGGCCCAGTCCGACCGCGTGATGCAATGCAGCAGCACGATGTCCAGAACCTCTGTGTTGAGTTCGCGCAGGAAGCGTTCCACATCTTGCGTCATTCTCGCTTCGTTGCGCGCGATCGTTTTCGTGGCAATCACAATCTGATCGCGGGGAACCGTCTTCAACGCTCTGGCGACGTGTTTGTGGGAGCCGTATTGATCGGCGGTGTCCCAAAACGTGACGCCGGCGTCGTAGGCCTGGCAGAGCAAATCGGATAGCCCTTCCAGTCCCAGCGCCGTTTGTTCCGATCGGCCATTCCATCCGTTGGTGCCTGTCCCAATGGAGAGCCGCGAAACGCACAATCCGGTATTGCCGAAATTCACAGAATCCATCTACTTTTTACCTCCCGTGCCATAAATCAGACCGGAGTCATTGGCCAGTTTTGGCAGATACGCCGCCAGATGTCGCCCCGGGCACTCCGTCACGCCCGGCTGAAAATCGCGGTGTCCAGCCAGATGCGTCAGCGCGTAGGCCGTCTTCAGGTGTGCGATCAGCCGTCGCAACGTGGCAATTTGCGCTTCGGTTGGGCGCCACAGCTCGAAGTGTCCCAGAATCGCGACGCCGACTGTGCCGGTGTTGTGCCCCCCCGTGTGCGCTCCGCGCGCGTTGATGGCGCGCCCTTCAAATGCTTCTCCCTTGGCATCAATGACAAAGTGGTAGGCGATGTCCGCCAGCCCGGCTTTTTGCATGTGCCAGGCCTGCACCTGACGGGGATGTTGTTTGATGTACGTCGCCGTGTGGTGGACGACGAGCGTGTGCAGCACCTGCGCCAGAGGCTCGTCGTAGATCAGCCAGCCGCCGGCGTTCCCAATCGGATCGTACCACCCGCGTTCGTTGGCCGCCTCGTGGTCTGGGTCGAGGGCGCCCCAGTCTGCGCGTGGCGTGATGCTCAGGGTGGCGGGAAGGGCGAGGGGATTGGCGCGCGCCAAAAACCCCGGAAGCGTCGCCAGACCCAGTTTGAGAAAGCTCCGGCGCGTGATGATAGGATGATGCTCCGTTCTGTTTTTCATGCTGCAAGTGTAACATAGATTTCCTGGCTTAGACAATGCCGGAAACCTGACTATAATAATTGTAAATATCTGCGAGGAGCGTCCCATGAATCCCATCGAAAAAATGCCTTTTGAACTGGCCCTGGAAGAGTTGGAGAGCGTCCTGGAGAAACTCGAATCCGGCACCTTGCCGCTGGATGAAACTGTGACGCTTTATCAACGCGGTCGCGGTCTGGCCGAACACTGCCAACATCTTTTGGATACCGTGGAGTTACGGGTGAAACAGCTAGCGGATGGCGCCGAGGGATCGCCAGACGTTGTCCCCTTTGAGGATACGTCCTCCTCATAACCTGCCTGGTTGTCATCGGTTGATCAGCCTGATCCTATCTCGTCTGTGTCTGAAGGAGGGACGGTTCTATGGGACTCGAATTTCTGCTAGACCTTTTTAATTCACTTCCCGGGTTGGTGGTTTACAATTTCCTGGTTTTCCTGGGATTGTTGGCAGCTGCCGGCATTGTCCTGACCGAGTGGCAACGCACACGGAATGAAGAGCTGCGGCCCTACATCGTCGCATTGGGCGGGACGATGGCGTTGCATCTCGTGTTGGTGTTTTTAACTCCGATTCGTCATGATCCTGCTTCCTGGTGGTCTGTCTTTGGCGGTCCCCTGTTCTATTCAGGCGAATTGCTCTCCTTGTTGTTGCTGGTGTGGGCTTTTGGGCACGATTATTGGAAAACCAGGGGGGGCTCCTTTCTGGTGTGGGTGCTGGGTGGATGGGGCGCGTTGTTGGCGTTGTTTTTCGTTTTGTGGATCCGGCAGAATGGCGATGGAGCTCTGGTTTATGCGGAAAGTTCCTGGCAGGCGCCCGTCTGGTTTGCCTTGTCGGCGGTCACTGCGATCGCGGGCGTTGTGATTGTGCGTTTAACCAACACTGAAAACAAGATGGCGTTTGCGGCCTTCATCGTATTGGCCGTTGGATCGGTGCTGGTGGGGTTGGGGATGCCGGTCCTCGGCCCGGTTTTGTCGTTCGGCGAGGGACTGGGACGCTTTTTGTTTATGGTGGGTTACCCGTTATTTGCCGTGGCCTTTTACAACGAGGTTTTGTTGGACCTGGACACCTATCGCCAGGAATTGCAGAGTTTGAGCCGCGAGGCGCTGCGGCAAAGTCAGGAGCTGCTGTTTTTGATCGAAGCGACGCGCTCGATCGGCGAAGGGTTCGACGTGCGCGGCGTGATGACTCAGGTTACGGACAATATCGCGATGGCTTTGCGCGCGCGCGTGGTGCTGATTCTGCTCGCCGACAAAGAGCGCTCCGGCATTTTGACGGTTGCTTCTTCTTATCAGGTGCTCGGCGGTAAAGCGCAAATTCCGCGTGAACTGCATGTAAAAGATTATCCGGCTCTGGCAAAGGTTCTGGCAAGCCGGGAACCGCTGATTTTGAGCCCCGATGATGATTTGAGCCCTGCCAGCTCGTTTTTTGCGCTGGCCGATGTCCACGACGGAGGCCCGTTGCTGGTGCAACCGTTGCTGCGCAAAAATCAACTGCGTGGATTGCTGGTCGTTTGTAATGACAATTCCAAGCCGCCTTTCACCTATGAGCAGGGCCTGTTGGCGACGACCATCGGGGTTCAGATTGCCACTGCGGTTGAGAATATAGAGCTTTACGGCGCGGTGCAGGCCAAGGCGATGGAGCTGAGTCAGCTGTTGACCGTGCGCGAGGCTGAGTTGGTGCGCGAAGAGGCCATTCTCGAAAGTATGGCCGAGGGTATTCTGGTGTTTGATGCACAGGATTATTACACCCTGATGAATCATGCCGCCGAGAAAATTCTGGGGGTCGAGCGCGGCGATGTTTTGGGCCGCAGCGTTGCGGAGCTGGGCCAAACTGTCGAATTGGGGGTCGGTTTTGATGCGGAAACTCTGACCTCTTTGGAAGATTCCTATGAATCCACTTTTAATCTGGATGAGCGCCGCATTCGGGTTCATGCGGCGCCGGTATTGACGGAAAACGCGCATCGGCTGGGAGTGGTGGCGGTTTTGCAGGATATTACCCGTGAGTATCTGGCGGAGGAATCCAAGCGTGAGTTTATTGCCAGCATCTCTCACGAATTGCGCACGCCCTTGACGGCCATCAAGGGCTATACCGAGGTGATGCTTTCGGGAATGGCGGGGGAATTGCCGCCCGCTTTTGGGCAGTTCCTGGGCGTTATCCGTGAAAATACCACCCGCATGGCTTCGCTGACCAACAATATCATTTCGGTGGCGGAGATCGAACGTGGACGGGTGGGGCTCACTTATCAGATGGTTGAGTTGCCCGATATCGTCAATGAGTTGTTAAGCCGCTATCAGGATCGCATCGAAGAGCGTATGCTGACGGTGAAACTGGATTTCGCCGAGGATTTACCTGCCCTCGAAGCCGATCCTAACCGTATCCGGCTCATTCTCGACAATTTGCTGAGCAATGCCGTGAAATTTACCTACCCCAACGGGCGCATTACCATCGGTTGTCGCGGGATTCAGGGGACTCTGGGCAAGCCGACCTTTTTCTCGATCTGGGTCTCCGATACCGGCGTTGGAATTCCCGTCGAGGACCAGAACCGCATCTGGGAGCGCTTCTATCGCGTCGAAAATTCTTTGAGTCTGGAGGCCGGCGGCCTGGGCATCGGGTTGACGATCGCCAAAGCTCTGGTTGAAGCTCACGGGGGACGAGTCTGGGTTGACAGCGTCCTCAACGAGGGAAGCACGTTTACGGTCCTGCTGCCCATTTACCGCAGTCAGGGTGTTATCTCCGATATGGAAATGGTGGTGGCCTGGTGAGCCGGGGAGAGCGTTTGGTTCAGGTGTGCCATGCGGATGGCACGCCGTTGCCTTTGCGTGTCCGGCGCTGTGACACATTTTTCTGCCGTTTGCAGGGGTTGATGTTCCGCCGCGCCCTGGAACCCGGCGAAGCGTTGCTCTTCATCGAGAGCGTTGAAGGCCGGGTCAGTACTTCCATCCACATGTTTTTTGTCCCCTTTTCCATCGGCGTGGTTTGGCTGGCGGCCAACGGCGTTGTCGTGGATGCCCAACTTGCGAGGCCATTCCGCCCCTATTATGCTCCCAAGTCGCCGGCGAAGTATTACCTCGAAGCGGCGCCGGAATTGTTGCAGTGGGTCGAGGTTGGCGAGGTTTTGACCATCAAACCGCTTGAAACCGCCGCGAAGAATTCGGGGCGCTCTTGACCGGAACGATGAAGATGTCGCGTGAGCGCTTAACGTTCTGGGTACATGCTTTACGATGGTCCCTGGGTGTGTGGATCCTGTTGGGCGGCCTTTCGCGACCCGTGCATGCGCAATCCGACCTCCCCCCCATTTACGAAGTGAAGCCCGGCGACACTCTTCCCGGTCTGGCGGCCGCCTGGGGCGTTGACGTGCCCGCGTTGATGCGTCTGAATGCATTGCAGGATCCCCGTCAGATTTATCCCGGCCAGACATTGTATCTTCCCGCGCGGGAACTTCCCGGCGTGCGCGCCTGGTCGCTGTACCAGGTCGCGTTGGCCGACGATTGGGAACTGTTGGCGCGTCGCACCGGTGTGGCGTGGGAATCTCTGGCCCGCGCCAACGGAATTTTGAATCCCGGCGTCCTCGTGGTGGGGCAACGGCTGCTTTTGCCGTCTATGACGCCGGCCCAGGAGATTCCCATTGAGCTTCCCGCGCCCTCGCGTTTGTTGACGGCGGCTCGCTACAATGTGCCCTACTGGCCGATTGCGCGCCTGAACCCGATCTCGCGCTACACCGGAGCTTCGTTGTGGGCGCCCGGCCTGCCCGAAACTCGCGCTCTGCCGTTCCCGTTGATCTCGCTGCGTTTGACGCCGCAGCCGGTGGATCGCGGCGCCACGGCCGTGCTGGCGCTGGCGACGGCGGCTCCCGCCTCCTGCGAGATTTTCTATTTGGATTATCACGAACCCTGTTACGCGCGACCCGGCGGGCAAAGCTTGTTCGCCTTCGTTCCTTTTTCTCCTTTCTTGTCGCCCGGGCGCTATGATGTGCAATTACATCTGTGGACGGCAGACGGCGCCGACATTACGTTGACGTTGCCGTTCCGGGTGGCTGCCGGGCGCTATGACTATGAGCGACTCGATTTGCCCTCCGATCGCCAGGCGTTGCTCGATCCGCAGTTAAGCCAGTCCGAGCGCGCCAAAGTCGCCGCCTTGCGCACTTTGCGCACCCCCGACCGCTCGTGGGAATTCCCCTTCCATTTTCCTTTGGAGGCAGCGTCTACTTCGTACTACGGCTCGCGCCGCTCCTACGGCTACGGGTTCGCCAGCTACCACGCCGGGACCGATTTTGACGCCGAAGTGGGCGCGCCGGTCCTGGCGCCGGCTTCCGGCACGGTCGTGTTGGCCGAGCCGCTGGTGGTGCGCGGCAACGCCATTCTGATTGATCACGGCTGGGGAGTGGTCACCGGTTACTGGCACCTTTCGCGGATCGAAGTCGCGGTCGGGCAAAAGGTGGCGCAGGGCGAGCGTATCGGCGCGGTCGGTAACACCGGGCTCTCAACGGGCCCGCATTTGCATTGGGAGATGTGGATCAATGGCGTTGACACCAGCCCCCTTCGCTGGGTGCAGCCGTTTGATCCCGCGTTACGCCAATGACCAATTTTGAACATCCGGATGATTTGGCGCATTACGCGCGTCCTGGCTGGACGGTTCGTTATCTGCCGCGTATCGGCTCTACCAACGACGTGGCGATGGTTGCCGGCCAACAGGGAGCGCCGGCGCAGCTGGTAGTCCTCGCCAACGAGCAAACCTCAGGGCGTGGACGGTTGGATCGGCGTTGGGCAGCGACGGCGGGGGATTGCCTGCTGCTGTCGTTGTTGTTCTATCCCCCACCTCCCTTTGAGCACAATGCCGGGCGTGTGACGATGTTGTGTGGTCTGGCTTTGTGTGAAGCCGTTGTTGCGGCGACGGCGGCGCCGGTCGCGCTGAAATGGCCTAACGATCTGATTGTCAGCGAC
The DNA here is from genome assembly GCA_034429675.1 of Anaerolineae bacterium. Taxonomy (GTDB): domain Bacteria; phylum Chloroflexota; class Anaerolineae; order B4-G1; family SLSP01; genus JAKQHY01. The sequence goes on along the minus strand of DAOUFX010000073.1, from coordinate 2,507 downwards.
GTCCAGGGTGGGTGGCGCAAGGTCGCCGGGATGTTGAGCGAAATCGGGCTGCGCGATGGAAGTCCGCATTTCCTGGTGGTTGGCATCGGCTTGAACGTGAACGTGTCGCCCGTAGTGTTGCCGCACCTGGCGCCCAACGCGACCAGCTTGCTCGTCGAAACCGGGCGGCGTGTGGAACGAAGGGTGGTGCTCGATGCCTTTTTGTCGCGGGTTGAGGTGCTTTATCGGCGTTTGGAGGCCGGAGAGGATGTGCTGCCGTCGTGGCGCGCGCGGTTGGCATGGATGGGACAACCGGCGCAATTGCAAACGCCCACTGAAATTGTGCGGGGCGTACTCGATGATGTGGATGACGACGGCGCGCTCTGGGTACGTCTGGCAACAGGCGGGCGTCGCCGTTTCGCGGTGGGCGATGTCACCTTGCGCCGGGGTTGATTTTTAGTGGCGGTTGATTTTACGCGAATATGATTTATGATGGAGCTTGCTTCGATAAGTTGCCTGCAAGGATGTTCATTTGATCCCCAAACCTTTGTAAGGACTGTGGGGTTTTGTTGGAAGTAGACTCTGATTGAGGAGTGGTGTCTATGCGCTATGTAGTGATCTCGGATATTCACGGCAATTTCCCTGCGCTTCAAACTGTCCTGGCCGACGCGCAACCCTTCGATGCCGTTCTGTGCCTGGGTGATATTGTGGGATATGGGCCGAATCCCAACGAGTGTATCGAGCGAATTCAGGATTTCCAGTATATCGCGATTGTCGGAAACCATGACTGGGGATCCATCGGGCGGGCCGATCTGTATATCTTTAACAACGACGCGCGTCAGGCTCTCTTTTGGACGCGCCAGGAATTGACGGCGGAAAATCAGGCGTTCCTTTCCGAGCTGCCGACGACGATGCGGGTTGAGGAAAAGATACTTTTGTCTCACGGCAGCCCGTGTCAACCAATTTGGGAGTATCTGGTGGATGTGCGCTCGGCAAAGGAGAATTTCTTGAAGCACGAGTTCTCTTTGTGCCTGGTCGGCCATACGCATCTGCCGATGATGTTTGAATGGGATGAACAGGAGCAGAATTCACACATTCGCCTGCCCGAGGTGGATGTCCCCGTGAGCCTGGATGGTCGCCGTATGATCATTAACCCCGGCAGCGTCGGTCAACCTCGCGACGGCAATCCTAACGCCAGTTACGCGATTCTCGATACCGACCGCTGGATCTGGGAACCTCGCCGGGTCTCTTATGCGATCGAAATCACGCAAGAGCGGATGCGTGCGCGCGATCTCCCCGTGCGTTTGATAGATCGTCTGGCTGTGGGGCGTTAGCGGCAACGTTTGACGCCATTTTTATCACGTTTTCAGGCGCGCTTGTTTCACAATAGAAAACCCCCGGCTATTTTCGGGGGTTTTTCGATGGAACCCGGATGGCGGGGATGTCGTCTGAACCCGGTTTTGGCAATGGCCTATAGGTTGCCGTACAGGTTCAAACTTTTTCAGAAGGAGGTACGAGATGAGACTTAGAAGTGTGGTGTGTTTAGTGGTGTTGGCAGCTTTGTTGATGGGGTGCGGCGCTCAGTCGGCATATAAGGCATCGGCGACAGCCGCGCCTGCCCAACCGGCGGCGTCCTTTGACGCGATCCACGCGGACCGCGATGAGGCGGCGGGTGGCTATGCCGGCGAGGTCTCGCCCACGGACGTAGGGGAGACGCAATCCCGGATGATCATTTACAATGCTGACTTGAAGCTGGTGGTGGAGGATTCGCAGGCGACCCAGGAGGAAATCGTGAAGAAGGCCGCAGAGTTGGGGGGGTATATCAGCAATTCCAGCAGCTCTCTTTACAGCGAGGGTTTGTTGCGCATCACGCTGACCATGCGCGTCCCCGTCGAGAACTTCGATACGGCCATGAGCCTGTTGCGCGCCATGGCGCTTGAGGTCAGCAGCGAAAGTATCGGCAGCGCAGATGTGACGCAGGAATACGTTGATCTTGAGTCGCGTCTCGCGGCGCTGGAGGTCAAAGCTGCGCGGCTGGAAGCGTTGATGGCGGAGGCCGAGGATACCGAGGCCGTGCTGGCGGTCTACGAACAGTTGAGCGCCACGCAGATAGATATCGAGCAGACCAAGGGCCGGATGCAGTATTTGGAGCGCATGTCGGCCATGGCGACGATCAATATCACCCTGACGCCGGACGAGATGTCGCGCCCGATCGAGGTGGCCGGCTGGCGGCCCACCGGCACGATCAAGCGCGCGTTCGAGGCAATGATCAACACTTTCCAGGTTTTGGTGGATGCCTTGATCTGGATCGGTGTGTGGGGAATCCCGGTGTTGGGTTTCATTTTGTTGGTGCTCTGGATCTTTATCAAGGTGCTGGGCCGGATCTTTAAGCGGCGTGGTCCCAAAACAGCGCCCCCTGCGCCGGACGCGCCGGCTTCTGTGAAGTAGACCGGTTGGTTGAGTCGCCCTCAAGGCCCTGGAGAGAAATCTTCAGGGCCTTTTCTCAATAAGAAGGGGGAGAAGTGGGG
>DAOUFX010000072.1:0-3825 GCA_034429675.1 Anaerolineae bacterium | reverse complement strand
AATCCCTAATCCCTAATCCCTAATCCCTAATCCCTAATCCCTAATCACCACCTTACACACAGCGGAGGAGATTTATGTTGCGAAAAAAACTATTTTGGATTGTCATCGGCATTTTGATCCTGGCCGGCGGAGGATACGCGGGCTACACGTTCTGGTTCGCGCCCAAGCAGACGGTCGAGAGCGCGCCGGCGATGGAGACGGGGACCGTCACCGTCGGCGATCTATCCATCACCGCAGCCGGGTCGGGGCAACTGGTGGCTTCGACCGAGGTGAACCTGGCCTTCAGCAGCAGCGGCACGCTCAAAGGTCTGTCAGTTCAGGTGGGGGACAAAGTCAACGCAGGAGACGTGCTCGCCTGGATTGACGACAACTCCGCGCAGCAGGCTGTCGCCGCAGCGGAACAACAGCTGATGCAGGCCGAGCAAGCGCTGGCAATGGCGCAGGCTCAGGCCGAGCTGGCGCTCATCCAGGCGCAGGCCGATCTCGACACGGCCCAGAGCAGCCTCGACGAGCTGCTCAACTGGGCCCCGGACGAAGATGAAATCGCCATGGCGCAGGCCGAGCTGACCAGCGCGCAGGCGTCATACCAGAACACCCTTGCCAAATCCAAAGTAGATCAAACCGTCTCCTCGCGCGTCAGCCTGGACCAGGCGATTGCCGGCCTGAGCGAGGCGCAGGCAGAGTATGCCAACGCCATGAGCGCCGGTCGCGACTGGGAGAAAGACATCACCACCACCCGCGAGAATGCCGCCGCCGCCGTCCTCAAGGCGCAACAGAACCTCGAAATCGCCCAGGCCAGCTACAGCCTGAACAGCATCAACAGCACCTACGCCGACGTCCAGAGCGCCAAAGCCAAAGTTGTCAGCGCGCAGGCGGCGTTGGACGAACTGAAAAACCCACCCGAAGAGTCGGAAATCACCGCGGCGCAAATCCAGATGCAGCAGGCGACGTTGGCGATGGAACAGGCGAAACTCGCGCTGGCCGACCAGGGCAATGGCAAGACTGCCGCCACCCGCGACGCCGAGCTCACCCTGGAGCAGGCGCGGCTCAAGTTGACGGCGGCGCAGAATACGCTGGCCGGGACCACGCTGGTGGCGCCCTTCGCCGGGACCGTGACTGCGGTGAATGCAGAGGTCGGGGAAAGCGTCAACGGGACGGCCATCGTCCTGGCCAATCTGGACACACCGATGATCGAATTCTGGGTGGAAGAGACGGATATGAACAGCGTCGCGGTGGATTATCCCATCAACGTCATCTTTGAAGCGCTGCCGGACTACGTCTACACCGGCAAAGTGGAACGTGTGGAGCCGGTGCTGGCTACGGTAGGCAGCACGCCGGCCGTGCAGATTTGGGGCAGCATCGACACGAGCCAGTACCCGGCGCAATTGTTGGGCGGCATGAATGCCGATGTCGAGATTGTGGCCGGCGAAGCCAAGAATGCACTGCTCGTGCCGGTGCAAGCGCTGCGAGAAATGGGCGCGAACCAATACACGGTCTTTGTGGTGAAAGACAACGGGGAACTGGAAATGCGCACAGTGGAAGTAGGGCTGATGGACTACGTCAACGCCGAAGTCAAATCCGGCCTGGAACAAGGCGAGACGGTCAGCCTTGGCGATGGCAGCGAAAGCAGCAGCGCCACCATCAACTCCAACATCAACACCCAACAACAGATGGGGCCGCCGGATGGAGGTTTTATGCCGGGAGGGATGCCGTGATATGAGCAAAACACTAATTGAAATCCAGGGGTTGAAAAAGGTCTACGGGATAGAGAACACGGCGGTGTACGCGCTTCGCGGGGTTGACGCAAAAGTGGCAGAAGGGGAATTCGTCGCAGTGATGGGGCCATCCGGTTCAGGGAAGTCTACACTGATGAATATTCTGGGGTGTCTGGATCGCCCGACCGACGGCGCCTACATCCTCGATGGCGAAGATGTCAGCCAGTTGAGCAAAAACGAGCTGGCGCGGGTGCGCAATCAGAAGATCGGCTTCGTCTTCCAATCCTACAACCTGCTGCCCCGCCTGAACGCGGTGAAAAACGTGATGCTGCCGTTGATCTACAACAGCAACAACGGCAAGAGCGACGCCGAGCACTATCAACAAGCCGTTTTGGCGCTGGAAAGAGTGGGGTTGGGCGATCGCATTCACCACAAACCCAACGAGATGTCCGGCGGACAACAGCAGCGCGTCGCCATCGCCCGCGCCCTGATCAACAATCCGGCCATCATCCTGGCGGACGAACCAACCGGCAACCTGGACACCCGCTCTTCCGAAGAAATCATGAAACTGATTCACGACCTGCACAAACAGGGCGCAACCATCGTAATGGTGACGCACGAACTGGACATCGCCGAACACGCCGACCGGGTCATCTACCTGCGCGACGGCGCCATCATCTCGGACAAACTCCACGCCAGCGGCATCGCGCATCTGCACAATGGAGACAACGGGAATGGCGAGTCAGCGGGGCAGCGAGTCAGCGAATAGCAAATGACGAATCCCACAGCTCGTAACCGGTATCCGGTATCCGGTATCCGGTATCCGGTATTCGTAATCCTCACGGAGAACCTATGAACTTAACAAAAACACTAAAAATCGCCTGGGAAGGGCTGATGCTGAACAAAGTGCGCTCATTTCTGACCACGCTGGGTGTGATCATCGGGGTAGCGGCAGTCATTATCATGCTGGCCGTCAGCGCGGGCGCCGAGGCGGAGATCGCCGATCAGATCAACGCGCTGGGCGCAAACCTGATTATGGTGATGCCTTCGTTCCAGCGCGGTGGGCCGGGTGTAAGAAACGCCGCCAGCCTGCGTTACACCGACCTGGCCACCATCCGCGACAACGTCAGCGGCATCAACGGCGTGTCGGCGGAGCAGAACACGACGCAGGACATCAAGGGCAACAACACCACCGTCACCGACATCGCCGTCGTCGGCACAACTTCCGGGTTCGTCAAGGTACACGAATATGAAATCGGCCAGGGACGTTTCATCAGCGATCAGGACAACGACCGCGCCAGCAAAATCGTCATCCTGGGCTACGACGTGGCCACGGAATTGTTCGGCGAAGGCGTGAACCCGGTGGGCCAAACCATCACGATCGGTAAGGTCAAATGCACGGTCGTAGGAGTGATGGCCGAAAAAGGCGTGGTAGGCAGCACGGACTACGACGGGCGGGTGTACGTGCCCATCACCCTGGTCTTCAAGAAATTCGTCAACAGCCGTTTCGGCGGCACCAACCTGCGCGTGGTCTACGTGTCGGCGGAAAGCAAAGAGGTGATGGACGATGTGATGTCGCAGCTAAACACACTGGTCATGCAAATCCTGGGCACCGACGCGAGCGCGCCGGGCTTCACGATGACAACGCAGGACAGCATCATTGACATGCGCGCCTCAACCACCGAAACCTTCCGCAACCTGTTGGGATGGGTCGCCGGCATCTCGCTCATCGTCGGCGGCATCGGCATTATGAACATCATGCTGGTCAGCGTCACCGAGCGCACCCGCGAGATCGGCCTGAGACAGGCGCTGGGCGCGCGCCCCCGCGACGTGCAATTCCAATTCCTGTTTGAGGCGATTATGCTGAGCCTGATCGGTGGGCTGCTGGGAGTTCTGGGCGGTGTGGGCGGATCCTACCTCTTCAACACCTTCGGCAGCCTGCGCACGGAACTGGTGTGGGCGTCCATCCCGCTGGCCTTTGGCGCAGCGGCAGCGGTAGGCATCTTCTTCGGCTACTACCCGGCCCAACAAGCCGCCAAACTGGACCCAATCGTAGCGCTGCGGCGCGAATAAAAGGAAAGGTGTTTTTTCGAGCCGGGGTACCGGCTCG
>DAOUFX010000071.1:0-8872 GCA_034429675.1 Anaerolineae bacterium | reverse complement strand
TTTTCGTGCGGGGGTACCCGCACGAAAAAACACGCTCCCTTTATCTCTTCCAAGGAAGTGTTTTTTCGAGCGAGCAGACTCGCTCGAAAAAAACACGCTTCCTTTATCTCAGTTCTCCGGCACGACGATCTCCACCGGAACGCTACAGGTCGTCGTGTTGCCGTAAAGGTCCACAACGACCAGCTGGAAGCGATACAGGCCGCCGGGCGGAAAGCGGGCGGCGTCCGAAACATCCCAAGACCCCAGGTACTCGTTCTCCACCGATTGGGTGTACTGCGAAATGAAGTTAGGCGTGTCCGAACCGGGAAACTGCACTTCAAATTTGTAGTAGGAGAAGGAATTAACTTTGGCCGTACCGTAAATCGCCACCTGACCGGAGAGTTTGCTCCCGGCCACCGGTGCCGTAATCTGGGCTTCGGGATCAGGACAATCCGGCAAAGTAGCATCTGCGGACGGCAACGTGGATGCCGCGTTCGGGGTCTGCCCGGCGACAGGTGTGGGCGCCGAAACCACCACCGACGAGATAGGAACGGTGGTGGTGAGTCCCACCGTAGGCGTCGGCGTCCGCGGAACCGGCGTAAACAGCCCCACCCCGGTGGTCGGGGTCGCCGTCGCAGGCAACGGCAGCGGCGGCAACACGAAGGTGCGAATGATGAAGACGAGCCCGCCCAGCAGCAACGACAATGTCGCCATGACCCCGGCGCGGGACATCCGCTGTTGGTGCACCTCGCGTTCCAACGAAAACTGGGCAACGTCGCGGCGCCGCCTGGCCGAAGAGGCCGCCAGCAAATACCCAATGGCGCCGATCAAACAAATTGCATAAATGATAAAAGCCTGCTGGCTAAGCCAGGCCAAAACGACGGTCATAGCGTATGCAAAACCCCACGGATGATGGTTTCGATGCGTGGCACCAACACCGCGCCGGCCTCCAGAACTTCCTCGTGATTGGGGCCGGGCGCGTTTTCTTCACCGGCCAGCGTGTTGCTGATGCCCGAAATGCCCAGCACGCGCATGCCGCAATGCCGCGCCGTGATGACCTCCGGCACGGTGGACATGCCCACCGCATCGGCGCCGATCAGGCGCAAGAAACGCACGTCGGCAGGGGATTCGAAGCTCGGTCCGGCCAGGCAGATGTAAACGCCCAGGTGATGCGGAATGCCGGCCTCGCGCGCGACGCGGAGGGCGGTTTCGCGCAGGTCTACGTCGTAAGCGCCGTTCATGTTGGGGAAGCGCGGGCCGAGCTCGTCGAGATTGGGACCGCGCAGCGGCGAGAGGCCGGCCATACCGATCAGATTGATGTGATCGCGCAAAATGGCCACGTCACCGGCGCGATAGCTCATGTTCAGGCCGCCGGCGGCATTGGTGACGATGAAAGTCGTGGCGCCCAGCATCCGCATCACCCGCACCGGCAGGCTGATCTGCGCCATGCTGTAACCTTCGTAGAAATGCGCGCGGCCCTGCATCACCACCACCGGCGTGGCGCCCAGATTGCCCAGGATCAGACGCCCCTGATGTCCGGGGACCGTCGAAACCGGGAAATTGGGGATCGTGTCGAAGGGAAGCTTCACGGCATCCGTGACCGATTCAGCCAATGCATTGAGCCCCGACCCCAAAACCAGCCCGACGCGCGGTGTAAAGTCGGTGTGTTTGCGAATGGCCTTTACCGTTTCATTCAGTGTGTCCATTGTGAGAAAGTCCATTGCGAGTTCTCCTTTGATGATAAGGAGTATGGAGTATGAAGTATGGAGTAAGAAGAAGAAAATCTTCCCCCACTCCCTGCTCCCTACTCCCTACTCCCTCTTTTTCTCGTCAGCGTCAGCGCGATGGGCGCGGGGATGGGCGCGGTCGTAGACTTCCCGCTTGCGCCGGCTGGAAACTTCGGTGTAGATTTGCGTGGTGGTAATGTTGGCGTGACCCAGAAATTGCTGCACCTCGCGCAACTCGGCGCCGCCATCCAGCAAGTGCGTGGCGAAGGAATGCCGCAGCGTGTGAGGCGTCACCCAGTCGCCAAGCCCGGCGGCCTGAGCGTAATTCTGCACCAAAAACCACAACCCCTGACGGGTCAACGGTTTGCCGGAGCGATTGACGAACACCGTCTTTTCGGCGGCCTCGCGCAGCAAGAACAACCGCCCGTCTTCGAGATAACGCCGCAAAACCTCCCGCACGGTCTGGTGCAACGGGATCAGGCGTTCCTTGTCGCCCTTGCCCAGACAACGAATAACGCCATCCTCCAAATCCACGTCGTCCACCTGGAGCCGGATCACCTCGCTGGCGCGCATGCCGGTGGCGTACAACAGCTCCATCAACGCCCGGTCGCGCAACCCCAACGGCGTCTGCTCCAACGAGGCAATGTGCAACAACTGCGCGACTTCTTCTTGTGAGAGTGTATGCGGCAGGCGCTTGGCAACCTTGGGTTGGTGCAACCAATCTGCCAACTCATTGGCAATCAGGCCTTCAGAAAAAAGAAAGTGGATAAACGAACGCGCCGCAGCGACCTTGCGCGACACTGTCGCCGCACTCAATGGGCGCTTTTGAAGCATCGCAACGAAGTCATCGAGAATGGCGGGGGTCAAGGCTTCCCAGCGCTCCAGTCCAGCCTCCTCCACAAACTGCGCCAACTGACTTAGATCGTTCTTGTATGCCGCAAGTGTATTGCCGGAATAGCCTCTTTCAAACTGAATATAATTTAGAAAACGACGAACGTAAAGTTCCATGTGGGTAAGATTATACCTGAGTCCATGAATAAAGCCAGATTATGTAAAGTCGGGGGAAAAGCAGGAAGTAATTTCCTATCGTTGACTTGCAAATAGGTATGACTTACAATTGTTTTACCAATGAAAGGATACACAGCATTAAGAATGCGTATCACAGTGAAGGCAAAGGTAAGAACAGAAATATGACCCAAGCAAACAAGTGTGTTCTATTCTCCAAATATGCTGGCAATAAAATAGATGTTTGGAAGATGATAGAAAAGAGACACTGGATCGTCTACTCACTGAAAACAAAGGAATTGAATTTCAAATGATGCGCGTCAATCTTGAATACTTTCATCCGCGCAAAGATTGGGAGACATGGCAATGATATTGTGCTAGGCGACGATAAGAATCCATTTGGAAAAATGAGGGATGGACACAAAACAGATGAAACCCAAAGTATATGTAGAAACCTCAATTATCAGTTACCTCACGGCACGATTCAGTCGAGATTTGATAATTGCGGCAAACCAGCAGTTGACGCAAGAATGGTGGGAAGAACGACGCGCAGATTTTGACCTTTATATCTCGCAATTGGTGCTGGAAGAAATTCGCAGTGGTGATACGACAGCCGCGGCTAATCGGATACAATCTGTTGATGGAATACCTCTGCTGATGTTAAATGAAGCGGCCCTAACTCTGGCTGAAACATTGACTCGTAACGTGCCAATACCCGCCAAAGCCGCGCCAGATGCTCTACACATCGCCATAGCTACCAGCAATGGGGTGGATTATCTGCTAACATGGAATTGCAAGCATCTAGCCAACGCGGTGCTACGTGGACGAGTGGAACGATTATGTCGCGATAATGGCTACGAACCACCCATTATTTGCACACCGCAAGAATTGTTGGAAGAGGAGGAATGACAATGTGGGAAGATTCAATTGTGGCTGAGGTACGGCAAGTGCGTGAAGCCTGTATAGCCAAATATGGGTACGATTTACGCACTCTTTATCAAAACTTAAAGACCCAAGAAGCAAACGAAGGGCGAGAAAAAGTTACTTTTGCGCCAAAACGAGTTAGAGATGAAACGACAAAGATTCTCCCCGTGCTTACGTTGAAGCCTGTTGCCTGATTACGAGGAAGATACCACAACCAAAATTCTACCGTCCAGATAGGGATTGTCTTTGGACACGGACAACACGAGGTCCGCAGAAGAAAACAAAAAAAACGTGTTCTCCGTGGCATCCGTGTCCAAAACTCTCAAAACGCTAACAGACGGCAACTTGAGTCAGGATATTTATGGCAACCCCGTCACGTCTCACTCAAACAATCGTCGCAAACTCGCAAACCGCTCCGGCTTGAGGTAAGTCTGGCTGAACTGCGGCGATTGGGCCATCTCCCACAATCTCTGGACGATGTTTTCGGTGGCTTCGGGGTAGGCCAGGGATTGCGATTGCTGCGACATCTGCGCCAGACGATCGGGATGCGACAGCAGCTCCATCACCGCGTCGGCGGCCAGTTCGGGGCGCGGCGCCCAGACGCCGGCGCCATGATCGGTGACGTGGCTGACGTTGCCCTCTTCCTGCCCCGGCAGAGCAGCGTAGAGCACCATTGGCAGCCCGGCGATGAAAGCCTCGGAGATGGTGTTCGGCCCGGCCTTGGTGACCAGCAGGTCCACGGCGCGCATCCATACGTCCATGTTCGACACGAACCCCTCGATCCGCAGCGGCGCAGGCGTGTCGAGCGCGCGCAGCGATTCGGCGAGCGCCTGGTTGCGCCCGGTGACGACCGCCAGCAGCGCATTCGGACGCCGCGCCGCGAGCGCCTTGACCACCGGCGCGAGCGGCCCCATCCCTTCGCCGCCGCCCACGAGCAAGATTACCGGGCAATCCTGGGGCAACCCCAGCAGCGCGCGCGCCGCTTCCCGCGAAAGCGCCATGGATTCGACGAAGCTGCGGCGGGTCGGCATGCCCGTCACCCAGATGCGATCGGGATCCACGCCGCACTCCTGCGCGCGATCGCGGGTATCTTCGGTGGGCACCAGGTACATTTCGGCGCCGGGGACGAACCATCCGGCGTGCGCCGTCACCAGGTCCAGGGTCACGATGGCCATCGGCAGCGGCGTCGGCATTTGCCGGCGCGCCATCAGCAGTGCGTAGTTGGGAATGCCGTGGAACGAGACGACGGCGTCGGCGGGGTGGCGGCGGAGCAACTGGCACAGGCCCGTCCGGGCGTAGGGCCACGCCAGCCGCGACACGTTCTTGACCGTGCGCACGTGATCCGAGAGGTGAAAGCCGACGCCCCACGGAAGGCCGTTCCAGCCGACAATGGTGGGGTACCATTTGGGGAAACGGTCGAAGGGCCAACGATCCATCTCCACAAAAACGTCCACCATCTCGATGAGCGCGCGCGATCCGTAGAGCCGCGCAAACTCATCTTTCACCGCTTGCGCCGACGCGCGATGCCCGCCGCCAGTATCGGAGAAAAGGAAGAGGAAGCGTTTTGGCTGCGGTATCTCCTCGTAAAGTCTTACTCTATCCTCCTCATTCACGTCCAGACTCCTTTCTTTCAATAAAACGTTTGATGCGCGATTCAAAGCGTCGCCGGGGAACCATGACGTAATGCCGGCATGTCAGACATTCGGCGCCGACGTCGGCCCCAACGCGCAGAATGCGCCAGGTTTTTCCTCCGCAAGGATGCGTCTTGCGCAACTCCACCACATCCCCTTCGTGTAAATCGAGCGGGCCCTGTCCCATCGCGAGCTATCCTTTGCGCCACATCACGCCCAAAACCAGAAGGGCCAGCCATCCTGCGGGCGCCAGGAATGCCCGGAGAATGTCCGCCATCTCCAGCGGGCGGCGCGCCATCCGGGGCGGATCGTCGGCATACTCGTAGGCCGGACAAAGCAGCCAGCCCATCAACGCCCCGGCCAGAAAACCGCCGAAGTGCCCCCAAAAGCTGATGCCGGGCAAGAACCCGATGCCGATGTTGATCACGGCCATCTTGACCAGTTCGTTGAGATAAGCGCGCGCCCCGGTGATCCGGGCGCGGTATCTCCAGTAGAAGAACACCAACGCGCCCAACAGTCCCATAATGGCGCCGGAGGCTCCGACGGTGGGAGTAGTGAGCGGCGAGAAGAGCGTCACCAGGACGCTCGAACCCAGCAACGCCGTGAAATAAATCGCCAGAAAGCGTCCGAGACCAAAGAAGCGTTCGGTCAACCCACCCAACCCATAGAGCGCGTAGAGGTTGAAACTGACGTGAGCAATGCCCGCGTGAAGGAAACCGGCCGCCAACAATCGCCACCACTCGTTCCTGGCGAGCACCAGCGCCGGCGTCAAAGCGCCCACCCTGAAATCCCACCTGGCGAACGCAAACGTCAGAAAGATAAGAGCATTGACGCCGATCAGCGCATAAGTAGCGCCGGGCCGGTCGAGCTGGAGCCGCAACGGTTGTGGCGGAGCGGGTGAAAACGCTTCGGGGAGCAGGTCTTCTTCCATTATAGTTTCACAACACGGGGATGTACGCGGCTGTGTTCGGCGGCCATGATCGCCGCAATCTGATCCACCGCGCCGTCCAGATCGTCCTCGCGGTTGATGACGACATAGTCAAACTCCTGCACACGCTTCATCTCTTCGCGGGCCGTCTCCACCCGCCGGGCAAACTGCTCGGCAGATTCGGTGCGGCGGCGCGTCAGGCGAGAGGTCAACTCCTCCTCCGAAGCCGCGCTCAGGAAAACCAGGATGGCTTCAGGGATCATGCAACGGACGGTGGCGGCCCCCTGCACATCCAGGCGCATCACCACGTCCCGACCGCTCGCCAACGCCTCGCGCACTTGCTGTTTAGGAATCCCCTTGTACTGGCCGTACACGATCGCGTGCTCCAGCAATTCGCCCTGGGCAATCAGCGTGCGGAATTCCTCTTCGGAGACGAAGAAATAGTCCACGCCGTTGACCTCTTCGGGGCGCGGCGCGCGCGAAGTGGCCGTGATCACAAAATGAAAAGGGATGGCGCGCTCTTGCATGCGTTGCACCACGCTATCTTTGCCGACGCCCGAAGGGCCGGAGATGACCAGCAGCAACGGTTGCCGCGTTAGGAGATAAGGATCCTGAGCGAGTGTTTCGTGCATACGTTTGCCTCTCCCTACATTAACATTATAATCTTGTGGTGGTGCACCGGGCGCTGCACACACCGGCTTGCATGCCTACTATACCACAATATTTGGGGGACTGAGGGATTGGAGATTGGGGATTGGGAATATCTGTTCCCATTTTCCCATTCCCCAATCCCCCAATTACTAATCCCTTATTTGAGGAGATCACGTATGCCAATTTACGAGTATCGCTGTCAGAAATGTCGCCGGCGGTTTTCGCTGTTCTGGCGCTCATTTTCACAGATAGATACCGAGCGAGTCACTTGCAAACACTGCGGCAGTGACTCGGTCAAGCGGCTGGTATCGCGGGTGCGCGTGCTGCGCTCCGAAGACAGCCGGATGGAAGACATGGCCGATCCCAGCGCGTGGGGCGGCTTCGACGAAAACGACCCCAAGAGCATGGGGCGCTTTATGCGCAAAATGGTGAACGAAATGGGCGACGAGGCCGGAGCTATGGAGCCGGGATTCGGCGAGGTGATTGATCGCCTGGAATCAGGCCAGGACCCGGAGCAGATCGAAAAAGATATGCCCGATTTGATGGGCGACGGCGGCGCCGGCGCTTTGGATGGCGGCGACTTCGGTATGTAAAACCATTGTGAGGCGACTATGCCCGATATGCCCAGCCAGTCCTGGTACGGCAGTTCGCCGGGATTGTTAGAGACCCAACTGCGGTTCACCCCGCTCAACAAGACTACGCCGCCGCCGCTCTACAAACGAGTGATCGCTACGTTGCGCTCCGACGCCAATGATCTGCTCGACCGCGACGTCCAACTGGGGCGGTTCTGGTTGCGAACAGCACTGGCAGTGATGTTCCTGGGAATGATTTTCCGCAACGAGTTCCTGCTTGGCGGCGGGCTGTGCACGCTGGCCTTCGTCGCCATCAGTTGGGTATGGGAAAGAATCGGCATGTCGGCGTTGCGCTACCGGCGCACTATCAGTGAATCCCGCGCGTTCCTCGGCGAAACCATCACCTTGACCCTGGAAGTGCGCAACCAGAAGCCGGTGCCGATGTTGAACCTCGAAATCGAAGACCTCTTCCCGGCAGCGCTTCCCATCGCAGACGCAAAGGTCACGCACAACCGCGTGACCAACCGCAGTGAATTCCGCTCGTTCTGGTCGCCCGGTGTATTTCAACGGCTGACCCGGCGCTACACACTGCAATGCGCCAGGCGCGGATACCATTTTTTCGGCCCGGCTAAGCTGACCCTCAGCGACGGCGCGGGGTTGTTCAGCCGCACGGTGCAGCTGCGAGACCAACAGACGCTCATCGTTTATCCCCGCCTGTATTCAGCCGCCGAGCTGCGCCTGCCCGCCAAGAATCCGTTTGGGGACTGGGGATCGAAAGCGCAGTTGTTCGAGGACCCGCTGCGCAACGCGGGCATCCGTGAATGGCAGCCCGCCGATGGGTTGCGCCGCGTCCACTGGAAAGCCACCGCGCGCCACCAGCGCATGCTGAGCCGTCTCTACGAACCCAGCGAAGAGCCGCAAGCGCTCATTTTCCTCAATGTGGCGACGTTGGAACGTTATTGGGAAGGCACAGTGCCCGAATTGGTGGAGCGCACCCTCAGCGTGGCCGGCAGTCTGGCGACGCTGTGCGTCGAACAGCGCTGGCCGGTGGGGCTCATCGCCAATGCGCACTGGCCGGGCAGCGACCAGACCATGCGCCTGTTGCCAGGTCGCAGCCCGGCGCAGTTGACCCGCATCCTCGAAATGTTGGCCGCGATTGACCTGCCGGCCCGCCCCATCGAGGTGCAATTGATGCGCGAAGCGCCCAGGCTGCCGTGGGGAGCGACGCTCATCGTTGTCACGTCCGTCATCTACGCCGATCTGCTGGCGGCGCTGCAAAACTTGACCCACGCCGGGCGCAAAGTCGTGCTTTTCACGCTGGCCGAGGTCCCCGCCGACGTAACATTGACCGGCGTCAAGGTCTACCACCTGCCGCATCTGGCCGACCACGTCCTGATTCCCAATGAAATCGCATAATTTTCAATGTAGGGGTTTGCGCGGGCGAGCAGACTCACC
>DAOUFX010000070.1:0-3648 GCA_034429675.1 Anaerolineae bacterium | reverse complement strand
CCCGCCCCCCAACCCCAGACTTTAAAGAGAAGTAAGCGCGGCTTGAATCCGAATAAATGGGGACTGAAAAGTGTTAGGTGTGCGTGAACCAATCCTAGCCAATCAGGAGAAACATTTATGAAAGCCATCGTGTATGAAAAATACGGCTCGCCGGATGTCATGCGTCTTGCCGAAGTCGAAAAGCCAACGCCCAAAGACAATGAAGTCCTGGTCAAAATCCGCGCGGCCTCCGTCAATGCCGCCGATTGGCATCTGCTGACCGCCGACATAATCCTGATTCGCCTGATGATGGGGATGTTCAGACCCAAAATCTCGATTCTCGGCGCGGATGTCGCCGGGCAGGTGGAAGCAGTCGGTCGAAGCGTCACGCAGTTTCAACCCGGCGATGAAGTCTTCGGCGACCTGGCCGCCAGCGGCTGGGGCAGTTTTGCCGAGTACGTCGCCGTCCCCGAAAGCGCGCTGGCGCTCAAACCGGCCAACCTGTCGTTCGAGGAGGCGGCAGCGGCGCCGCTGGCGGGAGTCACCGCCCTGCAAGGGTTGCGCAAGGGACAAATCCGGCCCGGTCAAAAGGTGCTGATCAACGGGGCCTCGGGGGGCGTGGGGACGTTCGCGGTTCAGATCGCCAAGGCGCTTGGCGTAGAAGTCACCGCGGTATGCAGCACACGCAACGTGGAGCAGGCGCGGGCGTTGGGAGCGGATCACGTGATTGATTACACCCAAGAGGATTTCACGCAAAAAGGCCAACAGTACGACCTGATCTTTGCCGCCAACGGCTATCACCCGCTTGCGGCGTACAAGCGCGCCCTGACCCCCACCGGCAGCTACGTCATGGCCGGCGGCGCACCGGGGCAAATGTTTGAAGCGCTGCTCCTGGGGCCGCTGATGTCGTTGGGCGGGAGCAAAAAACTGGGAAACGTGTCGGCACACCCCGATCGCCAGGATTTGCTGGCGCTCAAGAAGATGCTGGAAACGGGGCAGGTCAAGCCGGTGATTGACAAACGCTATTCCCTGGAAGACGTCCCGGAAGCCATGCGCTACCTCGGCGCGGGCCACGCTCGTGGCAAAGTGGTCATTGTGATTGGAAAAGATACGCAATGAACACAACCGCCCCACAAGAACACCCAAAACTTTCGCGCCGGCGCTTTCTGCAAATCGGCTGCCTTTCGACAGCCGCCGTGGGGATGACCCTCTGCGGCATCACGGCGGCGGCGCCCGACCCGCCTGCCGTTGTCCTTTCATCTACTACCTTTGGAGAAAACTCTATGGACAAACGTATCTTGATCGCTTATGCAACTTTCACCGGCTCAACGCAAGAAGCCGCCGTTGAAATCGGCAAGACGTTAGGCGAACGCGGTTTTGCAGTAGACGTGATCCCGGTTTTGGAAAAGCCGCAAGTGGATGTGTATGACTTTGTCCTCATCGGCAGCGCGGTCCACGGGAGCAAGTGGCTGGCCGAAGCGCTGGAATTCGTCGAAGCCAACCGGGATGCGCTCAGCCGCGTGCCGGTGACGCTCTTCAGCCTGTGCCTGGCCGGCATGGCAAAGGACGAGAAATCGCTGGCATCTGCGCGTGACAGATTTTATGCCCCGGTGCGCGCCTTCATGACACCCGTGGACGAAGTACTTTTCGCCGGCAGAATTGACCGGCGCGGCGTCGCGCTAGGGCTTCCCGGCTGGCTTGCGCGCTTTACGCCGACGCTGGACTTCCGCAATTGGGACAAGATTCGCCGCTGGGCGCAGGAACTCTCAATTCCGGCCATCGCCGGATAACATTAAACAAACTTTCTTCGACAGAGATTGTCCACGAAACTGCCTCGCTAAATGTAAATAATACTTGACATTATGTATGGTTTAGTATACAATAAGTAAGTTGTATTTTACTAATTGTAATCCATATCATACAAAGCGAGGCAGTTATGTCCTATCACGAAAAACGAGCTATCGTCAATATGCTCAGTTCGACCTCGATTACGGTCGGGTATTCGGTCTATCTGTATTTCCGTTACCTGGCCGGCGGCGGGGAATTTGCCAACGATCCACGTTTCTGGGCGAATGCCTTCCTCATTTTCATCCCAATTTCGATTGCGGCTAACATTCTCAGCAGTATCTTCTTCACCCTCCACTACCGCATCACGACCCACGACCAGGAGCCGGCGATCACCGACGAGCGCGACAAGCTCATCGAATTCAAGGGCAACCGCAATGCGCTGTACGTCTTTTCGCTGGGCGTGATGCTGGCCATGGTCACGCTGGCGCTGGGAATGCCGATTTCGGCCATGTTCATCACCATCATCTACTCCGGCTTGCTTTCCGCGGTCGTGGACGAGTTGACCCAGTTCGTGCTTTATCGCCGGGGGTTTTGACATGAGCCACTGCCCTATCGCCAACTCCATTCGCAAATTTCGCTTCAATGCAGACGAAATGACCCAGGACGAACTGGCCAAACGAGTCGGCGTCACCCGCCAGACCATCATCGCCATCGAAAGCGCCAAATACTCCCCCTCGCTCGAACTGGCCTTCCGCATCGCCCGCGTCTTCAACACGACCGTTGAAGAAGTTTTCACGTTTGAAGATACCAATCTCGCGAACGCGAAGGAAGAAAAATGAACGCACTTAACACAAGAAAAAAGAAGGATGACATGAAGAAAATTTGTATTGTCGGAGCTTCCGGCAAACTCGAACGGTTCAAAGGACAGATTACCCTCTTTCCCGGCGACACCAACAACCGCGACGTCATCCAGAAAGCCGTGGACGGTTGCGCCGGCGTGTTGACCGTGCTGGTGCCCTGGGGAAGGAAACACTACTCGACCGGGACGGCCCAGGCCGTATTGGATTACGCGCGCCCGGAAGCGCGCCTCATTTTCTCCTGCGGCTGGCACATCACGCTTGACGGGAAAGATGTGTACCCGTCGTCTCTAAAACGGGATGAAAAGATTGCCCGTTTGCTCGGACGTGTCACCGGGATGATTGACATTGACGATCAGGTGGAAGCCTGCCGGCGCATCTTTGCCAGCCCCACCCGCTGGACGGTGGTGCGCGGCAGCGATCTGGAGGAAGGCGCGAGCCAGGGCTTGCCGGTGTGGAGCCGCCACGTGGGCGACCCCATTCTGGCGAGCAACATGACCCGGCGCGTGGATTTCGCCCTGTTCATGGTGACGGCGCTCGAAAACGACGGACTTATCCACGAAGCGCCGGCCATCGTCGGCTGCCAGACGACCTCGGCGCTGGCGCATAGGGACTCAACTTCGTAGATGAGAGGCTTGAAAAATGCTAAAACGTAAACGCTTCTTAATTCCCGGGATCGTGCTGGCCATCGTGGCCATAGTCATCCTCTTTTTGTTCCAAGAGGTGGCGGTCGCAGAACACCCAGTCTCGCGGCCAGAGGCGCCCACGTATGGGGTGCGCGGGCCTTACCCTGTCGGCATCCGTGACTTTGTCATCGAAGGTGAAAGTCCGCTGGAAATCACGATCTGGTATCCGGCTAAAAATGCGGCCGGATACGAAATGGTCACCACGTATCCGTTCTCCGAAACTTATGCAAATCTAGGCAGAGCCTAAACTGCGGTTCGGTTCCTGCTTCGCCGAGGTCTGCCGGTTCAGAACCGGACTTACATCCTCTCCGCAGGCGTCACTTCCCGTGGAACTCACG
>DAOUFX010000069.1:0-6847 GCA_034429675.1 Anaerolineae bacterium | reverse complement strand
ACGGCCTAACATTGCATCAAGACCGACCGCGCCTTCAGCGCGTGCTGGCGGCGGGGAAACGCGCTTTGGGGCGTGCCTGCTGGCAAAGGGGTTTTCCACGCAGTCGGCGCGGCGGCTTATGCCTACCGTTGGGCGGCACATTGGAAACAACAGAGGTACTTAAATGCAAGAAGATCTAATTATCCCTATTTATGTTGATACAAATGCTCTCCTTGATGTACTTGCTTCAATTGAAGGTGGATTCAGCGTTGTAGAAAAGATAACTTCGCAGAGTGCAGACGCAAAAGGCATCGAGAGAGGTGTAAAAGCCGAAACGGGCACTGAGTTTGGTATACCAAATGTTTTAAGCCTGCTAAAACTTAACCTGGGCTATTCAGCAAATTGGAAGAAATCTCAAGAAGAAAGTCATCAGAGAGAAACAGAAAGATATCACACTTATGGCTCTCTATTCTATCGCCTGCGCGAGTATCTATACTCCAATTCGTTAGTGAAGTGCCTCTATAAACAACCCGATATTTGGCAACAGATACAACCTTCTGATTTTGTAGAAATTCGTGGCATATTCCGCCCTAACCCTTTTGCTAATTCCTTGCAAATTATGGATCGTTTGATAGGTGTATTCCAGATATTTAGTGCCGGAATGTTGGGACAAGTTACTACAGGTGGCAAATCATCTCCCGAAGAAAAAAAGAGGATGCAGGAACAAAGAAGCAAATCGCAACAACAAACGAAACAAATGGAAGATATTAGGAAATTCTTCCAGGGTGTACTTGCAGATTTGCAAGCAGAGAATATTCGTGCTTTTGTAGTTGATATAGCAAACCCAGATGCTCATAAGGCCGTTGCTTTTCTGTTTCTAAACTATCTCCGTGATCAGACACTGACAGAAATAAGTTATAAAGAATACCGACTACTTGGCAAAGTAGTTCGCAAAATAGAGAAACATCAAGATAGTGCAGTTGACTTGCTACAAGGAACAGGACTAGGTGGAATAGGAAAAGATACAGTGGGAGAATTAGTGAACGCATTTTCACAAGTGCCGGGAATGAACTTGCCGGAGATTGAAACTGAAATTAGCGGACCAGTCTTAGAGGTAATTCCAATTGCGGTGTTTGTTTGAGTATCAGAAAGCCGCCCAACATCGCGTCAACCCGACCGCGCTTGCGCGCGTGCCAGCGGCGGAGCCACGCGCTTGCAGGTTGCCTTCTCTCGAAGGTGATTTTCACGCAGCCGCGCGGCGGGTTACGCTGACCGTTAGGCGGCGGCAAGACTGAGAACCGCCGAACATCATTAACAGGGTCAAAGCAGCGTAGACGAGCGTGGACGAGGAGCCAATCGCCAGGCCCGCGCGTCGACGGGGTGCGGTGAGCGGCGGGGCCGGTCACGCGGGTGGGCGTCGGCGGGCAGCGGGGCGTCGCCGCGTGGGGCGGGTGCGCGGGGCATAGTCGCCGTCTCGGTCGGGCGGGGTCGGTGTGCGGCAGGGGTTGGAGTGCGGCGCGGGTCGTCCTTTCGGCAAGCCCGCCGCCCAACACTACTTCCAGGCGACGGCGCAAGGCCGCCGGGGTCGCCCGCCAGAATGTGGTTTGAGGGCAGCGTTGGGCTTCATCGCAAAATGGGGTGCGCCGCGCCTGAAGCTTATCGTTAGGCAAGTTAAACAATCCAGTGATGGACACTCATTTGTTTGGAGGTAAAAAAGATGTCTGACGAAGAAAGGACAACATACCCTTCGATCCCTGTAAAACACTGGTGGTTGCTACGGAGCAAATTTAAACAAAGCATCCCGCCTACGATTACGCCAGGCTATTTAGTTGCTGCTTTGGGAATAACGGAAGCTTCAGCAAAGGCCAATGTTCTGCCAGCACTCGTCGCATTCAAAATCATCGATCAAGATGGGAAACCAACAGAACGGGCAAAGCAATGGCGAGATGATGAACAGTATGCAGAAGTCTGTGGGCAAATACGCCAAGAAATATATCCACCTGAGCTTGTACACGCACTTCCGCCACCATCGCCTAGTCGTGAGTCTGTTGAGCGTTGGATTGCCAACAAAACTGGAGTGGGGCAGAATGCTTCGGGAAAGATGACCTTGACGTATCTTTTGCTTTGTGAAGCAACTCCGCAGGCCAAGCAAGAAGCTTCTGGCACTACCTCGACACGAACTCAAAGGAAACCGCCAAAGTCAGCACCTTCAAAGACGACTGAAATTGCAGATGAGAGAATAGCAAAAGCAACGACTGATGTCCAACCTGCTTCACAGCCACAAATTGGTTCTTCGCAGCCCGGAACTTCTCTACACATCGACATCCAAATACACATCTCACCAGATGCATCGAGTGATCAAATCGACCAGATATTCGCAAGCATGGCGAAGCATTTGTACCGTAGAGGTGAATAGTGCTAGATTGCAGTGCAAAGCATATCTTGGAGATCGCGGCCTCAATACAAACAAAAGTAAGAGAGTTAGGAATGGCATTGCCGCCGTCAGGTATCGCTCTAGCTCAAGATAGGCTTGCCCAGGTTGATAGGTCTGTGGAGACAACTACTCAAATTCAATCAGTGCAAGAGGTACTGCAATTTCTATCAGCATTTCCAGACTGTGCAGGTTATTCACAGAACCGGCGTGGTTTGCCAATCCTGGACCTTGCTGATGAGGCTAGGCTTCAGGATCTGCTATACTTCATATTGAAACCGGCTATCCCTGATTTAGTACCTGAACAGCCAGTCGCTGGTCACACACGCCAGTACGCGATTCAGGATTTCCGTTCTTGCGCACTAAAGTTGGTCTTGGAGGCTAAACGCGTGCGAGACAAAGCGCATGGGAGATCTATAAAAAACGAGTTACACAACGACATTGGCGAGTACAAATTGGATTTGCTTTGTGAAAATTTGATTTTCTTCGTGTACGATCCAGAAACATTTGTCGAGTCACCGTCAGGGCTTGTCAAATCAGTTGAGGGTACGCACATTCATAATGAGCGTAAAATGAGGGTGCATTGCATTGTTCAAAGATAAACACAAATGAACAATTGCCTAACATTGCATCAAGACCGACCGCGCCTTTGGCGCGTGCTGGCGGAGGGGAAACGCGCTTTGGAGCGTGCCTGCTAGCAAAGGGGTTTTCCACGCAGTCGGCGCGGCGGCTTATGCTGGCCGTTGGGCGGCTTGTCACCTGATGAAACAGGAGGATTCGTAGATGAAAGGCTATAAAATTTCTTTTTTGATTGGTTGTGTACTGATAGTCTTGGCTACATTGTTTGCAAGTACAGCCACAAACTCTGCCATTGCTTACAATAATGCCTACTCGACACACTCTATCATTACCCCGACTCCCATATACAGAGATTTGCATCATGGAATTTTCACGAACGAGTCAGTCTATTCCCTGCATTTGGACAGTACATCTGTTCGACTTACTATTCCCTTTACTATTACAGATTTTGCGGCCTCGTCGCCAGACGACATATTCCAGATGGCTACTTCTGTCCAATACGAGCCATTTCTGGAAGTGAGGTTAATAGCCCTTCCTATTTCATCTACTCAGTTAATCAATTATGTACTTGGGATCTCCGAAGGAGAAAAATACACGTCTTTTAACCAAGCTTTGGATAATACCAGAAAACATCAAAACAGTGTGCCCCAAGCAGGTCACGAAATCTATATGTTCGGAGAAGAGGTCCGCAGTATTTCAAACTTGGTCTCGCTCAATATAAATCAGGATATAAAAGAACCTGTAGTCATTCATGAGTGGCTTACTCAACATAACGAGAGACTATGGATTTTCCGAATAAGTTATGGGCAGGAAAGTAGCTTTGCTGATTCAAGGTTGCGCGACGTTTCTATCAGTATGGAGAATTCTCAAACTGTTTTACACCTTGTTGACCAGCCCATTCCGGAGCAACTTACACCCTCACCTCACACGCCCTCGACACCTAACGATTTACCATTTCCTCCCTGGTGGAATGGGGATTGTGATGTTAATAACTTTCCCGGGTCATATCCCCTCGGCGGTATTTACAATGGGGTCAAGGCATGTGGGCCACTAGGCACAACACGTCAAGTTAGTTTTGGTGTAGGAGTAGATCAATTTGAGTGGCAGTGTCCCGAACTAAGCAAAAGATATTTGTATCTAGCTTATGGCACACCACCCTATTCAGCTCATGGCAAAGATGTCGTATGGTATTACCCGGATACTGATTTAGAGAAAGTGCCTAATGGCACGCCTAATAAAGCCCCAAAATCTGGAAGTGTTTTAAGCTATGGCTCAACAGATCCCTATGGACACACTTCAATTGTCAGTTCCGCAAACATAGACGGTAGTGGCAATGGCACAATAACCGTGATTGAGCAAAATATGTCTAGTTCAGGGACTCGGACGCATACTGTCTCCAATTGGGTGGTGCAGGCTAGTATGGCAGTTAGCGGATGGCTATATGAACCAGGTGGCGGCGCATGTGCAGCACCCTCTTTAATTGAACCAGCCGATAATGCGGTATTGAGCAGCCGTACAATCACCTTTCGCTGGAATGCCGTGAGCGGATGTACATTCAATGGTTATACTTTTCGGGTATGTACCTCATCTGATGTTGACAATTTAGCCAATTGCTTCATTGATACGGGAGAAGGCAACACCCAACGCACCGAAACTATTGATGGACACGATAATCAAGATTTATGGTGGGGAGTCCGCGCCGCTAATGCTCCTTCGGGGGCAAGTTGGGCCGTGCGAAAATTCCGAATTGAACCTGGTGGTGGGGCATGTGCTGCGCCGTCTTTAATCGAACCGGCTGATAATGCTGTGTTGAACAATCAGACAATCACGTTTCGCTGGAACGCTGTGAGTGGCTGTACATTCAATGGCTATACTTTTCGAGTATGCACCTCATCTGATGTTGACAATTTAGCCAATTGCTTCATTGATACGGGAGAAGGCAACACCCAACGCACCGAAACTATCAATGGACATGATAATCAAGATTTGTGGTGGGGCGTGCGTGCTGCCAACGCGCCTTCCGGGGCAAGTTGGGCCGTGCGCCGATTCCGAATCGAACCTGGCGGTTCGTCTTGTAATCCCAATGCTGACCAAATAGCACTTTTTGTAGATTCTAATTACGGCGGCCAATGTGTTGTAAAAGATGTTGGCGAGTACAGCAATCCATCTGCAATTGGCTTGCCCAATGATTCTACCTCATCAATCAAAGTTGGCGGGAATGTACAAGCCATATTGTGCAAAGATGATAACTACGGCGGCGGATGCGAAACTTTCACCAGTGATGATTCAAATCTTGGCGATAACAGTATTGGAGATAACCAAGTTTCTTCAGTGAAAGTACAATGGCGGACGACGAATCCAGATCATCCCATTCAACTTTACACTGAACCTAATTATGGGGGTGGCTCATATTGCTATGGGGATAATGCTGGAAATTATATGAGTTTGGATGGATGTTCAGGTTTTAACGATGCGGTTACTTCTATTCTATTGCAATCTGGATGGTCTGTACGGGTTTTCAAAGATGTCAACTTGGGTGGTTCAAGCCGTTGTCTTACGGGAAGCGATACCGATTTATCCAATAACACTTTTGAGGATGGCACAAATCTGGACAATGCTATTTCATCTTTTTCCTTATACAATCAGGCAAATTGTCCTGACTTGCCTCCTCCCGATACTCAAAATCCAAGCGTGAATTGGGTTACTCCGACTGGCAATGAACAAGTGTATAACGCCAGCGACAATGAGCAGATCAACTTAAGCGTGGATGCTACAGATAATGTCGGAATAGCCAGAGTGCAATTCTACCGTTGGGATGCGGTGAATTCAGTCTTTGTGGATATTTTCGCTGACTATACTGCCCCATATCAAGTTGAACTGAATTCTAGCACTTTGAATGAGGGATGGAATCAAGTTAATGCAGCAGCTTATGATACTTCAGGGAACATCGATGATAAGTATATCTGGATAAATCGTTTACCTGCCCCTCCCATAGCAAACTTCGACGCCTGGCCGCATAGTGGAACCGCGCCTTTGACTGTGGCCTTCCATAACACTTCAACTGGTAATTACACAAGTTGTTTGTGGGAATATGGTGATGATAGTACAGGTACTTCTTGTGATGATTATCATGATCATACTTACACAAATCCTGGTACTTATACAGCAAAGTTGACCGTCACAGGGCCTGGCGGCTCAAATTCTAAGACTATCCTTGATTATACGGTTGTTAATGCTCCACCCGATACGCAAAACCCAGTTTTGAATTGGACTTCACCAGTTAACAATGGTCAAGCATTTACGATTGGGAATGAAGAAGTTTTATTAAGCGTTACCGCGACGGACAACGTTTCTATTGCTAGAGTCCGTTTTTATCGTTGGGATGCAGTGAACTCGCAGTGGAGAGAGATTGCTACAGACTATACGCCTCCGTACCAATATACGCTTGATAGTACAACTCTGAACTATGCCTCGAATCACGTTTACGCGGCGGCTTACGATATCGCCGGTAACAAAGATGAGAGATATATTCTGATTTATCGAAAACGGCAAGTTTATTTGCCTTTAGTCGTTAGGCAACGGCCATAGTATGAGTGACCAATAAACCCGCCCAACATTGCATCAACCCGACCGCGCTGGCGCGCGTGCCAGCGAAGGTGCAACGCGCTTGCGGGTAGTTTTCTCTCGCCGGGACCTTCCCCGCAGCCGCGCGGCGGGTTATGCTGGTCGTTAGGCCATTTGCCTTACAGAATAGCGTATCACCCCACTATTTAACTATCCGTTAACCAACAGGAGGTAAAAAATGTCTATAATACAAAATCAGTCAAACATTGAACGCAAATCGCTATGGCCCATTTA
>DAOUFX010000068.1:0-13534 GCA_034429675.1 Anaerolineae bacterium | reverse complement strand
GCCCGCCCCCAATCCCCCACTTCTCCCTTTTTCAGGAGCAGCTGCAACAAAGTTGCGACACGGCCAGCATGAAACTGTGACACGTAGCCAGTATCCTTATCGGTGAAATTCATTTTCACGAGGATACGATGAACATAACAAAATGTCTGGTGAAGCCATACGGGAAACCTGTCAACAGACAGGCGCGCTCACAGGTTGAGCATGCATTGGATAACGCGAAGGCGCAACAGGGCAAAGAGGATCCCAGGGACAAGGGCTTGATCCCGGCCAATATCGTGGCCGTTTTGGCGCTGTTGGGCCGGTCCGTTTACTGAACGTAAAATACGAGCGCGTGGGGCGCCATCGTTACAAAATCCCCGCCCCAATAAGCACCCCCATCACCACAAACGCCGCCGCAGAAACCCGCAGCAGCACACGTTCGGGAATCCACTTGCTCAGTTGTTGCCCGCCGATGACGCCTAGTGCTGTGACCGCCGTCAGCGCCAGCGCGCCGCCGGCAAAGATGAGCCAGGGGGCCGTTTGTTTGCTCGCCAGGCTCAGAACCGCCAGCTGAGTCTTGTCGCCCAACTCGGCGAAGAAAAGCAGCGAGAAGGTCGCGCCAAAGGCTTTCCAATCCCAGAATCCGGTTGCCGCGCATTCGCTTCCGGCGGTTTCGTCGGTGCATTCCGTTTCCTTGTCCTGTTTGCCCGCCTCGCGCCAGATCAGTACCCCCATCACGACAAAGGCCGCCGCCGCGATGATCTGAACGACGCGCGCCGGGATCAGCGTCCCTACCAGTTGACCCCCGGCGGCGCCCAACGCCGTCACCGCCGTGAGCGCCAGACTCCCGCCCAAAAACACCGGCCAGGGGCACCGGAACTTGCACGTCTGGGTCATCACGGCCAGTTGCGTTTTGTCCCCCAGCTCGGCAAGAAAAACCAATCCAAACGTCGAGAAAAATGCCTGCCAGTTCATCCGTTCACCTCATAACCAACAACAACCCCGGGGTATCACTACCTCGGGGTTGCCTGGTGCAAAAGACACAAGTAATAACTTACTTGGTTTCGCGATAGATCACGTGACGGCGCACAAAAGGATCGTACCGGCGCAATTCCAAACGCTGTGAATCGTTGCGGCGATTTTTCTCGGTATAATACATATGTCCGCTTTCGCTGCTCTTCATTTTAATCAGAATGCGCGCACCCTTTTTCTTAGCCATAAGACTCTACCTCCTGAAACGCTGAGCAATCTTGCGCTATTATAGCCAGGTTGGGGGATGTGTCAAGCGCTTTTGTAGGCGTGGTATTTGCATCCCGCCTTCTTTATGGTACAACAGAGCTGCTATCCACTTGATAATGGAAGGAAAAAAACTGTGAGCGAAAAAACTGCGACGCCCGAACTGGATATTTCGGTTGTGTTGCCTGTCTACAACGAGTCGGGGAATTTGAAGGTTTTTATCCCGGAGATTTCCCATGTCCTGTCCGCTCTGGGGCGTTCCTATGAGATCATCGCCGTGGATGACGGCAGCAGCGACGATAGTGTGGAGACGTTGCGCCGTCTCAAGAAGGGTGAGCCGAATCTGCGCATCGTGCGCTTCCGCCGCAATTTCGGCCAGACGGCGGGATTCGCCGCCGGCTTCGATCTGGCGCGCGGCGCCTGTGTCATCACGATGGACGCCGACGGGCAAAACGACCCCGCCGACATTCCCCGGTTGCTCAAGGTGATGGAAGAGGGCGACTACGACATCGTGAGCGGCTGGCGGGTCAACCGCAAAGAGCCGTTCCTTTCCCGGCGCTTGCCTTCGATGCTGGGGAATCGCCTGATTCGGAAAACGACCGGCGTGACGCTGCATGATTATGGCTGTTCGCTCAAGCTCTATGACTGGCAGGTCGCTAAGAATGTGCAGTTGTACGGTGAACTGCACCGCTTCATTCCGGCGTTGGCATCGGGACTGGGCGTGCGGGTGGCCGAGGTGCCGGTCAACGACCGCGCCCGGCAGTACGGCAAATCCAAATACAACATCACCAAGACGATCCGTGTGGTTTTGGATTTGTTGACGGTGACGTTTCTGTTGACCTACCAGGCGCGCCCTATGCAACTGTTCGGCCTCGCAGGGCTGAGCAGTGGCGGCGTCGGTTTCCTCCTGGCGCTGGGGCTTTCCATCTACAAGCTGGTGTCGGGCGCCGATATCGGCAATCGTCCGCTGCTTTCGCTGGCAATCTTGCTGATGATTCTCGGCGTTCAATTCCTGGTGATGGGCCTGTTGGGCGAACTGCAAGTCCGCACGTATTACGAAGTGCAAAACAAGCCGATCTATTTCATTCGTGCAGAAGAATGATGTTAGGATAAGCTGTTAGCGGTTGGCTGTTAGCCGGAGTGTGCCTTGCCATAGAGGGCATCGCTAGAAGCTAAAGGCTAACGGTCAAAAGCTAAAGGCTAACGGTCAAAAGCTGAGAATGACGCGAGTTCATACTCTCCGCCGCCGCGCTATCGCCATCTTTTTGTTGGCGTTGTTGGCGCGGCTGGCGCCGCTCAACCGTTACATCACGCCCGACGAGCCGATCTGGGTGTCGCGCAGCATCACTTTTGCCGATGCTGTCGCTGCCGGCGATTGGGCCGCCATCCCTCAAACGGGGCATCCCGGCCTGACGACAATGGCTCTGGGAGCGTTGGGTGTGCGTCTGATGCAGGGATTGCACCCCGCCGAGTCCGCTGCTCATATTGCCTGGTTGCGCAACATGGCCTGGCTTGCCCCTGAAAACGCCGCCGCTTTCACCCATCTGGCGTTTTTTCTCCCGGCGTGCCGCGCCCTGGTCGCTGTGACTAACTCGCTGGCCCTGGTGTGGGCTTATTTTTTGGCGCGACGACGGCTGGGCGACCGCGCGGCGCGTCTGCTGGTCGTCTTTCTGGCCCTCGATCCTTTCTTTGCCGGCCTTGCTGGTTTGCTCCACACGGACGCTTTGCAGGCGACCTTCATCCTGTTGGCCGCGCTTTTGCTTTGCCCGCCGCGCGATCTGGATGGCGCCGCTTCTTTCCCGCGTTTCCCGACGTTGCTGCTGGCTGCCCTCTGCCTGGCGCTGGCCGGGCTGACCAAGACCCTGGGATTGCTCCCGGCGCCGGGGCTGGCGCTGGCGGCTTTGTTGCTTTGGCGCGGTCCCTGGCCGCGACGTATCCTCTCCGTCGGCGTTCTGGCTGTCCTGTCGGTGCTTTTGCTCGTGGGATTGTATCCGCCGTTCTGGCGCGATCCCGTCGCCGCCGCACAAACCTTCGTTGCGGCGGTGAGCTACCACGAGGGCATCGGGTTGCGCGAGACGTTCTTCCTTGGCCAGATGCGCGACGATGCCGGGCCGTTCTTCTACCCGCTGGTCTTGCTCTTCAGGATGACGCCGCCGGTTTTGATCGGAGCCGGATTGGCGCTGCGACGGGCATTCCGTCGCCCCGCCGGGCGCAAGGAGTTGCTCTGGTTCGCGCTGCCGGCGCTGGCCTATCTGGTCGTCTTGACGCTGGCCTCCAAGAAATTCGACCGCTATGCGTTGACTGTCATGCCGTTGTTGGCGGTATCGGCGGCATCGGCCTGGGCTTCATGGCGCAGCGGCGTGCGGGTTTGGCGGCCGGGAGTTTTGGCGACGCTATTGCTCCCGTGGGCGCTGGTTGCCCCCTTGCCGCTCTACTACGCCGATCCGCTGCTCGGCGGGCCGTGGCTGGCCCGGCAGGTGATCCCGCTGGGCTGGGGCGAGGCAACCGGGCTGGCGGCGGCGAAAGCCAATCGCCGGCTTGCCGCTCCTGAAACGCGCATGTTGCTGGTGGAAAACGTGCCGGGCGCGGCTTCCTTTTTCGCCGGGACGACGCGCGCCTGGGACGATGCGCTGCTCCCCTGCGCCGATGTGAGCATCACCGGCGCGGACGGCCCCGGCGTTGCGACCGCTGGCGCATCGAGCGCGAGCCTGCGCCTGGCCGGGCTGCCCCTCGCGACGACGCGGGTGTACACCGCGTCGTACCCGGAGAGCACGCTCTTGCTTCCTGGCCCGTTGCCCGGCGCGCCTGCGGACGCCGTCGCGCCGGCGACCACGTCCACGATGTTGCGGCAATGGCTCGAACAACGTTTCCCGGCGCAGACCGCCTTCACCTGGGTTCACGCCGGCGCCTGCTATCCCGCAACCGAACGCCAGCTCACGGATTTGCTCCGCTCGCCCGGCGTGGTGTGTACGGCAACCGCCCCGGTCGCCGGATTTTCCGCCGATCGTTGCGCCATCCAGGCGGCTCTGCCCGACGTTGCGCCGTACGTCGCGCGCTTTGGCGGCTCCCTGGACTTGCTCGCGGCGACGTGGCCCACGACGACGCACGCACCCGGCAATCTGGCGGTGACGTTGCGCTGGCAGGTCCAGGCCGCGACCGCCGGCCGTAACGCGCACCTGGCGCTGTGGGATGCGGACGGCCAGGTTCTCTGGGCGCAGGGCGGGCACGCGCTGCTGGACGATCGCACGTGGCCCGTTTCTGCCTGGGAGCCCGGCGGCGTCATCGAAAGCGAAGCCTACATGCCGATCGCGTTGGATTTGCCGCCCGGAGACTATACGCTCGTTCTGGTTTTGTACGACGCCGAGGGGCGCCAGCAGAGCCTTTTGTTGCCCGATGGTTTCGGCGGAACCCGGCTGGTTTTGGGCGCGATTCGGGTGACGCCGCCGCCGTTTCCGGCGCCTTCTCTGGATTTGTCCCGGCCCCTGGACGCGCCCCTGACCGGACTGTATTTGCGCGCCGCCGACCCGCCGCCCGCCGAGCATTGGGCCGGCGATCCGCTGCCCTTCAACCTTGGCTGGGAGCGCACGCCCGGCGATCCGCCCGACGCCTTGCAGTGGAGCCTGGTATGCGAAAACGGCCAGCAGGACGGCGGCGCCCTGGCGTTGGCCCCCGACGCTCCGGCGACGTGGCGCCCCGGCCATCGCTACGTGACCCGCTACGCGCCGCGCACCGCCGCTCAGCTCGATGATGGCGTGTGCGAGCTCCGTGTGCAGATGGACAAATCTGCCGCCGGGGATGGCGTGATCTCGGCGACGTTGGGTGCGGTTGCCGTGCATGGCCGCGAACGCCTGTTTGCGCTGCCCCAACCCCCGCAGACGCCGTTGAGCGTGACGGTGGGCGCGTTTGCGTACCTGCTTGGAGTGGACGGCGCCGGGCAGACGTTGCATCCCGGCAATGGCGTCTCCCTGACCCTGTACTGGGCCGCTCAAAGCCCCGCCGAACTCGACTACACCGTTTTTGTGCACTGGGTGGGACCGGATGGGCAATCCTGGGCACAATCGGATGCCGGGCCGCAAAATGGCGCCGCCCCGACCTCTTCGTGGCTGGTCGGCCAGATGGTTGTGGACGCCCACACCGCCACGTTGCGCGCCGACGCTCCCGCCGGCGACTACACCGTGTTTGTGGGCCTCTACGATCGCGACGGCGGCAGTCGCGCGCCACTCTATGACGCAAACGGCGCGCGGTTGTCAGATGACCGCGCGCCGGTGCTGTCTTTGAAAGTTGCGCCTTAAGTGGGTTCGCCCTGGGTTGGCTCCTGCCCGGCCAGCACTTGCCGGGCCTGGACGAATTTTTGCATAGCTTTAGCCGTGTTCCCCTGTAGTTCGTAGAGCTTTCCCAGCGCTTCCAGGGTCGCCGCCACTTTGTTGCGCTGCCCCCCATGCTGCTGATAGATGCGCAACGCTTCGTACAGCGCCTTTTTCGCCGCATCGTACTGCTGCCCTTCCTGCATCACCGCCGCCACCTCCTGCATCGCAACCGCGACGCGCAAGGCGTCGCCGATGCTGCGCGCCGTCTCGATGCTCTCGTGAAAAGACTCCATCGCCGCCGTAATTTGCCCCAGTTCTCGCTGGATCACTCCCTGCTCGTAGGCCACTGCGGCCAGGCCCGACAGATCCCCCAGGCTGTTGTAGAGAATCTTGGCCGACTGGCTGTACGCCAGAGCTTGCTGGTGATCCCCCTTCTGGCGAAAAGCGCCAATGAGTTGGCGCAGACAGAGCGCCTGTCCCTGTTCGTCGCGGTGTTGGCGCAGGATATTCAGCGCCGATTGGTAGTTCGTGATAGCCTGATCGTACTCCCCGGTACGTTGGTGCACGCCGGCAATGCGAATCAAAATGAAGGCTTCCTGCTCCTGCGCTTCCATATCTCTGAGCATTTGCAACACTTCCCGGTAGACCGTCAGCGCTTCCTGGAAATTCCCGGTTTCGATGTGCAGGCCGGCCATAGTATCCAGTCCTGAGGCGCGTTCCATGCCTTCCAATGAACTCAGTGTATGTCGCAGCAAGGAGCGAGCGTGATCAATCTGTCCCCACCGGCTGAGCACCGGCGCCACTGCCTTGATAATCTGGGAGGCGGCCTCGACCTGGCCACTGGCGGCCAGGTGATATTGCCACGACAGCGCACGCTCCAACGACAGGCGCGCGTGCGTTTCATCCTGCGTCTGCCGGATCCACATCCCCAGGATGCCATTGGCGCTGCGGGCCAGCCAACCGATGCGGTCCGCGTCCCAGCCGGCGGCGTTGCGGCTGGTCACCTGGCGCCGGGCTTCGTCAATGAAGGGCGCGCCGTAATAGTCCGCGATCCGCTGGTGCAAAAGACTGCGCACATCGGAGCTCATGCGACTCAGAATGTGGGCGCGGATTGCCGGGTGGAGAGTATACCAGACGCCTTCAGCGTTCATGCGCGCAGGTTCGATCAAGAAAAGGCCGTGCCAGCTTTCCAGCAGGGGCGCGGTGTGTTGTTCCAAAATCTCGCTCATCTGAGCCAGGATTGCGGCGCAGAATGGCCGCCCAAAAACGGTGAGCAACGTCAACGCCTCGTGTTCGCCGGGGTCAAGTCGCTCCATCAATTCGTCCAGGAGCTGCTCTTGCCAGGATTCGGCGATGTTTTCGCGCGTGGAGGGGTTTTGTAGGAAGTCTTCGATGGTTCCGGCGCGGGCCAGCCACCCGTCGAGCAGCTCAAACGCCAACGGGTGTCCCCCGATGGCCTGGGCGACGGCTTGCTTGTTTTCGGTGGACAGACGGCTCAGTCGTGGCAATGTGCTCATCATCAGGAGCCGGTGATGGGGAGACAGCGCCAGGAGTTGGATTTCCAGTTTTTGCGGCAAAGTTTCCATGCGGCGCCAACGCTGTCGTCCGGTGAACAAGACGGTGCTTGCCGAATTGGCCGAAGCGAAGCCGTACAAGATGGCGCGCATGGTTTCGTCGGCGATGTCCGATGCGACGGAGACGTCGTAGACATACTCCCCGGTTTCTTCGGCTTGCACAAACCAGGCGTCTATGTTGTCAAAGACCAGCAGATAAGGACAATCGCTCAGGCGTTGGAGCGCCCGGCGCGCGCGTTCCTCGGGATTTTGACGCGCATCCAGCAACAGTCCTGCCGCAATCCGGTGTGCTTCGCCGCCTTTGACCTTCCACCACGTTGCGATGTCATTCAGAACCGCCGTCGGGTATGGGTAATGGTGACATTGTAGGACCAGGGTGTCGGTCAGCGGGATCCCCGGCTGTTCGACCAGTTTGGCAGCTAACATACTTTTGCCGATGCCTTCCGCGCCCCACACATAAATTGCCGGAGCGCGTTCGCGCAGAGCGTTGCGCAGCGTTTGCAGCTCCTGTTGCCGTCCGACAAAAGCGCCGGGAGCGATCGCGGGCTCTTCTTCTTCGGTTTCTCCGGCAGTCGCCGGTTCGACCGGGGGCAACGCCGGATCGAATACCGGCTGCACCACGGCGCGGGTGTAGAGCGCCGGCACTCCCCAGTCGAAGCGGCGCCGTCCTTCCGGGTGGCTTTCGTCCACTTCGACCAGTGCCAGCCGCGCCTGGAACATACTCTCGACGAGCGTATGTCCGGCGACCAGCGTTGCGTAGAGCGCGCGGGACATCGCGATCGCCGATTCGTCCTGCAGGCTGGTCGGCACGGTGAGAATGGCCGGAACCCCCGCTTGCAGCAATCCGGCGGCGACGTTGTCGAAGGCGTCCAACACCCCGATTTGCGCGCTCTGGCAGGCCGACAGGACGATCAACCGCAGTGTAGCGGCGCTCTCGGCGACGAATTTGAGCTGCAGCGAGGCGACCGGGTCTGTTTGCCCGGCGGCATTCTGGAAACAGAGATAACCCCGCTGGTTGTTGCCGTATTTGCCGTGGCCGATGTAGTGCAGCGCGTGGTATGGCTTTTGCTTGAGCGCATCGGCCAGGGCCGGCAACGTCGCGTCGCCCAGGACGTCCATCTGCACGTGAGCCCCGCACGCCGGGTCGTTGACCGCCGCCATGATCACGGCCAGCTCGCGCTCGACGTCCAACGGCTCTTCGTCGTCGGGGCTGGGGATGACCACGAGCAGCCGCAGGGGTAGCGGCAGCGCCGGCGCTGCCAGCACCTCCAGTCCCTCAATGATGCGGCTGAAGCGCATCTGGCCCTCGGTGCAGAGGAAGTTCTCGCCGTTGTGGAGATATTCCCATGGCAGACGCCACAGCGAGGCAGCGTCGGCGTGGATCGAAAGCGTCATCCGC
This sequence comes from Anaerolineae bacterium, assembly GCA_034429675.1. Classification (GTDB taxonomy): domain Bacteria; phylum Chloroflexota; class Anaerolineae; order B4-G1; family SLSP01; genus JAKQHY01. Next base: position 5,039 of record DAOUFX010000068.1, on the reverse strand, counting down.
GCCTGCGTGTAGGCCGGCGTGGCCTGGAGGAACTTGCGCAGCAATTTACCGTCGCCGAACAGATACTCGTGGAGCCGCCGCCCGTAGAGCGCTACCTGGCCTTTGCTGGCTTTTCCGGGGATGCTGCCCAGCCTTTGCGCCTCGTCGGGCCCGATCGTTCCGCGCTCCAACAGCCAGAGCGGGCCGAGATGGGTCAGGCCGGTGGGATTGTGTTGAAACTGGTTCGTGCAGATCTCCCGCCCGTTACTATCTCGGGTTACGGTAAAGAAATCGGAGCCCAATTTGTGAATCTCTATGCGCAGTTCGGGTAAGGCTAACGCCATCGGTGTCTCCTACAGGATCGTTTCAAGTTTCAAGTTGAAAGTTGAAAGACCGGAAGCGGCTCGGTTATTTTTTGGCGCCTTTGCGCTCTCCTTTAGTTTCCTGGTGTTCGCGGAATATCAGTCGTATCGGCGTGCCGGGGAAGGGAAAAACGTCGCGAATCGCATTCTCCAGGTACCGTTCGTACGAAAAATGTGACAGTTCTGGATCGTTGACAAAGAAGATAAAGGTCGGCGGATAGGCGTCGGCCTGGATGACGTGATACAATCTCAACCGCTTGCCGTGTTTGCTCGGCGGAGCGTGCTGGATGAAGACCCGTTGCATCAAATCGTTGAGCTCGCCTGTCGGCAGGTGTTGGTAGCGCGCCTCTACCACTTCGAGCGCCGCCGGGAGCACCTCGTCCGTGTGCAGGCCCGTCAATGCGGAGATGAAGAGCACCGGTACGAAGCTCAGAAATTTCAAGCCCTCGCGGACGATCTCCTCAAATTGCTGGCGGTTCTGGCGGGTTTCGGCGTCTACGGCGTCCCATTTGTTGACCACCACCACCACACTGACGCCGGCTTCGTCAATCATCCCGGCCACGTGGGTATCCTGCGCCGTGATTCCTTCGACGGCGTCAATCAACAGCAACGCCACGTCGGCGCGATCCAGCGCCCGCGCGACTCGCAGGACGCTGTATTTCTCCACGCCGGGATCAATCTTGCCACGGCGGCGGATGCCGGCCGTGTCTATCAGGATTACCTTCTGGTCGCCACACATCATTTCTGTGTCCAGGGCGTCGCGGGTGGTGCCGGCGACGGGGCTGACGATGGCCCGCTCTTCGCCGAGCATCCGGTTGAGCAACGACGACTTTCCGACGTTGGGGCGCCCCAGGATGGCGACTCTCACCACATCGTCCGACTTTTCTCCCTCCGGCTCGGCGGGCGGCAGCAGGGCGATGACGGCATCCAGCAGGTCGCCGACTCCTGTGCCGTGCAGCGACGAAATGGTATAGACATCGCCCATGCCCAGCTCGTAAAATTCCATGGCGTCGAGCTCGCGCTTTTCATTGTCCACCTTGTTGGCGACCAGCAAAACCGGTTTTTCCGACTGCCGCAATAGATCGGCCACCTGCTGATCCGCAGCGGTCAGCCCGTTGATGGAATCCAGCATAAAGAGAATCACATCGGCGGCGGCGATCGCCTGCTCGGCCTGCGCGCGAATGAGGGGGATGAAGGCCGCCGAGTCTTCCAGCAGCGGCGTTTCGACGCCGGGGCGCAGCCCTTGCTCGACTGTGGGCGGCAAGATTTCGATGCCGCCGGTATCTGTGACCAGGAACGTGCGCGTGTTCCACTCGGCTTCGGCAATGATCCGGTCGCGCGTTGTGCCGGGAATGTCGCTCACCACCGCGCGGCGTTCACCGATGATGCGATTGAAAAGGGTGGACTTCCCTACATTGGGGCGTCCGACAATGGCTACTAAAGATTTTGGCATGTGTTTTTCCTAACCCGTGATGTGGGGTGAAGGGATTGGGAATGGGGGAATTAGTGATTAGTGATTAGTGATTAGTGATTAGTGATTAGGGATCGTCAAGCGAGAAGGCTTTCTAATCCCTCAATCCCTCAATCCCTCAGTCCCTCAATCCCTTTGCTCCGAGCAGTCCTCGCTCTCGCAGAGCGGCAAAATAAAGGCGAAAGTGCTGCCGCGGCCCGGTGTACTCTTCACCCAGACCCGGCCTTTGTGTCGCTCAATGACCGATTTGACGATGGCCAGCCCCAGCCCCGTCCCGTGGATGTCTTCCGTTTCCGGCGTCTTGACGCGATAGAAGCGCTCAAACAGCTTGGGCTGCTCCGACAGCGGGATGCCGATGCCGTTATCTTCCACCTCGACGACCACGTGATGGTCATCCTGCGCCATTCGCACTTTGATCCAACCATCCTGGCGATTGTATTTGATCGCATTGCTCAGCAAGTTTTCGATGACTTGCCGTATGCGGCGAGCGTTGCCGCGTATCCACAAAGGGCCGCCGGGGATGTTGGCGGTCAGGGTAATGCCCTGGACTTCAGCGTTTACCGTGTACATCTCGATCGCTGTGCGGGCCAGCTCGTCAACGCGGAACCGGACCATGTTCAGGTCGTAGCCGGCCTCGATGCGTCCGATATCCAGCAGATCGCCGATCAGCGCGGTGATGTGGGTGAGGCTGCTCTGCGCTTTTTTGATGAAATCGGACTGCAAATCGTTCAGCGGTCCGACGCGTGCCAGCAACTCGATGTAGCCCTGCACCGTCGTCAGCGGCGTGCGCAGGTCGTGTGACACCGTCGAGACGAATTCTGATTTCAGGTGATCCAGTTCCTTGAGCCGGCTGATGTCCTGCATAATGGCGACCCGGCCCAATTGGGGGATCGAGCTTAACTGTGCGTTGAAAACTTGTCCATTCGGCAGCGTGACCTCGGTATGCGCCATCGTCTGGGTGGTGTTGGCCTGTTGGAAAAGTTCGCGGATCGTTTCGTGGGTCAGGACGGTGTCTACGTGCTGCCCCAACGCTTCCGGGCCGATTTCGAAAACCTGCGCCGCCGTTTTGCTCCACAGCAGCAGGCGATTCTGGGCGTCGGTTACCAGGATGGCTTCGGTCGCGTTTTCAAGGATGGCGCTGAGGCGCGAGCGTTCGGTTGCGACGGCCCCGAAGAGCCGAGCGTTTTCCAGGGCGACGGCGGCGAAATCGGCCACCGAGGACAACGTGAAGAGGTGGTTTTCGTTGAAAGCATGCTCCGGGTCGGCGTTGGCGACGCCCAGCACTCCCATCGTGCCCGATCCCGGCGACGTGAGCGGCACGTAGAGCAGCGCTCGCGCCGTAAGCCCGGTGGCGACGCGCGCCTCACGTTGCAACAGCGTCGGGCGGCCCGACCGGATAACCTGCCAGGCGATGTCGTCGTTTGCCTGCGTGTGCAAACTCTGCACGATCCCCGTTTGGACGCTCTTTGAAGCCCGCAACTGCAAGACATTTTCGTCTTTGAGCAGAATGAACCCCTCGTCGGCCTGGGTCAGATTGATCGAGGCGCCGACGACGCGCTCCAGGACTTCTTCCACGCTCAGCGCCGCCGCCACAAATTTGCCCACCGTGTAGATCGTGTTGATTTCTTGAAGCCGTTGGTTCAAGCGACGATTGATCTCGACCGAGTTCTCTTGCAGATAGCGTTGGCGGGTCAGCTGTTGTTCGCGTTCGATGGCCTGCCACAGCGTCTCACGGGCGAGATCGGCGTCAAACGGGTAGACGAGGATGGCCAAAAGCTGGAAACCGAGCAGTGCATTGATGGTTTCCGCTGAGGGGGGAGCAACCACCACGCCGACGATCGGAAGACTGTCGCCGATCTGCCTGAGCGTCTCCAGAACGGCGAGTTCTCGTCCGGCAGGTAAAACGAAGGCCAAAAAAGAAACGCCGTCAAAATCCGTGGCAAGCCAATCCTCCGACTTTGCCACATGGCCGGCGCTGTAGTCACGCGGCAGCAACGCTGCCAATTCCTGATAGATTTTTTGATCTTCGCTGAAAATCAACACATTCGGTGTGGTCACTTAAACCTCCGCTTTATCCTTTATCATATCTGAATTGGGATAAAGCGCAAAGAGGGGGTTGGGAACGAAATGTTACGAAGTGGTCGCGCAGACCAACGCACCGACGCCGCCGGCAATGTGACGAGCAACAGCCTCTTCGACCCGTTCGGCAGACTCATTTGGCGCCAGGGGGCCTACGACCGCTTCGGCTTCACCGGCGGATGGAGCGGCGCGACGGGCCGGTAATACAATGGTGTCGGTGAAGTTAGCGGTGGGGTGGATCATCGTCTGCCAATAGCCAACTGTGATCGGCGCTTCGCGCACGACGCTCAAGACGACGCAGCCTTTGGCGCTTAGGCGCATGTCGGTCAGTAGCACAACAACATCGGACGATCTGGGTAGATCAAGATCACCGACATTGTCGGTGCCCAGGGAAGATTGTTGTAGAACATGGCATTGTACGCTTGTAAGCTAGTGTGGTATGATCGCCGATAATACACAATGCTAGAGTATCCGACTGATCTGTATGGAGAGGAGATTGGCGCGATGGCGGCAGAATCAAATTATCTGACCCGGCTGGCTGACACGATGAACTTCTCTGCCAGTATTCCTAGAGAAGAGTTGCGCCGGCTGTTGAAGCGTAAAAGAACCCTCACCCTGGCAAAAAATGAATACTTCTTGATGGCGGGCGAGGTGCCCACCACCATCGGGTTCGTCCGTTCGGGGCTGTTGCGGCTTTTCTACATTGATCTGGATGGAGCCGAAGCCAACAAGCACTTCTGTGTGGAATATACCATCGCCAGTTCTTACGGCGCCTTTCTGCAAAGAGAAGAATCGAAGTTCTACATTCAGGCCCTGGAAGACACCAAACTATTGACCATAGACCATCAAACGTATCTGGATTTGCTGAATAGTCATAGCTGCTGGCAGATCGTCGCCCGGAAACTGGCCGAAATGTTGTTCATTCTTAAGGAGAAGCGCGAATGGGAATTCCTGTTAAGCAACGCCCAAGAGCGCTACGTGCAGTTTCTCAAGGATTACCCGGGACTCGAACGGCGCGTGAGTCAATATCATATCGCTTCATACCTGGGTATCACACCTGAATCCCTGAGCCGGATTCGGGCGAGTTTGAAGCAGCGATAAACTCTTTTGCCATTCACTCACTGAACAGGGGGAGTTGAGCGAAAAGC
>DAOUFX010000067.1:0-23524 GCA_034429675.1 Anaerolineae bacterium | reverse complement strand
GGGCGGGGGTGCCCGCCCGCGAAAAACCCCCTTTATGTCTCTGACATGTAAACCGCGATTTTCATTCAACCGCTGGTGAACCGCAGGTTTATGATGAATTCCCTATCCTATCTCTTCGACTTTCGACTCTGGACTCATTCCACCGGCGTCACCCGCACCCAATCCACGTAAATGCCCAGATCGCGGTCGTCGGCGCCCAATCCCATCTTGGCTAAATTAAAGGTGGGCGAACCCAACGACAGGCGCGAAACGGGAGTCGCCGAGTGCGCTGTCCCGGTGAATATATACGTCTGCCAGGTCGCATCCGGCGTGAAGCGTCCGATCTCCTGCCCATCCAACGAGACCGTCACCTCGGCAGGGGGAAGCGAGTCGGGGCGATAAGTCATAGCGCGAATCTCAACCACAGCAGGCGCATCGGCCACCGGGACCTCCAGCACGGCCTCGCCGGAAGTCCAGCGCGCCGTCAACGAGCCGGGCGAAGTCTCCTTGCCATAGAATCCGCCATCCACAAAAACCGTGTCCAGCGCGCCCACGTCAATAGCGAGCGGTTCGTCGAGCGGCTCGTCCAGGACGTTGTACACCTCGATCGTATAAGCGTCGGTCACAATCGTGGACGGATATGCAGTGTAGTCGCTCATCAGGTATGGCAACGTCACAGAGAACGTCGCCGCCGGTTCGAGCGCGAACGATTCCCGCAGGGCGTCCGCGACCGAGAAGCGCGCCACGAGTTGCACCGGACGCTGCGCCTCGCGGGCATCCTGCACCAACCGCCGCACAAACTCCCGCGCCTGATCGCCGTCCTGGTAGACCGTCGCGACATCATACCCGAAGCTAAAATGCAGAGGTACCCCCCACCAATCGGCGAACAGGGTGACACCGGGATCGGTCATGATGACCAACGCATCTTCCTCAAGCAAATCGGCCAGCGCCGACACCTGCTCTGTCGCGCCGGCGCCGTCGCGATGCAGCCAGAACGCGCGCGATTGATACAGCATACCGCCGGCCAGAATCAAGAACAAAGCCGCAGACGCCGCCCGCCACAGCCCGCCCCGCCGCAACAACGCCGCCAACACCACCGCCATACCGATGACCAGCGTGGGGATAACGATGGGAACGTAGCGGCGCATCATGTAAATGTGAAACGCGGGGATCAACGCCTTGTACACATATTGCCCCGTCGTCAGCAATCCCACGGCCAGGAAAAGTCCCCGGCGAACCCACGGCTCATTCCAGAACAGCCACGCCAGGCCCAACGTCGCCAGCGCCAACCCCAGCGGCGTCAGATACCACCCGATGTGCACCCAGTTCAAGCTGTCCAACGATTGCACCTGGCTGCCCGACGCCCAGTTCGTGTAGGCGCGCGACGGCTCCAGCACAGGGCGCAAAAAGTAAGCGTAGGCGCTCGACAGCACGACGGCCAGCGCCAGGGTCAGGCGCAACCAGCGCGCCCGGAGCAGCGCACGCAGCCAGGACTCGCAACGCGCCGGCCAACGGCCCAACGCCGTCAAAGCGCCGCCGGCGCCGGCCAGCCCCAACCCCAGCACGATACGCAGAGGGGGATGCACGTTCAACATTCGGACGGCAGCGCCGAACGTGTTCCACGTGTACGGCCCGTTGAGAATCAAAGCCGACGCCGCGGCGTGCGCCGCCAGACACCCCAAAACGACGACGAAAGCCCACCATCCCGGCGCTCTGCGACGCCAAAGTCCCCAAAGCAACAGGGCGCCGGCCACACAGAAAAACACCACCGGCAAGTCTATGCGCGTCAGTAGCGACGCGCCAAACGCAGCGCCGCCCAAAACACCCCATAGCGGATCGGCAAAGCCCGTGTCCCACAAAACCTGAAAGGCCAACAGACCGGTGAACACCAACAGGAGCGTCAACGGCTCCGCCGTCGGGTAGCGCGAAAAGTAGAGCTGCGTCGGCGTGATCGCCAGCAACAACGCGGCGAGCAACGCGATCCGCGCATCGAACAGCCGTCGCGCCGCCAGATAGAAGGCAATCAGGCCCAAGACCGCCCACAACGGCGTGACCAACAGGCCGCCGGGCAATCCGGCGAGCTGCACCCCCACGGCCATCAATGTCGGATGAAAGGGGAAAAACTGCGGGATCATCCGGGTTGGGTCGTCATCGCCGACGTACCAACCCAGGAATTGCAGGTAGCGGGTCCGAGCGGAGAGCGGCTGCTCGCGCATAGTCGCGTCGCGATAGTCGCCCATCAAACCCAACAACGGCTCATGCCGGATAAACTCGCCGGTGCGCGCAATCGTCGCGCTCATATTGACGTAAGTTCCGGCATCCGTGCCGCCCAGCAGATACTCGTGAGGCCGGAAATACACAAAGCTGCATCCCAGCAGCAGCAACAGCAAGCCGTATTCGCGCCAGGAACAGCGCCGGAAACGCGGCAGTCGCACGGACAAACGCCGCTGCCAAAAGATGAAAACTGCAACAACCCATAGACCGGCCGCAAGCGCCGCCAGGGAAAATCTCCCAAACGATACCAGCAGCACTCCCAACCAGCCCAACAAGATGAAGACGCTGACGAGAGCAACAAAACCGCCTTCCAGCCAGTCCAACGGCGGCGCTGGGCGCGAAGGCTGCGACCACCAAAGCAAAGCGACGCCCCAGGCGCAGATAAAGGCCGCCAGAAAGAGACCGATTTCAAGGAAGGAGGCTTGCAAGTCCATAGAACCTACGGTGCAACAAACGCTTCGGCAAAATCCATAAAAAGTTCTTGAGGGATAAAGGCGCCGAGCTCGTCATTGCCAAACATCACCACGCCGTCAATCCGCGCAAAGTTCTCAATCGCCACAGCTTCCAGGTATTGCGACTCTTCGGGGAACGCATCTTTGGAGTTGTAGTCGTACCAGGGATCAACGTAGTCCAGCGTCGCCAGGACACGCACGGTAGGGCGCAACGTCACCTTGCTGTTCAGGTTATCAACGTAACGGTCTGAATCCGTAACCGCGCAGAAACCGCTGGCCATGAGGTAATCAAAATACTGATAAGCTTCCGCCGGGACGCTATACCGGTCGCGCTCTATCTGCAAATTGTTGTAGGAATCGAACCACATCAGCTCCTTGTCGCCGAGTTGTTCCTTTGAATACTGGAAGAAATGCAGAATGGCCGCCGCCTCTTCCTCGGAAAAACCCGGGCCGCCTTCGGGGAACCAGTGCCCGCGCGTACCCAACTGGTTGCCGTAGAGGATGCCATCAAACTCCAGGTCATTCACATACGCGTCCGTCTGTTCGACCAGGAAATCCCCGCAATTCTTCCCCTGCGCAATCCCCTGCGGCGCGGTCGCGTAAACAGACGGGTCGGCATTCATGGTATTCATAATCTCGTAGCCCGCATAAGCGCCCCAGGGTTTCTCAGGACGCATACACTCAGGATGCCGGCCTAATTTAAAATCGGTGCGGCAAAATTCGTAGGCCTGATCAATCTGATCGTAAATTTTGAACGGAATGCCGCGCCGCGCCGCTTCGGCCTTGAACTTCAACACGATGGCGTGCAGTTGCGTGTAAGTCAGGGTGGCCTCGGAAAAAGGATGTTCGAGGTCATTGTTGATGTAACGCGCCCATTCTACCGGTTCGTCCCAATAGGCCTTTCCCTGGTATCCCAAAATATGATCGCTGTTCCCCACGGCAAAGATCAGGATCGCTTCCCGGTGACGGCCTTCTATGAGCGGGGCGTAATGGTCAAAAAATGCAGCGATGGAAGCATCGGGGTTATCAAAGTCACGGATGAACTTCGGTGTACAAAACAGAACGATGTCCTTTGTGATGGGAGGGAAAACCCGCATCACGAGCGGCAAATAGAAGCGCTGGGGGAATAAGATCGTCGCCGTCGGCGTCGCCGACTGGGCCGACGACGACCGGACGTTTCCCAACAGAGACGTGAAAAGGGACATAAGCAGGATCAGTCCTGACAAAGCCAGCCAAAATCGTTTGATCATTGCACCTCACTCATTGTCGCACATGCTCCCAGCCGGCGTCAATGTGAACCACGCCTTCTTCGGACCATGTAGTCTCTGAACGTACATCGAACAAATACATACGATGGTGATGGTCGTACGCCACCGTGGAATCGTGGTCGTAGATCGCCGCCGTCAACTCGTAGGTGCCGGGGTTCAACGGCAGATGTTCGACGATGTAATCCATATAGCCCGAACCCTCCAGATAGGGAATCTCATAGCCGCTACGCACCGAGTTCGGCCCGTTGACGTGCATCCCGTCGCTCCGGTAAAACGCCAGGCCGAAAGTGGGTTCCGCAATCCGCGAGTGCGTCCGATAATGCATCCTCAATCGCAAAAAGTCTCCTGTCACAAAATAGTCCGGGGGATTCCCCTGAGCATCCAGCAGTTCCACCTTCACAATCTCAGCCAGGAACGTCCCCCAGCGACTGCCATGGCTTGTAGGCTCCTGCGCCTCTTCGGCGTCCTCCTCGCCGGCGGCCTCGCTGAGCTGCCGGTAGAAAGCCTCGTTGGAAAAAGCCGTGTAGCGATCGGCCACCTCTTCGGCGGCCCCATCCTCGTAAATCGCGCCATCCTTTAACCAGATGGCGCGATCGCAAAACCCGACGATGCTGTTCAGCCCATGGGACACCAGCACGATGGAGATGCCCTCGTGCTTCATCTCGTTGATCTTCTGTAGACACTTTTGCTGGAAAACCTGGTCGCCCACCGCCAAAACCTCGTCCACCAGCAAAATCTCCGGGTTGACGTTGACGGCCACCGCAAATCCCAGCCGCACGTACATTCCCGAAGAATAGTGCTTGACGGGCATGTCAATGAAGCGCTCCAACTCGGCAAAGGCCACGATGTCGTCCAGCTTGCGCGTGATCTGATCCCGGCTCAGGCCCAAAATCGAACCGTTCAGGTAGACGTTCTCCCGTCCGGTCAGATCGGGATGAAACCCGGCGCCCAGTTCCAACAAGGCGCCCAAAGTCCCGTGGACGCCGACGCGCCCGACATCCGGCGCGATGATCCCCGCCATCAGTTTGAGCGCCGTGCTTTTCCCCGCGCCGTTCGCACCGATAAAGCCGAGTGTCTCTCCCTGCTCAAGCTGAAAACTCACGTCGTCCAAGACCCGGAATGACTCTTGCGTTTTCTCGCGGCGCTGAAACAGGTTGATCAGTATTTCCTTGAATGAACGGGAGCGCGCCCCATCGAGCGAAAAGCTCTTGGAAACGTGTTGAAATTCAATCGCAACCGGCACACCCACCCCCACGCATTAGCGGCGCCGCAGGCCGGCCAGCAACACGAAAAGCCCGATCACCAGCAAAATGCCGCCGCCAACAATGAGCGCCAGGGTGTTGCCGGCGCCTTCCACGGTGTGATCTCCCTCGTCCGGAAAACCCGGCGTCGGGGTGGGCGTCAGCGTAGCAGCGGCGTTCGCCGGCGCGGCGGAACTTTGCGCCGTCTCCGTGGCCACTTTTTGCGCGTCTCCCGTCAAGGAAGTCCCCGTAATAGGCGCGCTTTCTTCATTTATATAGGTTGCCGTCGGCGTTGCCGTCGCCGTGCGCCGGCCTGACGCGCCCGGCGTTGCGGCTTTCCGCGTCGGCGTCGGTGTGCGCGACCCAGACGTCGGCTGCGGCGTCACGGTCGCTGCGGTCGGCGTCGGCGTCTTTGTCTTCAGCACCGGCTTCACCGTCGCCGTCGGCTGAACCGTGGACGGCTCGGTCGCAGGCGGCTGCGTTGCCGGCGGATCGGTCGGCGGCGCCGGCGGATCGGTCGGCGGCGGCGGCGGCGCCTGCGTGGTCGGCGGCGCAGTAGTCGGCGGCGGCGGCGGCGGCGTGCGCGTCGGCACCGTCCAGTCGCCGCCCTGCTGCTCCGGCATGGCCCAAACGACCGGCATCGCCGATAGGGCAAACAACAAAACGCCGGTCACACAAACAATCCACAAACTCCGTTTCATGGCGCACCATCCTTACTTGATAAGCGATAACGCAAAGTCACAGTCCAATCCTTATCCAGCATACCGGAAATTTCACAGATTTGTACACCGGGGGCAACAGAAAAGGTATCCATCCATGCGGCTGTAGCCTGAGAATCCAACACGGTACAACGCCCTGCGTCCGGCGTCGCCGACAATAATACCGCACTTTGGGGCGCGAGCAAGACCACACGCGCCGGCGCCGGCGCTATCCCCGGCTGTTTCGGCCAGGTCAGACGGTAGGTCAAGACGCCGCCGCCGGTCTCTTGCAGCACGGTCACAGGTAACGTGTAAGTAAACGTGACGGCGGTGCGCGCCGCCGTGGGCATCAAGAACGCCTGGGAGAGTACCGTCCACGGGCCTTCCGGCGCGTCCGACTGCTGCGCTTCGCCCGGCCACGCATTCCCGGTCGCCAGTTGCGCCGCCGGGATGGGATGGCGGCTGGACGTTTTCAGCTGCGCGCCGGCGGGCGCATACACCCGCAGGTGCGCCCAGTAGCAACGATCCTGCATCTGGACATACGTGGCGTCGTAGCGCGCCTCGTACTTGCAATCAATGTCAACCGCGCTGGTGTGGGTGTAAGCCAGCGTCACCTGCGCCTGTGGCGCAGGCCCGGTCAAATCCACCGTGTAGGTGTACGCCCGCTGGATCTTCGGCGAGGCTTTGTTGTAGCCCACGTTGGCTTCCACGATCATCACCGTGTCGCCTGCCGGATCGGGCAGCCCACCGTCCCAGCCCTGCGCGCGCAAGAAGGTTTCCAGGCGTTCTTCTTCAAAGTAAACCAGCAGGTGTTTCTGTTCGATCATGGCCAGCCCGGCCTGCGCCAGCTCCGTGAAATCCACGTTGCCGCTGCTCAGCCGCGCCATGGCCGCCGCGGCCAGCTTGCCCATAAACGCCTTGCGCTGCGCCCACCACTGCCCGGAAAGATCGCCGTCCTCCGGCGCCCAGGTGCGATAGACGTAATCCAGCAGCGTCGCCCCCGTCACCGGTTCGTCGGAGCCCTCCACCGCCAACGGGCCGAGCGCGTCCACCAGCCGCCGCGCCGCCTGCTGATCCACGGCCACCACGCCGTCCACTTCCACGGTGTGTTTGGGGTGATAGAGCGCCACAGCCTGCCGCGCCGCCGTCGGGAAATCCGGCGACCAGTTGCTGTCGCGGAAGACCAGCAGGTCAATGCCCATGTACGAACGCAACCAGTCCGGCGGGTCGGGATAGGGGAAGGAGAAATCGTCGGCCCGATAGCTGTCCATAAACGTCATCCCGGACAACTTCCCCCCGCTGACGTGCAATTCGCCCACGCCGCTGATGAACCCGCCGCCGGCGCGCAGCTCGTCCTCGTTGAGCACCAGCAGCAGATAGGTGCGCTCGCCGTCCAGCCCCAGCAGCCACGGCAACGCTTCGAGCGTCGCCAGGCTATCGCTCAGCAGCGGCAATCCCTCGCCCAACAACGCCAGCGGCTTCTGCAGGCGCTGCGGAAAATCCGTGACGTCCACGCTTTCGTAAGCCGCCTGCGCCTGCGCCAGCAACGGCTGCGCCTGCGGCGCGTCCTCCGCGAACTTCGGCAGCGCCAGCGCCAACGCCTCGGTCGGCGGGACGTCCGCCCGCATCAACGTCATCAAGAAGGCGACGTCGTCCCAGAAGACCACGCCCAGCTCGGTCAACGTGTCGCCCATCACCAACAGCTCCGGCGCCTCCCGCAACAACGGCCCCACCTTGGGAACCCAACCGAAGAGCGGCCCGACGGGCGCCAGCCAACCGGCTTGCCGTTTGAGCGCCGTCACGTCGGCGCGCACACCGCGCACCAACCGCCCCGCCGCCGCCGGGTCCGCCTTCAGCGGATTGCCCGCCAGCAACGCCTGCGCCTCCGGCAGACGCCCCAGCAGCGACCGCGCCGTCCCGTAGACGCGCGCAGCCCAAATCCCAACCACCACGACCACCACCAGCGCAATCCCGGCGACGATCCAACGTTTTTTCAACCCTTTCAACGACACACGACCTCCTCATCTTGCACCACGCACAACGGGCGTCCCTGCGCCAGATCCTCCGGGCGCGTCGCCGCCACCCCCGTCTGCGCGACGATAAACTCACGATACGGCGCCTGCTGCCACAGGGCGTCGTTCACGACCCACACGTCCTCGCGCAGCTCCAGCGCCGACTGCGCGTACCACAGCGCGAAAGTCTGCGCGTCGCCGCGCACCACCAGCACCGCCCATTCGGGCGTCTGTGACCACGTCTGCGTGAGCCAATCCACCACCTCGGCATCGCGGCTCACGTCCAGCGCGCGCCAGTTCCAGCACGCCAACGCCAGCGGCAGCGCCAACGCGGCCCAGCGCCAACGGATCGCATTCTGGCGCTTCAGCCAAACCGCCCCCGCATCCAGCGCGTCCCCCAGCCACAGCGCCAACAACGGCATGAAGATCGCCAGATACACCAGCGAATCCGGCGTATTATACGCGATCGCGTAAAGGCTGCCCAACGCCAGCGTCGCCAGCGCCCCGGCCACTTCTGCGCGCCGCCCCAGACGGATGCCCCACAGAACCAGCAACGCCCCGACCGGCGTGAACTGCTGCGCCAGCAACGCCGCCCAGCTTACCATGCGGCGCGGCCAGTCGGCGAGCGGCAGCCCGAAGGCGTAGCCCCAATAAAGTCGCGCGCTGACGACCGCCCACCACCCCGCAAGCGTGCGCATGTCTCCCCACGGCTGCGGCCACGCCCCGAAAAACGGCAGCAACCCGTAGGGCGTCAGGCCCATCAGCCATCCCGCCAGAAAAATCACCCCTTCTCGTAAAGGGAGGGATTCACCACGGAGACACGGAGGACACGGAGTTTTTTCTGATATTTCTCTGCGCCCTCCGTGCTCTCTGTGGCGATCCGACAGCCACGCCAGCCACAGCGGCGCGAAAAATAGCAGGGTCCAGTGAACCGCGCAGCCCAATCCCCAGAGCGCCCCCGCGCCCAACCACCCCAACGCGCCGCGCGGCCAGCCGCTTGCGACCAGGCAAAACGCCGCCGCAAAAAACGCCGCCGTCGTGTACACCTCGACGATCAACGCCTGCGACCAGAACAGCGGGGACACGGCCAGGGTCAGCGCCGCCGTCGCCGCCGCCCACCCGCTGCACCCGCGCCGCAGCGCCGTCGCCGCCGTCAGTCCCGCCGCCCCCGCCGCCATCGCCGCCGAAAGGAGATTGAGCCGCCAGGCGGGAGTGCGCCACGGCAGGCGCACGGCCAGCCGCGCCAACAGGCTGTACACAGGAAATCCGGGGGGGTGCGCCATGCGCCCGGTCACTGCCGAGGTCGCGAAATCGCCGCCGTCCGCGCCGTAGTGGGCCCAGGTCAGCCCGGGCGCCAGCGTCGCGCGGTAAACGCCGAAAGCCAGAAGGAAAACTACGAGGCAAAGCATCGCAGCGCTCCGAGCGGATACGGGCACCTGCGCCATCATCGCCGCGCCAACTGCTGCAACAGCCCGATCGCCAGACCCCCGCCCTGAAGCAGCACCCGCAGAAACGTCACGGCGGGCCACGCCAACGCCACTGCCCGGTCGCGCCGCCACGCCCAGCGCACAAACGGCAGCGTCGTCAGCGCAAAGATGAACAGCAGAGCCAGCGCCGCCAACCCCAGGGGCGGCCAGAACACCGCGCCCAGGCCGAGCAGACCGGTCAACGCAACCAGCGCAAACTGCGACTTGAGCGCGGGGTCGGTGTGGGTGTCGCCGGCAATCTTTTCGGGGTAGCGCACGTAGAGCAGCGCGCGCCAGTAGCCGAAGCGCGCCTTGCGCAGCAGGTACGCCCGCAGCGAAGCCGGATGGCGATGCGCCACCCAGGCGTCGGGGGCAAAAACCAGCCGGTGGCCGTCCTTCGCCAGCCGGAACGAGAGATCAACATCCTCGGCAGAAGGGATCGGGAAAGCCGTGTCGAAACTGCCGTATTCGACCAACAACGCCCGCCGGTAAGCCGCGGCGTAGGTGTCTATGAAATCAATGGACGGCAGCGCGCGCATTCGCTCGTAACGGATCTCGAACTCCAGCTGCACCAGCCGCGCCATCAGCGGTCGCTGTTCGGTGCGGTAGACGCCCTTGACGCCCATCACCTGCGGATCGGCGAAGGGCGCGGCCATCAACGCCAGCCATTCGGGCGCGGGCGCGCAGTCCGCATCGGTGAAAAGCACGATCTCCCCACGAGCCTCGGCGATCCCGGCGTTGCGCGCCGCCGCCGGCCCGCCGTTCTGCGCCAGACGCACCACCCGGTCCGCCCCGGCGCGTTCCGCCGCCGCCGCCGTCTCGTCCGTCGAGCCGTCGTCCACCACCAGAATCTCGTAAGTCTCGCGCGCGAGCGTCTGGCGGGTCAACGCGGCCACGCAGCCGCCCACCACGTCGGCGGCCTGGTACGCGGGCACGATGACGGAATACGCGGGGGTTGGCTCAGGCCGGTTCATCCGCCCTCCGCACCAACGCCTGCGAAACGAGCGCCAGCACCCCCGCGCCGATCAGCGGCGGCCCCATCACCACGGCGCGCAGCGCCAGGCCGATCGCCAGGGCCACGTCGCGGGGCACGCCGAAGAGCGCCAGGCAGACCACGCTCACGCCCTCAAAGACGCCCAGGCGCCCCGGCACCGGCACGACGGCGCTGCCGACCATCAGCCCGACCAGCAACAAGATCGCCGCCGGGACCGAGTAGATGCCGAACGCGGCCAGCACCGCCCAGTTCGCCGCCGCGCCCAGCCCCCACGTGACCAACGTCCAGACGAGGGACAACAGCGAGGCGCGCGAATCCTTGAGCGAGGCGACGCCCTGCGCCAGACTTTGCAGCTTCGGCAGCAACGCCTGATCCCAACCCGACGGCAGGAAGGCCAGCAGCCGCGCCGCCCAGCGGAACCACACGTCCTGCCAGCGCAGCCCCGCCCATAGCAGCACGCCGCCGACCGCCAACGTCGCCGCCGTACCCCAGGTGGACTGGCTGAACCACAACGGCAGCGGCATCAGGGCCAGCAGCAGCAGGCCGCAGAGCAGCAACGCCAGCAAATCCCACACCTTCTCCAACGCGACGCTGCCCAGCGCCTCCGGCGCGTTCGTCCCGCGCTGCGGCGCAATCCAGACGGAACGCGCCACGTCGCCGCTGCGCATCACCGGCACGGCCAGGTTCACCACCTGCCCGACCAACAGCGCCGTCATCGTCGGCAGCAACGGCAGGCGCGCCTGCCACAGCAGAGCCTGCCAGCGCCACGCCCGCGCAAAGAACGTGCCCACGATGATCAGGGCGCCCGCTGCAATCCAGATGTACTGCGCCTCGCGCAGCGCGCCGCCCACCTGCGACCAGTCCAGTTCCCGCGTCAACAACCAGATCGAAAGCGCGGCCACGCCGCAGCCGAGGATCCAGCTCCAGACCCGCCGGCGCGACACCTTGCGCGTTGTTTTCCTATGGTCGGACTCCACTCTCGCCCCCTCCAAAATTCCCCACGTACGCCAACCAGGTCTGCCCCAGCTGCGTCCAACGGCCCGTCTGATCCACCAGGTCTCCGGTCGGGTACGGCGGATAGGCCATGCTGAACCAGCACCAGCGCTGCACCAACCGCCCGCCGTCGTTCGGATCGCCCAATGCCGGGTCGGTCGCCGTCAGGAAATACTGCCACGCCCCGACCATAAACGCGGACACCCGCTCCGGCGGGAACCCGTAATCCGCCGGCATAGGAATCCCGAACTCGGTCACGTACAACGGCAACGATCCGTAGCCGCGCCGGGCCTGCCACTCGCGGAACGCCGCGACGTTCGCGCGCAGAATATCCAGGTTGCCGGAATCCTCAATCGCGTAGAGCTCCCCCACGTCGTCCGGCAGCCCCGGCGGGATGTCCACCCCCCACGAATCGCGCTCCTCGCGCAGAATGTAGGCGTGAATCTGCCAGGCGTCCGCCGGCAAAGATTTCTCGTAGAGCTCGATGTAGGCGTCCAGTACCGCGTCCAGGTAGCGCAGGCGCAACGGCGTCGTCTGCGCGACGCCGCCCGCGGCCACGATCGCCGTGGGGTCGCCGGCCTTGATGGCGGTGTACGCCTCGCGGTAGAGCTGCGCGTAGACTTTGGGCGCGACGTTGTCCTGCCAGCGCACGTCCGGCTCGTTGGAGATCAGCCAGACGCCGCCCGGATTGGCCGCCGCCAGCGACTTGAGCGCGCGCGCGTCCGGCGCGAGCTCGCCGCCCTTCATCCGCGCCATCCGCACGTACTCGACGCCGGCGGGCAGATCGAGGGACGATTGCGCCTGCCAGTCCAGCGTCCACCCCACCCCCAGCGGCGCCAGATGCTTCGCCAACGGTTCGCCCCCCATATCCGGCAGCGACACGCACAGCCGCGAACGCTCCGCCGGCGGCACCGTCCACGCGGGCGTGCCGGGGGTCGGCAGCGGCGAAACGAGACCCGGCTGCGAACCGGCGGGCGGAGTCGGCAGCGGCGAACCGGCGCCGGGGGTGCGCGTGGGAATCAACAGCTCCGGCGTAGGCGTCGCCAGCAGCGCCGCCTGCCAGCGGCTCCCCAGGCGCAACCCGCCGATGAGCATCAGCGCGACGCCCGTCACCAGCAAAAAACTGCCCACCCAGGGCATCCAATGTCTGTATCTCACGGCGCTACCTCCACCGGCTGAAAGGGACGCAGGGTCGGATCGCCCAGCAGCACAAAACTGACGCGGGCGTCCTGCGACGAGGCGGCGCCCCAACCGGCCAGCAACGCGTCGCCCAACGGCGCGCCCGTCGCCAGCGACGCCTGCACCGCGATCGCCATGGCCGACTGCTCGACCGTGGTCGTCTCGGCGGTGGGGCCGATGACGGCTACGGCGTTCTTTGCATCGCGCAGCCACGCCTCGCTCAGGCCCGTTGCGCGCGGATGGCCGAAGGAAGCACACAGACACGTCCAGGCGACCATCACCGTCGGCCCCTTCCAGGCGCCAACGTCCTTGGCCGTGAGAATTTGCTCGTCGCCCAACATCGGCAGACTGCCGTGGCCGCTGTAGACCAGCACGCCCGGCCCCGCGTCGAGCCACGCCAGCAGCTCCGCGCGGGCGGTTTCGCTCGCAGCGTCCAGGCGCGCGTCCACGGGATAGTACGGCGCCAGCGTGTCGTTCAGCCCGGTAAATTCCGCCTCGTCGTCGCCGAACAACAACAGGCGCCGGGTCGGCTGCCAGGCCAACGTCTTGGCCACCAGCGCCTCAACCTCGCCCACGGTGGATACCGGGAAGCGACCGACGGCCACCGCCGCCGTTCCGTCCACCGCCGCCAGATCGTAATCCGAAGCCGTCTCGCCGATGTTCGCCGTGCGCGTCCAGACCGTCGGAACCAACAGCGAATTCCACGGCGCCTGCGGCTCGGCCGATGCATCCCCGACCAGCAGCAGGTAGCGCAGGCGGCCTGTAGCCTGCAAGCGCGCCACCAGGGCGCGGATCGCGGCGGGGTCGGGGAGCCCGGTCCCGTACGTGTCGTAAACTTGCTCCGGCGTCGCCAGCGCCGGGCGGAATCCCTCCGCGCGACGCGCCTCCAGCAGCGGCGACAGCGCCGCGTGGAAGAGCTGCGGCGCGATCACCAGATAATCGGCCTCCAAGAGCGCCGAAGCGGTCAGCCATTGGCGCGGGCGCACCAGCTCCGGCGCGGGCGCCTCCCAGGGGACGCCGAGCCAGCCGCGCGCGGCGGGAGGCTGCGCCAGACACAGTGCGCTTCCCGCCCCGGCGGTGTGCGTCCCGCCGTCGTAAACCTGCCCCGCGGCGGTCGCGAACAGCGCGCGCCGCTCGCCCGCCGGCGCATCCCAGCACGACTCGCCGGCGGCGCCGGTGAGCCAGGTCGCGCCGCCGGCCCCGGCGCGCAAAGCCCGCGGCCAAGTCACCGCGACCGCGTCCAGCCACACCACCTCCACCTCCGCGCCGGTGTCGCCGGGAAGCTCCCAGACCAGCTCGTTGTCGCCGGAGCGGGCCGAGGGCAAGGGCAGCGACCACGACTCCGCGCCGTCGCCGTCCCAGGTATGATCCCCCGCCGCCGCGCCGTTCCAGCGCACCCGGACGTGGTGATCGGGATTCTGCGGCGCACTGCTCTGGCCCCAGAGGCGCAGCGTCAGCGTCAGCGGGCCGGACACCACATCGGTGAGCGGCACGGTGAGCGTGAAAGCGTTCGGCGAATAGAGCGACGCCCACAGCCAGGGCGACTCCAGCGGCGCCGTCGAGCGATACACCTGGTCGGATTCCAGGCGGACGGTATCGAGCGCAAATTCCTGGCGCGTTGAGGCGTCGCCGGAAAAAGCGGGGATCGTGGGAGATGCAGCAGACGCCGCGTCCACGGTGAGCGTGTACGCGCCCATCGCGGTCAAACGCGGAACCGTCGAGAGCTCGGCCCAGAAGAGCAGACCGCGGCCCTGCGGCGATTCGATCCAGAGGGTGGGAACGGGAGCGCCGGAGGAGAAGAGCGAAACCTGCGCCGGATCGAGCGAGGCGGGATCGAGCTTTTGCGACCGCCACCAGTCGGGAGAAAGCCAGTGTGGGCCGGCGGAGCGCACCAACAGCGTCCAACCGGCGGAAGCGTCGGGAACGGGCGTGGGCGGAAGGGGCGCCGGTTTGGCGCGGCAGCCGCACAAAACCAGGAGAGACAGCCACACCATCCCCCACCGGGCAAAGCGCCGGATAAGTCTGTGGGGGCGTGTCTGTAATAGAAGAATAACTTCCCGCCACGCCACCCTGAGCGAAGCGAAGGGTCTTGGCGTCAACGAGCGAGATTCTTCGCTTCGCTCAGAATGACGGCGCTGTAATATAGAATCCATCTATTGCTGGCGGCTCCACAACCACGCGCCGAAGACGATCAACCCGATGCCGACGGACACCCCAAACACCAGCAAAGCGAGCGGCCATTCAGAAGAAGGCGCCTTCTTTTCGACCACCGTTTCGCCGTCCAGCGCCATGCGCGTCACGGTAGCTGTACCAGAGACGATCCGTTGAGATTGCGGCGTAGCCAGCGGCGACTGTCCCGCCGGGGGAGGCGTGTTCGTCGCGGGCAATTGAGTATTGCCCGGCGCGAGCGTCGCCGCGCGAGGCGGAGTCGGCGAGGCCGGGGGCGTCCCCGTGCCGGGGAAACGCACCTGAGGCGGGGTCGCGGTGGGCTCCGGCGTCTCGGTCGGCGGCGCGCCGGTCTCGGGCGGAACGGTCGGCTCCGGCGTCTCGTCGGGCCCGCCGGTTGCGGGCAATTCGGGCGTAGGCGTCAGCGTCGCCGCGCTGCTCTCGGCCTTCACCATCACCGTCAACGTAAACGTCTCGGCAGTGTTGTCGGGGAACGTGACGTACAGCGTGTACTCTGCGGTTGCGGAGGGGCATACCGTCTTCGAGCCGCTGCCGACCTGCGGGGCGCTGTCCAGATAGACAGCGTTCACGTGATTGGTGGTCCACAACAAGGACGTACACTTGCCGGCCTCCAACTCGGTCTCACTGGCCCAAAAACTAACGTTGGGATGAGGCGTCGGCGTCGGGGAGGGCGTCTTGGTCGGGCTGGGAGTAGGCGAGGGCGTTGGGGTGTTGGTTGGCGTGGTTTCGCCTGTCGGTTCTTCGGTAGCCATGGGCAAGGTGCCAGTCACGATTTTATCATAGAACTTCTGGTGAGCGCCGTTGTTGGCAGGGTGATCTTCTATAAGATAATAGTAAATAACACCAACATCTACGGAATCATCCGGATAGGTGTATACAGCGCCCGCTCCATCGTCTTTGCTCCCCACGAAGCCGGATATGTCGTCATAATCGGCGTCACCCTCCGCACGTCGCAAAACATGGAATCCTGAGTTATCAGTCTCGCTGCCGGTCACCCAATACACGACGACAGTCTTTCCCTCCAACTTCGTATAAACTTGAGATAACGTCACCGCGGCGTACACCCCTGAAGCCATCAACGCGACCAGCAACACACTCAGCAACAGCGCCTTGACGCGGCGCAAAAGACCCCACGTGCGGCCCAAAGCGCGATGGCCCGCCGCCAGCCAGCGCTCGCGGCGCATCCGTCCGGCGGTGCGGCGATAGATGCAGCGCTCCGCGCGCCAGGCAGTGGTCACGCGGCCCAGCACCGCCTGCGCCGGCCACGCCGGGTCGAGGGAGAAACGGCCGTCGCCCTTGGTCAGCACCCAATCGCCGCGACGGCCGAGGAAGCGGTGGAGGAACCCGCCGGGAGCGCCCGCGACCACCACCCAATCGCCGGGAACCAGCGCGTCGGCCGTGGCCGGCTCGACCAGCACCTCGTCGCCGGGGCGCAACGTGGGAAGCATACTGCGGCCCTGAACGCGCAGCCGCGCCGGCCCGGACAGCCCGCCGGACAACGCCTCAATCCAAGAGAGTGACCAGTTTTCCATAACGGGGGATTATACCTGAAAAAAGGGGAGGCGCCATGAGCAGATGAGGAGGGGCGGCCATCCTCGAATGGGGACACGAATACTCGAATGAGATTGGCGGCCATTCGGGTATTCGTGGGTGGATTCGTGGATGGCTACGGCGCGGGAGGCATAGGGGTAACAAAATTGATGATAGGGACATCTTCACCGACGACATTGTTGTCGGCATCGCCGAACGTATCAACACATTCCCTCGGCCTGATGGAAACCCTATACACAAAGAATTGAGTGGGATTGCTGCCATCAGTAGTAGTCTCAAAGCGAATCCAGAGAGTTTACCCGGCCCGAGAAGCGAGATCGCGAATAGTACCCGCTGTCCCAATCGGGCGATAGTCAGCATTCAGGTTGGAATATTGAAATGGCCCCCAAACGGGTTGTCCTGAAGAGTCTTGTACTACAAACGTCATAGTATCGAAAGGAATGCCCGCCACTTCAGTGGTGGTGATAAAACAACCAAAATCGAGACCAACTCTATCCACACCGGCAGGAACGACAAAGGACTACTGTATCGACTCTTCTGCATCATTGAAGCGCCCCATATAGGCGCCCCAGCGATCATCGAGGAAGTCTTGCGAGATAAGATTATGGCCATGGTTGGAATATTGCTCCCACGGATCGCCGGGCAAACCAGCCGCGAAGTCGCCATTGATCAAAAGATTTGGACAAAGCACAACAACACCCCAAACATTACTCCACAAACTATCACCCCAGACATTGGAAGCTTTGACGCGGTAATAGAAACTGCCTGTGTCATGATTAACGGCGGACCAGGTAATATTTGGGCCGGTATAACGAGCGACCGCATCGGTAAAAACGTCGGTCGCCTCCTCAAGGGTATAACTGTCGGCGCGCGCAGCACTGCTCCAAGTGACATCATAATCGCGGGAGTAATCGGGATTGACAATGCGATTCAACACCGGCGTCTCAGGTACCGGCGGCCATTGCCTGACCACGAGCGGGAGGTAGAGGGTCGTGGGGTGGTAAACATCCAAATCGAAAGGATAATTGCTGGCGATGGTAGCCGAAAGCGGCTTGCCGCTCAGGTTGTAGACGCCCAGCACCCAACTGCCGCTCGTCGGCGAATAGGGCGACACGAGTTGTTTGACCGCAACATTAGAAAGGGTAAACGTGCCCTGACTCGCAAGATTGGGATCGGATAGAAAAAGGAGGGCTGCGTCGTTGGGATCGGCCTGATACGTCACGACGCGAAGCGCATCGTGATTCCCGGTGATAGGCACGGTCACCGTGTAGGGGATGAGAACACCGGGCGGTCAGACCGTATCGGCGAAGTAGTAGCCATAGGGCCGTCCATCCAAAGATTGCAAGACCGGGGGATAATTAGTGGCGAGATTCCAGGCTTCATCAGTACCAATCCGTGGGTCGCGAGGTCTGGCAACCACAAGTTGGTTAATGGGCTTCGGCGGATTGTAGTACAGTCTACTCATAGATGTATCAGATACATACGTGGAACCACCCGAGAAAAACACTCGCATCCCAGGATCATAATTCGCATCATCCCAATACAAAGTCGCTTTCATTGGATCGAGTGAGGAATTACTAAACACTGTAGGAATACGACAATTAAGGAAATCAACTTTCACCGGGCCACCCTCAGACGCTTGTATCACGCCGGTGACGCCAAAGCTGGTCAACGCGCGGTAAAGGTCAATGCGCCCGGCGCCCGAGGCGTTGTCCTTCGCTTCCTTCAATTCCCCGGGCGCGGCGGGAGGGCCGCCGACGAGTCGCTGCCGAACGTCTCGTTGCCCCTGACCACGGACAGCGCCTACCAAACCCTGCCGCAGGTCGCGATTGACCCGGACGGCGGCACAGCGCTGGTGGTGTGGGACGACCGGCGCAGCGGCAACGACGACGTCTACGGGCAACGCCTGGACGCGAGCGGCGCCCTCACCGGCGGCAACTTCGTCATCGGCGCCGCCGCCTATCTGCAGCGCGCACCGCTGGCGACCGTGATCACGGGCACCGGCGACTTCCTGGTGACCTGGGACGACACCCGCAGCGGCCTCGGGCGCGGCGCGCTCTACGGCCAGCGCGTGGCCGCCGACGGCAGCCTCCACGGCGCGAACGAACTGCTGGGCGAGAACGGCAACTGGTCGCTAGGCCTGGCTCTGGCGCCCGCGCCCACCCTGGGGCAGGCGCTCGCCGTGTTTGAATGGGGCTACGAAATCTACCTGCAATTCTACAACGTCGTCGGCGCGGTCTTCGGCGCGACGCCGCTTTCGGGCTACGCCCCGCTGCCGGTGACCTTCAGCAACGCCTCCACCCCGGCCGGCGAACTGACCGCGTACCTCTGGGATTTCGGCGATGGCAGTACGAGCACCGCCATCTCGCCCACCCACCTCTATGCCCAGGCCGGCGTCTACAGCGTCACCCTGACCGCGAGCGGGCCGGACGGTGCGCACAGCCTGACGCGCGCGGCGTACATCGCCGTCACGGCGACGCCCACGCAGGAAGTGGGTCTACAAGGCCCCTGGCCGCTGGACGAAACGAGCGGGACGCGCTACGACGTCTCCGGGCGCGGCAATCACCTGACCGACAACAACACCGTGGGTTACGCCACCGGCGTGATCTCGCGGGCGGCGGATTTCGAGCGCGACGCCACCGAATCCCTCTCCATCGCCCACAGCCTGCAGCAAGGACTGGCCATCACCGGCAGCCTGACTCTGGCCGGCTGGATTCGCCCCGAATCGGTGAGCGCCAACATGAGCCTGGTGAGCAAGTACGCCTACGGGACGGTGAACAACCGTTCCTACCGTCTCGAACTGTTGAGCAGCGGCTACCTGCGCTTCGCGGTCTCGCCGGACGGCGCCTACAGCGAATCGCGCGACGCCGTCTACGGTTCCGTCACCTTCTCCACCGGGACGTGGCGCCACGTCGCCGCCGTCTTCGACGCTGCCCAGCAACGGCTGACCCTCTACTGCGACGGGACGGCCTGCGGCACGCGCACGCTCACCTACAACACCCTCTACGCCGGCACGGCGCCCTTCGTGTTGGGCGCGACCACCTACAACGGCGCGGCCTACTACCCCTTCGACGGCCTGATGGACGACTGGCGCGTCTACAACCGCGCGCTGAGCGCGGCGGAAATCCAGGCGCTGCGCGAGCCGCTGGCCCTCTTCAGCGCCGCGCCGGTGACAGGCAGCGCCCCGTTGAGCGTGACCTTCACCAACTATTCGCAGGGGACCATCACTACCTATTTGTGGGCATTCGGCGATGGGATAACCAGCACGCTGGAGAACCCCACCCACGTCTACACCGCGCCGGGCGAGTACGACGTCAGCCTGAGCGTGAGCGGCCCGGCGGGCAGCGACGCCCTGGCGCTCAACGATTACATCCACGTTGATGAAGCCGCGCCGGACGACCAGCCGCCGCAGGCGGACGCCGGCAGCGACCGGAACGCCGCCGAAGGCGACCTGCTGAGCTTCAGCGGCGCGATCACGGATACCGACACGCCCACCGGGCACACCCTCCTGTGGAATTTCGGCGACGGTTCGACCGCTTTCGGAACTCTCAGTCCCACCCACGCCTACGGCGACAACGGTGTGTTCACCGTCACGTTGACGGTGATAGATACCACCGGCTTGAGCGCTGCGGATAGGCTGGTCGTAAACGTGGCGAATGTTGCACCAGTCGTGAATATTCGGTGGAATCATGGCCACTAAAAACTCTCGCGAACTTTACGAGATGCTCGTCAATAAAGTTAGTAACCATTTCGATGAAAGGCGGTATCACAATGAAATGTAAATCCATGTGGATATTGGGGATAGTTGTAGGTGTCGTATGTGTGTTGGTTGCATGTAAACCAAAAGCTCCGGCAGCACAATGTTTGACAGATACCATAGATCTGACTGAGTTGAAATACGCGCTATGTACTGATAAAGCTACATACCAATATGGCGAGCCTGTTCAGATCAGTTTCACGCTGACCAACATGGCAAATAAAGCGGAGACGCTTGATGGCGGAGACAAACCGGCCATAGATATTCGACACCAAGGCTATCGCTATTGGTCTGAGGAAAACCAATCAACTGCCGCGACCAAGATAACTCTTGAAGCAGGGTCAGTCTATACGATTGAGTGGCGCTGGATACCGGAACAAGCCTTTCTCACCAAGTTATTTCCAAAGTGGCCGGCGCCGTCGAGTGTGTTTTTCGACGGTATAGTTCGGTATGAACCCGATGATGAAAGACTCTATTGGTTCAGCGTGAAATACCTTCCCGATCAGCCATCTCCAATCCCGACTGCGAATCAATTGAGTGGCAACTGCGCTGGAGAGCAGCGCGCCGCCGGCGACCTGGAGTTGCAGATTTGCACGGATAAACGTGACTATCAGTACGGCGAACCTGTGCAGGTGCGTTGGCAGATACGCAACATTTCCGATAGTCCGATTACACTGGATGGGGGAGATGCAGCGGCTATGGATGTGCACATTGTGGAATGGAATCTTCCGCCAGGCGCAGAATACCCGGTTGCTTCGGGCGAAGAACGTTGGTCGGATGAACACACCTATGAAACTCAAATAACACTTGCGCCGGGCGAAACTCATCTTATTGAATGGCAATGGCCGACAGCGCATACAGATTTTGATGCAGTCCTGGAGCACATGCGCGTTTCTGGCGAGGATATAGCTTTCGTTTATATCCATGGTGACTATTTCTTTCAAGCCAGGAATCGTTGGTTATACACAATAGATGTGTTTTACGCTCTGGGAGATGATCAGTAGGCTTGATCTTAGAGCAGAACAGGATACAAGCTCTCTTCAAATCATCCTATTCCCATCCTTAAGGAGAAACACAATGTTTCGGAAAATCTCTAAACTTATCATCTGCGTCATAGCAACATTGGTTCCATTAATTGCCGGTCTAGCGGTAGTTATAGCAAAGCCGTCACAACAAACTACATATCCATATCAATTTGGCGGCACTGTTTCTACTGAACATGGTCGTGCAGTGCCAGAAATGGATATTCAGATTACGTGCAATAGCATGTACACGACGACAAAATGCACCCAAGATGGAAAATGGTCCGCCTCACTCAACCTATCAACTGTTTCAGCTACATGTGATATTGAACTTTTACTTCTTCCAGGCTATCAAGCTGTAAGCGCCGAAGCATATAACACGAACCCCGACATTAACCCAGAAGACCCGCCACCTACAGCTCCAGAGATAATCAGTCCGACTCATATTCGGTACGAAGGTCTCATATTTGGCGAGTACAATCTAAATTACTTTTTCATCCAAAAGGCTATGTCCACAACACAGACACCACATTTCAGTATCGAATGGTATACGGACAAAACTGATCCAGATTACCCCAATGATAAGCAAGGTACAGATGGCGCAAACTATATTAACGTCATCGCCAACGCCCTCGAAGACGCCTGGCCAGTCTACGCCTCCCACTTCAAAATGCCGCCGGCGACTCCAGGACGGTCAGATCAGTTGATCACAGTTCACGTAGAGGCAAATCCTTTTAAAGTGTCTATGAACTTTTCAATGTATCCCCCTGGGCTCGCCTATGGTGGACAGATCTGGATCCTTAATGCTCTAAACGCATCCGACGGATCCTTGCGTTCTGCCGCTATGCATGAACTTTTTCATCTCGTCCAATACAACTATTTGGGTTATGATTTAGAAGCCAATCTGAACCAATGGGCCGTCAACGCACCCAAATTGATGTTGAGAGATTTGTGGCTTATAGAATCTACCGCGAGTTGGGCCCCCGGAACAGTAGATTCATCTCTAATAAGACATGATCGATATTTCGTCAATGAATTTCGTCAAACCATAAACCAGCCGTTGTCTTATGGCATTATTGGCGTGACAAACCGGCAATATGGAGCAGTAGTCTTTCCTTTATCCTTGGTCAAGCATCAAGGGAATAGTCAATCTGACATTATAAAGGACGTGTTCGAGGCGATAGAACAAGATCCCGACGACCCTTTCTCGCAAATTGATGATCTCGTAGGATTGAATCAGGCATTGAGGGACTTTGCGACGGCCAATTATCTTTATCAGGATGCAATATACGGTTATGAACAGACGGATTGGGGCAACAATAACTGGGGCACAACAGTTGCTGAAGTCGTGTCATTAACTCATAAACATACTCTCAGCGTCGGAGGCACCGCTAGTGGCAGCGGCAAAGTGTATGGATTGGGAGCAGAGTATATTGAGGTAACGAGCAAAAGTCTCCCGGCATATGGTGTTGTGCTCAAAGCTGCTTTCAAATTTCAACCATTCCGCGGCGAGTTGCCGCTTTCAGATCCTGTCATCAATTTAGCTGACTCTTTGAAGATACGGTTGTTATTACAAGAGTCGAGTGGGAACTGGCGTATTCAGGACGTGGATGTTCCGTTATATTTATCTAAAGACTATACCCTTGAGTACACACTCGGAGGTCAATACAGCAAGGTTGTCCTGATAATCATGGAGAATTCCTATTTTCGTTATCATCCCATCAGTTATCCCCATTCCAATCTTGATTCATATCATCGTATCGAATATGACTACACCCTCAAACTCACGCACACCGAAGACAAAAAACCACCATTCGTGTACGCCTGCATCCAGGAACGATTCCCCATGAGCGCCACTATCATGGCAACGGCAAGGGACCTGAATTCGGGGGTCGCCGCCGTCCGGATGGGCTTCACTACGACTACCACGACGGTGTCCCCCACCGTGCCGATGTGGGCAGGCTTCCAATTTGTGCCGGCATGGCAGTTGCGCACCTGGCGGTTCATCGCCTGGGACCGCGCGGGGAATGCCGCGTTCATCAAGGGGCCTCTTGACAAGTGTTATCCAGGTCAACCCCGCGGCGGCCCTCCGCCCGGTGAACCTGCGCCTGATGATAACGTTTCCAACGCAACATCTCAGCCATTGCCCGTGACGCTACCGGAAGGAACGCGCGAAGGGGTGTCCGTAGGGATCTTGCAGCGGGGCTACGCATCCGCCGCCGCAACTCTGGTGAAACTGGCCGGCGAAGACACCTGGCCGGTGAGTATCTACTTCGATCCCGCGGAGACGGCACAACAATTTCCTGTCCTGATCATACCGTCCGGAGGGCTGAATGGCCTGGAAACCGACGCGACGTTCCGCGCGCGTCTGGAAGAATACACCCGTCACGGCGGAACGCTGGTCGTCTTCTCGCAGCAGCACGGCTACGAGTACGGCGCGCTGCCCGGCGG
>DAOUFX010000066.1:0-2675 GCA_034429675.1 Anaerolineae bacterium | reverse complement strand
CGGCAAACTGTTGCAAAAGTTCCTCTCTGGTTTGCATATTCACCTCTCTGAAGTACACTGAGAGGTAGAGACAAGTCCGGAAAACAAATCTCTACCGAACGGGCGCAAGCAATTGCGCCCGTTTTGGGTTGAAAAGGACCCAGGGCTAAAGCCACAGGGCCAATCCCACGAAGCCCTACGGGCTGCAGAAGTTGAAAAAGCGCCTTGCCAGCAAGACATTTCAGGGTACAATGTTGGGCAAGGTCGCCTTGCCAATAGGCGAAGGTTACCCTCCTTTCGATCGGCCGGATAGGGTCCCGCCCCTTATCCGGCCCCTTTGTTTTAAAGGCCGAATGGCTGCTGGCGGCTTCTTTGAAGTAGGTCTGTTGCTTTATACCCCTGGTCATTTTTGCGTTGCTCCTGGTGCGTTCTACAAGGTCAAACTTTGCCGTTTACGGCAAATATGACGGCAAACTAGACGGCAAACTCATTTTTGCCGTTATCTTTGCCGCCATCTTTGCCGTAGGGTGAAAATTGCTCCAGTTTTGTCACCCACGATTCTGGCACTTCCAGGTTCCATGTGAATCTGGGGGTTTTGGCATGAGTTTTGCCATCCCGAAAAGCGGCGGCCAGCTCGGCGTCGCCACGTTGATAAGCCAATGCCGCGAAGGTCAGCAGCATTTCGGTGACCTGGCTAATGCTGGTGTCTTCCCCATGCTTCCATCCGGCGATGACTTCCAGGGCGCCTTTAAGCTCCGGCGTGATGTCCACATAGATGCGAATCCGCTTACGATCATTCTTTTGTTTGGCAGTGAGAGTAGCCGGATTCTCGGCGGCGCCGGTCTGCCAGGCCGCGACGGCCGGGTCAACTTTGCTGAGTCCGCCTACACGTTTGCGCTCGGCCATAGGACCTCCATCATCCGTCCCACGACGGAATTCATCACGGTGGTGACCGGCTCGTTGGGGCAGAGATCGTAGACGGTGGTGCCGAAGCTGGCCGACTCGGCGACGCGCACGGTCAAGGGCAGCGGTGGCCACACCGCTCCGCCGAAGTTTGTCACCAGGTCGTCCATCTGCGCTTTATGTTCGCGGGTATTGCGGGTCATATTGGGAACGACGCCCATCAGGCGCGGGTGATCGCCCAGCGAAGCCACGGCCTGGGCCATCAACCCCACGCCTTCGAGCGCCAGGCGTTCGAGCTGCGTGGGGGTGATGACCCAATCGGCGGAAAGCAATAACTCGTTGAATCCGGCCATCCGCGAGGGCGGCATGTCCATGATGACCATGTCGGCGACTTCAGCGAAGGGGCGGATGCGGGTCGGGATTTCGTTGAGTCTTCCAACTGCGCCCAACATCGCCAGGGCCTGGCCAGTCTCGTAATTTCCGGGCAGCAGCGCGATGCCCCAGTTGACCAGTCCGCTGACGAGTTTGACCGGCGCGTCTTTGAGCACCAACAGCCGGTACATTCCGCCGTCCTGGTGGCCGTCCATCAGCCAGGACGTGGCGTTCCCCTGCGGATCGGCGTCAATGAGCACGACTTTCTTGCCGCGGCGCGCGGCGCCGACAGCGAGGTGAACGGCGAGGGTGGTTTTGCCCACCCCGCCTTTTTGGTTCGCGATAGCGATGATTTGTCCCATAATGTGCCTCCTTAATCAGTGTGGCGAATGGTGAATAGCGAATAGCGAATTACGAATAGCGAATCAGCGAATCAAGAATCGTGAATCGGTAATTTGACGGATCGGCGCGCCGGACGGGTGATGAGGGGAGGGGGCGTGTTTTCTCTGGCTTCGGCAGCGGCGCGGCGTCCGGCGTTCCAGGCGGCGGCGTTTTCTTGGCTGGAGAAGATGGAGAAGTGGCAGTTTTCTTCGGTCGCGCCGTTGATTTCGCAGTCCCAGCCCATCTGGTAGGCGTAGTCCGCGCTGCGCTTGGGCGGGATCAGGGATCGAATAGCTTCAAACATTGGTTTTCTCCTTTCTTCAGGCCGGCACCGGCTCGGCGACGCCGGCCGCGATGGTTTGCATGGTAATCTCGGCCCATTCGCCTTCGGGCGCGGTTTCGAGGATGACTTCGATAGTGTCTTCCGGTCCGACTTCCATGCAGATGTCACAAACGTAGGCCTCGCCATCGCGCACCATCGCCGCGAATTCGGCGACGTTGATGACGCACACGGTGCAGTGACACGTGGCGCACACTAACGGGTAGACTCCGGTTTTTGTGGACATATTCACCTCCTCATCAGGAATGCCACAGAGAACTCAGAGAACACAGAGAAGAAGAGAGCATTTTGAATGATTCAGGCCGTGGCAACACGGTTGATGACGCGCAGTTTAGTGACGGCCACGGCGAAAATCTCGCGGGTTTCGCATTCGCGGATGTAGGCGATTTTGCCGTCATCAGAAATGTGGTGGACGACGCCCATCTTGCCGTTGCCCCAGGCGACGTAAGAGCCAACTTGGATCATGTCAGGTTCCTCCTTTGCGCCGGCCGAGATATGTACGCCGGCCGGTGAATGTAGTTCAGTCGTCTCGTTCCGGGTCGTAGACGATGTAGCGTCTGCCGGCATACTCGCCGTCGCGGGCAGCAGAAGCCAGAGTGCGAATGTCGTAGAGCTCATTGCGCATTTTGGCAAGTGCAATGAGCAAGGCCGGGTCAGCGCATCTGAGCTCGGCGCGTTCTAAAGCCTTTTCCCACATTCC
>DAOUFX010000065.1:0-39235 GCA_034429675.1 Anaerolineae bacterium | reverse complement strand
GTGCGAGGGCACCCTCGCACGAAAAACACCTTCTTTTTTTCATATTGCGTTCAGTAGGGAAAGGTAACAAGGGGAATGTTTTTGTTTGCGGGCCACGCTCACAAACAAAAACATTTCAGGGCAGCATTCTTAAGGACGTGGCAAAGCCTGGAAACCATCTGCCAGCGTTGCAGGCGGCCAGGCAAACGGATCGGATGAGAAGGCATCCTGAGGTTTGACTTCGTAGATGCGCACACTTTGCGTCAAGACATAATTGGGCGTCTGGGCTACAAAACCCACCGGCAGATAGCTCTCGCGATCCACGTAAAGGGTCAGCGTTGCATCTTCGCGAACTTCGCTCAGGCGGTAGACAAGTTGCTCATTGAAGGTATCTTTTTGATAAACCAGGGGATCGCCGCTGGCCTGTAAGCGGCTAATCCAGGCTTGCGGGCTGGCCTCAGCGGGTTGGCCGATCGGGCCGGGGATGTAGAGGCGCACGGTTTGCTCCACCGAGACGCAGCCGGCGGCGTCGGTGTTAGCGTCGCGATAGATATTGGGATAGTCTTGCAAGTCCAGGAAGCAAGCCTTGTCCCAGGTTTCGTAGGCCCACGAGAGTGGCCGAGTCAGGGCATCGTCGCCGGCGGCGTAATGGGCTGTGGCGCGCCCGGTGGTGATCAAATTCCCGTCCATAGCAGCACCGATTGCCTGCCATTCTTCCAGGATGTATGCAGTTTCCGTATTTTCGGCAAGGTTCTTGAGGCGAATTTCGACGATGATGTGCTCCACCATTCCCGACCGGCGCGAGGTTGCTTCGGCGGCTTCGGCCAGGATTTGGCGGGTGGTTAGCTTTCGTGGCTGTGTCAGCAGAACGACCAGCAGCGTCGCGACGACCGAACAGAGGACGGTCAATCCCCAGGTGAGACGTGTCATGGTTTTTCCTTTCGCGGGTTTGAACAACTCGGTGAGCGTTTGTGTGATCCGTTGCCATACCGGCATCGTTCGGGATGCGTGAGCGTCGCGCAGTTGCGCAGAGAGCGTGGCGACGAAGGCCGGGGTGGCTTGTGTGGTTTGGACATCTTCGCGCAACAAGTCTGCGGTAAGGGCCGCGTTCGCTATACCGGGGCCGGCATTTTTGGCATCTGCAGCCTGTTCCATGTAGGCATCCAGCAAATCCGCCAGTTCTTTTTCGTTGAAGTCTTCAGTCGTCATGGATACATCGCTTTCTCAAATCGTTGACACTTCGCCAGACCAGCATCTTGATGGCGCCGGTTTGGCGATCCATCACCTGCGCCGTCTCGGCGGCGGTCAGGCCGCCCCAAAAACGCAGGTGCAGAGCTTCTTGTTGGTCGCGGCCGAGATGTTTGAAGATGCGCCGGATGCATTCCAGGATTCCCCGGCGAATGGCCGCTTGCTCAAGGTCTGCATGACCTGCCGGCGCATTGGGAAAACCAATGACCGGGCAACTCTCGTCCAATTCGAGTTCCGGGTGCGTATAACGCGTGCGGTGATGTTGTGCACAGACGTTGCGGGCAATGGTAAACAGCCAGCCCGCAAAATTGCCCCGTTCGCGGTAACTTCCGAGGGATTCCAAAGCAGCCAGGAAAACCTGGGCCGTCAAATCTTCCGCGTCAGGCCGGTCGTTTGTGCGTGCATAACAATAACGGAAGATGCGCTCCACGTACCGGCGATACAAGCTATCAAAGGCCAGCGGGTCGCGACGCGCAGTTTTGGCCAAGCGAGCGTCGTCCCACTCGTTGTAAGTGTCTTTCAAAAGCGTTGTTCCTTGTCAGGTATTTGAGTTCTGGACGTTGTTGGATGCTATTCTTTATTATTGCATTTGTGGGGGAAAGGTAACATGCGAGTTTCCAATCTGTCCTGAATTTTCTCCAACATTCGCCGGTTTGCTCGTTTGCGGTTTCGTGCTACAACTACACGGGCAAGTGATTTGATCAAATTCTCACCAGAAAGGCCTTCATTATGGAAAATCATCCTCAAAAACTGGATTACGGCAAGACCTTCCTCATTGGCTTTGGCTTTTTCGGCATCAGCGTGATGTGGAAGCTGTACAACGACTACGTCCCTATCTTCTTGCAGGCGGGCAACCCGGCGTTTGAGACCGCGACGCTTACGTCCGGCTTTGGCTTTGGCACGGGGTTGACCGGCGTCATTATGACGTTGGATAACGTCGTTGCGTTGTTCTTGTTGCCGTTGATCGGAATGTGGAGCGATCGCATCTGGACGCGCTTTGGACGGCGCAAGCCTTTTATTCTGGCATTGGCGCCGGTCTCCATCGCCGCTTTTATTTTGATTCCGTTTGTGGTGCAGTCCATCCCGCTGGCATTGAGCGGGCAGACGGCAGCGTTGGGGCGTAATCTTGCCTGGTTTATGATCACGATCGGCGTTTTCCTGTTGACGATGGCCTGTTTCCGCACCCCCATCATCTCGTTGATGCCCGATTTGACGCCTTCGCCGTTGCGCAGCCAGGCCAACGGCATCATCAACCTGATGGGCGGCGTCGGCGCGGTGATCATCACACTGGTCGGCGCGACGCTGTACCGGCTGAACACCGCTATGCCTTTTGCGGTGGCCGGCGTGTTGACAGCAATCGCCGTGGTGATGTTGTTCTTCTTTGTGCAGGAACCCCGCGAATTAACCGACGCCCCCGAAGAGCGCGAGCCGGAGGAACGGAAGCGCGCCCTGAAAGGATGGCGCGGCCTTTCCACCGAGGCGCAGCGCAGCTTGATTTTGTTGATGCTCTCTATCTTCCTGTGGTTTGTCGGTTACAACGCCATCGAAACGTTTTTCACGTCCTATGGCGTCAGCGTTCTGCGCATCAAAGAGAACGAGGCGGCGCTGTTGTCGAGCATTTCTTACATCACGTTCATTCTTTTTTCTGTGCCCAGCGGTTATATCGCAGCGCGCATCGGGCGGCGCAAGGCCATCACCATCGGATTGGTGACTTTTGCCTGCCTGTTGTTGATCGGGTACCTCTTCCCCAACCTTTACGTGATCGGCGCGGCGCTGGCGATCGGCGGCTGCGCCTGGGCGTTGGTGAACATCAGCTCGTTGCCGATGGTGGTGGACACGGCGCCGAACGACACCCACATCGGCACGTATACGGGTTTCTATTACATCGCATCGCAGGCCGCCGCGATTGCCGGACCCGCGCTGAACGGTTTTGCCATCGAGCGCACCGGCAACTACGGCCTGGTATTGCTGATGCCGGTCATTTTCTTTGCGCTGGCAGCGGTGACGATGCGCGGCGTGAGCCGCGGCGAGTCGCGCTCCGCCGCCGGATAACGTCACACTTCCCCGGCAACTGTGACACTCTTCAACTTGGAACTTTCAACTTGCAACTTGAAACCCCTGGCTTTCGACCGTAGACTTTTGACTTGAGACCCTTGGCAACTTGAAACTTTCAACTTGCAACCCTTGACTTTCGACCTTAGACTTTTGACTTGAGACTCTTTGATGAAGGAGGTATGAGCACGTGCTTGGAAAAGAAGCTTTGAAATCCATTGCTGACCGCTTGCTGTCCTTTTCGCACGCGGATCAGACCGAAGTGCTGGTTTCCGGCACTGACGAGCAGTTGACCCGGTTTGCCGCGAACACGATTCACCAAAATGTTTCCGAGATGGACGTGTCGGTGCGGGTGCGCGCGGTTTTCGGCAAGAAGACCGGCGTCGCGTCGGGGAACGACCTGAGCGACGCGGCGCTGCGCAAGGTGATCGAGTCCGCCGAGACGGTGGCCCGCTTCCAGGAGGACAACCCCGAATTTCACTCGATGCCGGCACCGTTGCCGGTGCAGGAAACCGACGCCGCTTATTTTGCGACGACGGCGAATTGCACGCCGGAGCAGCGCGCGCGTGGGGTCGCCGCGATCTGTAAGCTCTCGCACGAAAACGGCTTACAGGCTGCCGGAGCGTTTTCGACGGCGGTGGACGAACTCCTGATCGCCAATTCGTTGGGCGTCTCGGCCTATCATTGCGGGACGGCGGCGCATCTGGTGACGGTGATCATGGGCGACGACAGTTCCGGTTATGCCAGCGACACATCCATGGATGTGACGGCGCTCGACCCGGAATCGGTGGGACGTGTGGCGGTGGACAAAGCGCTGCGCAGCCGCAATCCCGGCGAGGTCGAGCCGGGAACGTACACCGTGATCCTGGAAGAAGAAGCGATGACGGATATGATGTTCACGCTGGCAATGTTGGGGTTCGGGGCGCTGGACTTGCAGGAAGGCCGCAGCTTTATGTGCAACAACTTCGGCAAGAAGATCACCGGCGACGCCATCACGATTTGGGACGACGGCCTCGACCCGCGCGGGTTGATCCGGCCTTTCGACTTTGAGGGCGTGCCCAAGCAGCGCGTGATGTTTATCGAAAACGGCGTCGCCAAAGCTGTCGCCTACGACTCGTTCACGGCGGGGCGCGAACCGGGTAAGGTTTCGACCGGCCATAGCTGGCCGGCGCCCAACGCGATCGGCCCGGTCCCGGTCAACCTTTTCATGGCGCCCGGTAATGCCACAAAGGAGGAAATGCTGGCCTCCACCCAACGCGGCATCTGGGTGACGCGCTTCCATTACACCAACCCCGTCCATCCGATCCAAACCGTCTTCACCGGTATGACGCGCGATGGCACGTTCCTCATTGAGAACGGCGAGATCGTCCGCCCGATCAAAAACCTGCGCTTTACCCAGAGCATCCTCGAAGCGTTCGCTTCGGCGGAGATGCTCGGCGCGGAGATGAAACTAGTCAAGAGCGGGTGGGGCAACTTTGCCTGGTGCGCCCCGGCGGCCAAACTGGGCGAATTCCGTTTCACCGGGACGACACAGTTTTAACGTTTGAACGTTAAAACGTTCCAACGTTTCAACGTTATTTTGAGGAGATTGCAAGATGCGAGATTTAACCGACCGCGCATTAGATTTGGCGAAGGTGCAGGGCGCAACCTACGCCGATGTTCGTGTTGTACGCCGTGAGACGCAAACTATCGGCGTTAAGAATGGTGTCGTGCAGTGGTTGGAGCTGGACGGCACGCAGGGATTTGGCGTGCGGGTGATCGCCGATGGCGCGTGGGGCTTCGCCAGCAGCCATCGCCTGGAACCCGCCGAGGTGGATCGGGTGACGGCGCTGGCCGTGCAGATCGCCAAAGCCAGCGCGCTCGCCAAGCGGGCCGACGTGGCGCTGGGGCCGGCGGAAGTGCACGTGGACACGTACCGCACGCCGGTGAAGATTGACCCGTTCACGGTGCCGCTCAACGACAAGGTTTCGTTGCTGCTGGCAGCCGACAAGGAGGCGCGCGCCGTTCCCGGCGTGGCCGTCGCGATATCCAGTATGACCGCCATCCGCGAGAACAAGACGTTTGCCAGCACCGAGGGTAGCTTCATTGAGCAGGAAATCGTCGAGAGCGGCCTGGGATTGGAAGTCGTGGCCGTCGCCGACGGCGAAATGCAGAAGCGTTCGTATCCCAATTCGTTCGGGCGCCATCAGGGCACGGCAGGTTACGAGTTTATCCAGCAGTGGGATTTGGTGGGCAACGCCCGGCGTATGAGCGAGGAAGTGGTGGCCCTGCTGCGCGCGCCGCAATGTCCGAGCGGCGTGACGACGATCATTCTCGACGGACCGCAGCTGGCGTTGCAGGTTCACGAGTCGTGTGGCCACCCCATCGAGCTGGACCGCGTCTTCGGCACCGAGGCTGCTTACGCCGGAACGAGCTTCCTCACGCCGGAGAAGTTCGGCAATTTCCGCTACAGCTCCGACGTCGTCAATATCACCGCCGACGCCGTGACTCCCGCCGGCCTGGGCACCTTTGGCTACGACGACGAGGGGGTGCCGGCGCAAAGGACGGACATCATCAAAGACGGCATGTTCGTGGGGTATCTCACCTCGCGAGAGACGGCGCAACAGTTGCGGCAGATCAATGGCCGGGCGCCGGAGCGCAGCAACGGCTCCATGCGCGCCGACGGCTGGAATCGCATTCCCATCATCCGCATGACCAACGTCAGCCTGCAACCGGGGACGTGGACGCTGGACGACTTGATTGCCGATACCGACGATGGGATTTACATGATCACCAACAACAGCTGGAGCATTGACGACAAACGGCTCAACTTCCAGTTCGGCGTCGAGCTGGCCTACGAGATCAAGAAGGGCAAGCTCGGCCAGATTCTCAAGAACGCCACCTACACCGGCATCACGCCGCAATTCTGGGCCGGCTGCGACGCCATCTGCGACGCCGATCACTGGGTGGTTTGGGGCACGCCCAATTGCGGCAAGGGCCAGCCCGGCCAGGTCGCTCATACCGGCCACGGTGCGGCGCCGGCGCGCTTCCGCAACGTGCAAGTGGGGATGATGAAATGAACAAGCCTACCTTACAAATCACACCTGGCGACTACGATGCGTTTCGCAATGACCTGCTGGATGTAGACGAGCAGGCGTGCAGCGGCGAGATCGAATGCGCGGTGGCGGCGATCCTGGAAGCCATCGGCGAGGATCCCACCCGCGAGGGCCTGCTGCGCACGCCGGAGCGCGTGTCGCGGATGTACGCCGAGCTGACCGCCGGCTACCACGTGGATCCGGCGCGGCTGATCAACGACGCGATTTTCGACGTCCACTACGAAGAGATGGTTTTGGTGAAGGACATTGACTACTACAGCATGTGCGAACATCACATGCTGCCGTTTTTGGGCAAGGCGCACGTCGCCTACATCCCCGACGGCAAGGTGATCGGGCTGAGCAAGATCCCGCGCATCGTGGAGATGTTCTCGCGGCGTTTGCAGGTGCAGGAGCGGATGACGCAGCAGATCGCCGAGTTTCTGAACGATACCCTGCATCCCAAGGGCGTCGCCGTGGTCGTAGAAGGGCTGCACATGTGCGCGGCCATGCGCGGCGTGAAGAAATCCAACGCCCGGATGAGCACCAGCGCGATGGTGGGCAGCTTCAAAACCGACCACAACCTGCGCGAGGAATTCTTCTCCCATATCGGGCGCCGCCCTGTGAATTTCTAGGAATTCACCGCTGAGGACGCTGAGGCCGCAGAGAAAACCGAAAAATCTCTGCGGCCTTTGCGTTCTTTGCGGTAAAAATCCCTTCGTTTAGCGGATAACTTCCATCACCTCGGTCACGTCCTCAGGCAGCCAGAACTGCTGCGTCGCGTCGCCGCTGTGCCAGCTTTTGCCCGGCAGGCTGATGCGCAACGCTCCGTCCTCCGCCAGTTGGAACCAGAAGCGATATTCGTATTTGTCCTGCTGCGTCAGTTCGCGGTCGGGGCTGAAGATGACGCCGACGTTGAGGGTCTCGGCATCGGTGAGCGCGCCGATGGACATCAACGATTGCAGCGCCGTCCCCTCAAAGTCCACGCCTCCGGTCGAAATGCGCCAGCCGATGGTGTATTCCTGCCCGCGTTGCGAGGCGTCGTCGAGCAGCAGCACCTCGCCGGCGTTGTTGTTCCAGACGTAGACGCAGACGAAGGGGCGATCGGTGGGATTGGTGATGCGCAGGGTCTGGCTGAATGTCGCGCCTTCAAAGTAGGCGTAGGTTTGCAGATCGGCATCGTAGGCGCCGGTGTTGAGCTTGTAGATTTCGCGCCAGCGGCGGGCGTCCCACAGATTCCCGCGAATGACCAGGAAGAGCGCGTCGTAGTAGGTTGCCAGATGCGGGTCGGCAATCCAGTTGGCCCCGCTCTCCAACGTTTTGACGTAACCGCGCGGCACGACCCGCCCGTAGTGCCCGGTTTTCCAGTCGGGATCGGCCACCGGCAGGCGCGCCAACAGCGCGTTGCCCAACGCCACCTCGTCCAGCACGTAGACCTCCGGCCCGGCGAAGTAACCGAAGAACCCCACCGAGCCTTTGCGGACGACGGCCGGCCCGGCCAGCCGCGCAGCGCGACCTTCGGTAGCCCAGTCGTGATCCGGCAGCGGGTGATCTACAACCAGTGCGCGCAGCAGCCCGGTGTTGTGGTAGTAGTTGGCGCGTTCGTCGGTGATGTAGCGCCCGTGGATCCACCCGGCGGCGCCAGCGCGCGGGCCAACCGCGCCCTGGGCGCGCAGCGGCGAATAGGGCGCCGCGAATCCCAACAGCAGCAACACCGCCGCCAACGCCGCCGGATACGGCCAGGGCCACGTCGCCGGACGGTCCGGTGACGCGCTCACGGCGCTTGCGTCGCTGTGCGCCAGCAAAATCACGCCGGCCAACACCGCCGCCGAGAAGAACCGCCCGCTCATAAAGTCACCGCCGATGTACACCACGTAAGCCAGGTAGAGCGCGATGCCCGCCGCGATGGGCGTTTGGCGCCACGCCCGCGTAACGAAGGGCAACGCCATCCCCGCCAGCGTCGCCGTCAGGGTCAGCGGGTCGGCGACGAAGGAATTGAGCAGGTAGGAGAGACCATCGCGCACCAGGACGTCGCGCGTGATCAGGCCGGAGTTCAACTTGGCGTAGGCCGTGTTGGGGAAAGGGAACCCGTAGTAGAAGAGCGAAAATCCTTCCCAGAGCAACAGGGGCGCCATGCCCAGGACCGCCAGCGTCACGCCGCGCCAGGTGTGCACCTTGATCACACCGTAAACCAGCGCCGGCAGGTAGAGGAGCAGCGTATCCACCC
Organism: Anaerolineae bacterium; assembly: GCA_034429675.1. GTDB lineage: Bacteria > Chloroflexota > Anaerolineae > B4-G1 > SLSP01 > JAKQHY01. Next base: position 30,658 of record DAOUFX010000065.1, on the reverse strand, counting down.
GGTTGACGATGCCCAACGCCGCCAGGAACGAGAGCCAGAAGAGGGTTGCGGCGTTCAGTTCCCGGCGCAGGTAGACCAGCAGGAACGCCGCCAGCAGCAAGTGGCTCAGCGGGTTCTCCAGCCCGGAAGTAGAATAGTCAGTGAAGGCTTTGGAAAACGTGAGAATGAGGATGCCCACCCCGCCCCACAACGGCGAGCGCGCTGCGAGGGCGATCCAGGCTACTGTCACCAGCGAAATAAGAATGGACAGCGCCAGGGCGGAGAAAAAGATTTCGTGGGTGAGCGCGTAGACGCCGGAGAGCAGCAGCAGCCACAGCGGATGCGTGTACGTTTGCACACGCTCGGCCACGTTCCAGGTCAGACCGTAGCCGTTGACGAAGTTGTCCACCGTGCGGAACGTGATATAGGCGTCGTCGGAGAGCCAGGCGTTGCGGACGACCACCGTCGCAAAGCCAAGCAGCGCCGCCAGGATCAGCAGCGCCCGGCTCACCACAAGCGAGCGCGGTATAGAAGATGATTCGGCCATCGGGCTCCTTCAAAAATGGCAAATGGCACATCACAAAATCGCCGCTGACGCGGCCAGGATTAAAAGGGAATGTTTTTTCGAGCGGGCACCCCCGCTCGAAAAAACACCTGCTTTTAGCGCTTCTGTTGAACTAAAACAGGCGATCCCGTTTGGATCGCCTGTTGTTGTCAAGGATCGGGAAGTTTACGTCCCTTCCTGCCACGAGCTCAAGTATTTCTCCTGGGCTTCGGTCAGCACGTCAATGGTGACGCCCATCGCGCGCAGCTTGAGCCGGGCAATCGTCTGGTCAATGTCTGCGGGCACGGAGTAGACCATGTGCTCCAACTCTTTGGCGTGCAGCAGCATATACTCGGCGCTGAGGGCCTGGTTGGCGAAGGACATGTCCATCACCGCGCTGGGATGGCCCTCGGCGGCGGCCAGGTTGACCAGGCGGCCTTCGGCCAGGATGTTGATGTGACGCCCGTCGGGCAGCGTGTACTGCTCCACGAAGGGGCGGATGCGCCGCGGTTCGCCGGTGGCCATCTCGGCCAGCGCCGGCAGGTTCAGCTCGACGTTGAAGTGGCCGGAGTTGCAGACGATCGCGCCGTCTTTCATCATCTCGAAGTGATGGCCGTCAATCACGTTGATGTCGCCGGTGGAGGTGACGAAGATGTCGCCGATCGGCGAGGCTTCGACCATCGGCATCACGCGGAAGCCGTCCATCACCGCTTCGAGCGCCTTGAGCGCGTCAATTTCGGTGACGATGACGTTAGCGCCCATCCCCTTGGCGCGCATGGCGATACCACGGCTGCACCAGCCGTAGCCGCCGACCACCACGGTTTTGCCCGCGATGAGGACGTTGGTGGCGCGGATGATGCCGTCCATCGTGGACTGGCCCGTGCCGTAGCGGTTGTCGAAGAGGTGCTTGGTCATCGCATCGTTCACCGCGATGATGGGGCACTGCAACGCGCCCTCCGCCGCCATCGCCCGCAGGCGGATGACACCGGTGGTGGTTTCCTCGGTGCCGCCGATGACGTTGCTCAGCGCGTCGCGGCGATCCTTGTGCATCGTGCCGACAACGTCCGCGCCGTCGTCCATCGTCATGTGCGGTTTGTGGTCGAGCGCGGCGTGAATGTGTTCGTAGTAAGTGGCGTTGTCCTCGCCTTTGATGGCGTAGACCGGGATTTCGTCGTAGGAGACGAGCGCCGCGGCCACGTCATCCTGCGTGCTCAGCGGGTTGCTGGCGACCAGCACCAGGTCCGCGCCGCCGGCGACCAACGTCCGCGCCAGATTGCCCGTCTCGGTGGTGACGTGCAGACAGGCCGACAAGCGCACGCCCTTGAGCGGCTTTTCCTTCTCAAAGCGCTCCCGGATCAGGCGCAGGACGGGCATTTCGCGCTCGGCCCATTCCATGCGCAGCCGGCCCGAAGGGGCCAACTCTAAATCTTTAACGTGATGCTTCATTTGGCAAACTCCTTGTTGATTGTGTGCTACTCTCTAAACCCCAGAGCTGCGGAGCGTTCAGAGCTTGAATGTCGCCGGACATTATATCATGTATCCAGTTTCAAGTTTAGGGGAAAAGGTGAAAGCTGGGGCAAACACATTTAAAAACGACGGAAGAGGGATGCGGTATAATGTGATCCAGATTGTTGAGGCTCTGCACTAAATGAAACGAAAATGGTTTTGGAAGACGCCGCTCAGCGTCCAACACGTCGCACACCAACCGGGGACTCCCATCCTGGCCGTCGCGGAGTTGTCGGTGCGTTACAACGGGCATTTCGCTCTGCAAGACGTCGCCTTTGAACTACGCGCCGGAGAGCAAGTGGCTATGGTTGGGCCCAACGGCGCCGGCAAGAGCACACTGCTCAAGACGCTGGCCGGCGTCCTCACGCCGACGCGCGGGCAGGTCAAGGTTTACGGGCACGGCCCGGAAGGCCATATCTGCATCGCCTATGTGCCGCAACGCAGCATGGTGGACTGGACGTTTCCGGTCACGGTGAGCGATGTGGTGCTAATGGGTCGGATCGGCAAGATTGGACTGCTGCGGCAGGCGGGCAAATCCGACCACGCCAAAGTGCGCGAAAGCCTGGAACTGGTGGGCATCGCGGAGCTGGCAAAGCGGCAGATCTCCGAACTTTCGGGCGGACAGCAGCAACGCATGTTCATCGCGCGGGCGCTGGCGCAGGAAGCGGCGCTGATGCTGATGGATGAACCGCTCACCGGGTTGGATGTGCCGGCTCAGGAAGACATCTTCAGAATTCTGCGAACGCTGCGCGACTGCAACGTCACTGTGATGGTCTCCACCCACGATCTCAACCAGGCTGCCGAGCATTTCGACCGCGTGATGTTGCTCCGGCAAAGGCTGTTGGGATTTGGCCCGCCGGCGGAAGTATTCACAGAAGAGCGGCTCAGGAGCGCGTACGGCAGCCAGATGCGCCTCCTGCCCGTCGCCGAAGGCGTTCTGGCGTTGGAAGATACGTGTTGCAGCGGAGATCACGACGCCTGCGAGGGTCACGCTCATGGCTGAAATACTGGACTTACTCCTTGCACCGCTGCGGTATCCGTTCATGATCCGGGGACTGGTCGCCGCCATGATGGTTGGAAGCGTCTGCGCCGTGGTGGGAACGTATGTCGTGCTGCGGGGGATGGCCTTCTTCGGCGACGCTCTGGCGCACGCCATCCTGCCGGGCGTGGCAGTAGGGTACCTGGTCGGCGGCGGCGAGCGCGCCACGTTGTTTTGGTGGGCGTTGGGGGCGGCCGTGTTGACCTCGATGGGGATCGGCGCCGTCAGCAAGCACACGGAAGTCAAAGAAGACACGGCCACCGGCATCATCTTTGCCGGAGCGTTTGCTCTCGGCATCGCGTTGATTTCGACGGTGGACAGCTACACCGTAGACCTGACGCATTTTCTGTTCGGCGATGTCCTGGGCGTCTCAACTGGGGACTTGCTGTTGACCGGAATCTTCGGCGGCGGGGTGCTGCTCACCGTGGCTGCTTTCTACAAAGAATTCCTGGTCTTTTCCTTCGACCCCATCCTGGCGGCGACCCTACGCCTGTCCAACCGCTTTTTTGAATCCCTCTTGCTCATCCTCATCGCCGTCACCATCGTCGTGGCGCTGCAAACCGTAGGGGTAGCGCTGATGGTCGCCATGCTGGTGACGCCGGCGGCCACCGCCTTTTTGCTTACCCGACGGCTGCCCGTGATGATGGGGCTGGCCGCCGCCATTGCGGCCTTCTCCGGCGTGGCGGGCATCTATCTTTCCTATTATTACAGCATCGCCTCCGGCGCGGCCATCGTCCTGACGTGCACGGCAATTTTTGGCGGCGTGTGGCTGGTGCGCACGTTGCGACGCGCGTAGAGACGCAAAATTTTGCGTCTCTACCCCACCTGCACTAATTTTGCACATTATTGCCATTTAATATAAAATTATGGTATTATATCGGTATGAATCATCCCACGGGGAGGTGGAGAAATGACAGATCAAACCCTGAATGCGGCGCCCGATCCAAAACCGGCGGACGATGTACCAGAACCCGATAAGAAGGAAAACCGGAAGAAATTCTGGGAGAGCTTCAAGAATTTTGCCATCATCTTCTCGTTCATCGTCAACATCATTCTCGTGATCGTCCTGCTTGTTTCGCCCATCCCGCTCCTCATCGCCAACACTTTGATTGCCGAGCCGCTGCTGGTAGACCTGGACAGCGCCTTTGCCTCGCTGGGGGAGACGACGATCAACACCCTCGTCAACATCCAGGATACCATGCCGGTAGTTTTCGATCTGCCCCTCAATCAAAACACCGACGTCATCCTGACCGAACCGGTGCCATTGCAAGCGCCGGCAAGTTTCATCCTGCCGGGCGGCGGCGGCTCCATCAATGGGACGGTCAATCTGGATCTGCCCGAAGGAATGCGCCTGCCGGTTTCGTTGAACATGATGGTGCCGGTGAGCACCACCATTCCGGTCGTGATGGAAGTTCCCGTCAAAATTCAACTGGCAGAAGCGGGAATGGGACCGGCCATCACCAAACTGCGCGCCGTCTTTAGCCCCATCACCGGATTCCTGCAGAGCCTGCCCAATCTTCCGGCAAAGGAAACGACTGCGCCCAGTGAGTGAGCGACCAATTTGCAACTATGAGGGGTCGCAGTACAGCACCGAGTTCTGGACCCAGGAGCGCGCCTACGAAGACGCCGTGGAGCGGGTGGCTCTACAGGCGTTACTCCCTCCGCAAGGCCGCACGCTGATAGAAATCGGCGCCGGGTTTGGGCGTCTGGCCGATCTCTACGCCGGCTACGATACCGTAGTGATGATGGATTATGCCCACACGCAACTGGCGCAAGCCGTAGAGCGGTGGGGCGAGAGTGGGCCGGGCGGCAAACCCCGCTACATTTTTGTCCAGGCGGATTTTTACCACCTGCCGTTTATCCCCAACCGGTTTGACACCGTGACAATGATTCGCACCCTGCACCACGCCGCCGACGCCCCCGCCGTTCTGCGCGGCGTCGCGCAAATCCTGGGGCCGCGCGGCGTGTTGATCCTGGAATTTGCCAACAAACAGAACATCAAAGCGATTGCGCGTTACCTGTTGCGCCGGCAATCCTGGTCCCCCTTCGACCAGAAGCCCGCCGAATTCGTCGCATTAAACTTCGATTTTCACCCCCAATGGATTGAGAAACAATTGGAAGACGCCGGATTGCGCCGCGAGCGCCGGCGCAGCGTCTCGCATTTTCGCATGGATTTCTTGAAACGTCACATTCCGACTTCGCTGCTCACCGCGCTGGATGGGTTGATCCAACCGACCGGCAATCTGTGGCAACTCAGTCCGAGCATCTTTGTGCGCGCCGTCAATGGCGCGGGCAAAAGCGCCGCCGCCCCCGAACAATTCTTCCGCTGTCCGAGTTGCGGCGAAGCGCTGGGAGCGCCACCGCAGACGGAGTTTGCATGCGCCTGCGGGAAGACTTGGCGGCAAACCGATCACATCTACAATTTTCGGGATCCGGCATAGAGTATAATCACAGTTATGGAAAAGAGCATCAACGCATCTGTGATTGAAAACAAAGTCCACGAACAATCCCCGCCGTGGGCAGTATTGCCGGTGGTTTCCCTCCTGGGGGGCGCGTGGGCATTCACACCCTCGTTGCACGACTTACCGTGGCCTACGCTTGCTGCTATGGGCGGTCTGGTCATCGGCGGATGGATTCCGCTGTGGCAAGCCATCAGACAAACCGATTGGGCTACGCCTTTGAGCGTCTGGCGTGACTGGAAAGAAGAAGCGCCGCTTGCCTTCTGGCCCTATTTGCAACCCAACACACCGGGCGCGAAACTTCATCATTCTTTGGCGCAGGCTCGATCCTGGTGGGAAGCCGTGGGCAGCCACACACTCGCCGCTCCGCTGCGCCAGGCAGCAACGGCGTTTTGCCTCAGTATCCTGTTAAGCCTTCTGTTGGGGCGTACCGCCCTATTGCTCACCCTCCTGACGGCTACCTGGATTCAATTGTCTGCGCTGTGGCAGAATGGACGAGGCGACAATCGCATCGGTGGATCGGCGATGGCGCTGGTAGGAATCCCCTGGCTGCTGGGGGCCACCCTGGAGGGAGGAGCCCTGGGGCTGCCGGCACTATCAGCGCTGATAGTGGTCTTGCTCACAAGCTTTTTTACACAAAGTTCACTGTGGGCGATGACAGGGCCAATCCTGGCCGCTGCTTTTCTGGTCTGGCAAACCCACCCGATGGCCGCCGGGTGGATACTGCTTTTAGCGCTACCCGGATTGGTGAACCTCTTACGCGCGCCTGATGCCGATCAGTACCACAAAAGCATTTTTCCCTGGTTGCTGACAATGATCCTCTGTATAGCCGGAGTCTTGTGATGGCATTCGTCATCGTTCCCGTTCTAATTTTGCTTGGAATTTTCCTTTACTGGCAATTGATCATTGCCGAAGGAACGTATCTGGGGCGGCGTGTGGTGGCGCGGCTGTACGACTGGTCGGCCCGTGTCTACGATCGCATCAAGGCTTATGATCCCGGCTATGAACAATGGTTCTTAGGGCTTCCGCTCAGCCGGGCTCTGGCGCTCTATCCCGATCCACTCGTCTTAGACGTGGCAGCCGGCACCGGGCGGTTGGCGCGCACGCTCTTTGCGCAGCCCGGTTACCACGGCAGAATGGTCGCCCTGGACTATTCACGACAAATGCTCCAACAAGCCGTGGAGCAGACCCGCGACTGGGCCGACCGCATCACCTTTCTGTGGCAAGATGCCGGGGAGCTGCCTTTCCCGGACAACACCTTTGACGCGGTAACATCCCTGGAGGCGCTGGAATTCATGCCCGATCCCGACCGCGTATTGCGCGAAATGATTCGGGTGCTGCGACCCGGCGGCATCTTCATGACAACCAATCGCATCGGCAAAGACGCTCGCTGGCTGCCCGGCAAAACTTGTAAACCCGAGGCATTCCAAGTCAAACTCTCCGAAATGGGGCTGGAAATGCTTCGCACACAACCCTGGCAAGAAGACTACGACTTAATCTGGGGCGCAAAGACCGGCGTGGGAGGTCCGACTTCGCTGCGCCGGATTGATGAAATTCTGCGTTGCCCGCGCTGCGCCGCCGCCGTCAAACGCGAAGGACAAACCTTTCGTTGCGCCCAGGGGCACACCATCTCAATCGCGGCCGATACCATTATCGAGGTGACAAAGGCTGCATAAAGTTGTAAGATAGAGAGAGAACGGTTGAGAAAATATCTCTCGTTGCGAGTTACCTACGGCCAATCGTTCACTAAGAAAGTTGCAGGTGAACTATGAAATTTTCACTGCGCCGATTCCGGGCAATTTTGGTCAAAGAGTATCGCCACATTTTGCGCGCCCCGCGCACCCTTCTATTGGTCATTCTGGCGCCGGCCTTTTTACTGGTTCTTTTAGCAAACCTCTTCTCTGTCGAAGCTCAAAAAGCGCGTTTTGTGCTGTGGGATCTGGACAACTCGATACACTCGCGGCGCTACCTTGCCGCCATCACTGCGGATGGAGACTTCACCCTCATTGGCGACATCTACACCTACGACGACATCGCGCCGGAACTACGCAGCGACCGCGCAGATTTTGTCCTCATCATTCCCCACGGATTTGGGCGCAACCTGATTGTAGGCGATCCCGCCGAAGTTCAGGCCATCTTTGACGCTACCGACGCCATCCGCACGCCACAACTTCAGGGATACCTCATCGCCCGCTCTGGGGCTTTCAGCGGCGATGTATTGCTCAAGGGGCGCGATCTCCAGGGAAATCCGTTAGAATTGCGCACGGTACGCCGGTACAACCCGGCAATGAACTCAAAAGTCAGCATGGTTCCGGCTCTGATTGCCGTCGTTCTCTCAATGCCGGCGCTTGCATACGGGCTGTCCATAGCGCGGGAACGCGAGCTGGGCTCCTTTGAGGGACTCATCACCACGCCGGTGCAAGGGATAGAATACCTCTTCGGCAAATCATTGGCCTATATCACCCTGGGCGTTCTCAGTGTACTGGTCAACCTGATTGTAGCCGTTTGGGGATTCCAGGTTCCCTTTCGCGGGTCGGTGCTCCTCTATATAGGGCTTTCGGCGCTTTACCTGGCAGCCACCATCGGATTGGTGACCGCGGCATCCCCCATCTTAAAAACGCAACAAGTCGCCTTCTTTGTCGTGCTTGCGTATTTCTTTGTCCCCAGCTTCTTCACCTCCGGCCTTCTCATGCCCATTCTCAGCCAGGGATGGGGACGGCTGTCTTCGGATATCTTTCCCGCAACACACTACGTCACGATCGCGCGCAGCATTTTCGTCAAAGGACTGGGATTCACCGCTTTAGTCCGCCCCACGCTATTCCTGGCCGGCATGTATCTCGGCGGTATGATGATAGCCATTATTACTTTCCGTAAACGACTTATGTAGATAGCGCGTCAGAAGAATTTATAACATCTCCCCATTAAAGGGAGTGGAAAATTTTTAAAGTAGTCTTCATAGTAGTGCGGGGGATTGTGGTGAAGAAGTCTGATCTCCCCCTTGTATCTAGGAATTTCGGGGCGTGATTCCCCTACCGGCAGTTGGCTGGACTATCCCTGTTTTGGGGAAAACATTGGGGAATTCGTGGAAAACCCCAATGGCGAAGAATGCCCTCAGATATCCCTTTCCCCTAGATATAGGGGCCTTCTCCGGTACATCCACTAGAATTCGCAACGTAGTTTTCCCCAGAATACGGCAGTTATCCACCAAAAAGGGGCAGTTATCCACAGATAGGGCCGTTCCTGTGGTTACATTCCGATTACAATTGGGAAAAACTCTCTCTACATTTGGAGACTATAGCGTGAATTTTTATCGCATTGAGCGACAAAATCCTTTTGTTTTTGCCTGTCAGGCGTCAACTGTTGCTCCAAAGTAGGAGTATGCTATAATGTGGAGGGGACAGTATTGTTTGAAGCACGGCGCTGTTGTCTAACAGCATCATGAAAGAGTCGGAAAATAGAGCAAGATATACTCTTGTCTGCATATTCTTGTGTTTGACGGAAAGCTATCGCACCATACGGGGCGGGAGGAGTACGCATGCCTAACCAGGAACTCGTTGAACTACGCAATCGCATCCTTGGAATCTTAATTCAGAATACCCGTGATCAAGCACGGCTTTCGCGTCGTGAATGCGCTGCTGTTCTTGGAATTCCAGAAAACCAGTATGCGGCTTACGAGGATGGGGAGAAATCCATTTCTTTGCCGGAATTGGAATTACTCTCGCGGTATATGGATGTGCCGTTCAACACCTTCCGTGTAACGAATTCGTTGGCAGAAGTCACACAGGGGACGCGCTTGCCGGATGCGGAAATTTTCTTGCCGTTGCGCCATCGCATTGTGGGGGCGCGTTTGCGACAGGTGCGTCAGGATGCGCGCCGGACCCAACAAGACATGGCCGAAATCCTGGAGTGTTCCAGTTCCAAGATCTCGGACTATGAATATGGTAGGTCACCGGTTCCCTTCGCCGAGTTGGAGATCGTCAGTCGCGCTCTCAATGTTTCTCTGGACGTATTTTTCGACAAGGAGAGCGATGTGGGCCAGTGGCACAAATTGCAGGAGCAGTTCGAACGTTTCAAGCAGCTACCCCCAGAAATGCGCGATTTTGTTTTGCGTCCGATCAATGAGAGCTATCTGGAACTGGCCATGAAGTTAGCTTCGATGCCGGCGGGAGCCTTGAGGGCGATTGCCGAAGGATTGTTGGAGATTACCTACTAGGATTATTTGGAGGAACACCATGACAACTCCTACAGCTGAAGAATTACAACAGGAAGGTTTGCGACTTTTTCAGGAAGGGCTTTACGACGAAGCGACGCGCCGTTTTAGCGAAGCGCTGGAGCATTTTTCGGAAGAAGGCCGGGAGTTGGAGGCCGGTGAAATGCTCAACAACATTGGCGTGATTCGCCGCAAGCAGAGCCGGTGGAACGAGGCTTTGGAATCCCTGGAAGAGGCGCATCGAGTGTTTGAGCGTTTGGGCGATCTTTCGCGGCAGGCGCAGGCGTTGGGGAACATGGCGAGTGTTTATGCCTCGTTGAAAAAGCGTGAAGAGGCCATCGAAGCCTGGCGGAAGGCCGCTGCGATTTTTGCGGAATTAGGCGATCGCCAGAAGCAGGGGGAGACGTTGATGGCGATTGGTCTATCCCTCTTTAAGACGAAACAACGTCAGGCCGGTCTGGCGGCGTATCAGGCGGGGCTGGATATGCTGGAGAACCCGACGGTGTTCCAAAAATTTTCTCGGGTTTTAATGGCCCTGCAGTTGCGTTTGTTGCGATAGCGAATGACTGTTTTGGACGAGAGGGGGCGCTGTGGTCGCCCCTTCTGTTGTGTTACGAAGCGTTTCACGTGAAACATAGGGACATTTGGTGATCCCGGGAAATCTTGATCAGTTTTGAGTAAAAGTAGGGTTCAGAGACTTTGTGGGTGGATTACATTGAGGAGGCATTTCGATGAAAGTCTTTCTGAAACGTGATGTTCCAGAGTTAGGGAAAGCAAACGAAATTAAGAACGTTTCTGACGGCTATGCGCGGAACTACTTGTTTCCCAGCGGGTTGGCCGTTCCGGCTACTCCCGGTCAAATCAAGGCCGTACAGGAACACACGAAGAGTCAGGCCGAGCGTCAATCCAGAGAGAAAATGCGGGCTTTGGAAATCGTCGAGCAGCTCAAGACGACTCCGCTGCGTTTGAAGGCTAAGTCCGGGGAAAAGGGGCGGCTTTACGGCTCGATTACCTCCGCCGATGTAGCCGAGGCTGTAAGCCGGGTGCTTGGATTTGAGTTCGACAAACGTGCTATTTTGATGGATCGCCCAATTCGTGAATTGGGGGAGCATATTGTTGAATTGAAGCTCAAGGGAGGCGTTCGAGGTCAGGCTCGTGTGGTGGTGGAAGCGGAGGCCTGATGAATGATGGGTTAGGGCTTTGGCTACGTCGCGCGCGTGAAAATCAACAACTTTCACTGCCGGACGTTGAGAAGGCGCTGCGTATCCGGCGCCGGTATTTACAGGCGTTAGAAGTCGGGGATTACACAGCGCTTCCAGGAGAAATCCAGGCGCGTGGTTTTTTGCGCAATTATGCACGTTTTTTGCACCTCCCGGTTGAAGAGGCTCTGGCGCGCTATGACGCCGAACTTCAGGGACATCCGGTGCAGCCGCGCTCGCGCCCGGTGCTCGTCGAATCAAATCCCAATATGATTGGTCGCCCTACAGTGTTTGCGCCGCCCCCTTCAGAGGCCGAGGAAGTGGCCCAGGTGTCTTCGGGGGTGCCGCGTAATCTCTTTTACATTCTGATTGCGGTTACCGGGTTTTTCGTTTTGCTGCTTGTGGGTAGTTTTATCGCTTTGCAATTTCTGGGTGGTGACGTAGACCCCACCCCTTCTTCGGCAGAGACCACAGAGGCGACTGCCGATGTGCTGCAAACTCCGCTAACGACCGCATTCCCCGATCCCGGAGATGGCAAAGTACGGATGCGTTTGGTCGCAAAAGAGCATGCCTGGGTGAGCGTTTCGGCAGACGAGGAGATTGTGTTTCAGGGAATTGCTACCCCAGAGCAGGTGTTGGAAGCGGCAGCCAGCGAGATTCTCATCGTATCCACCGGCAATGGGGGCGCTTTTCAGGTGTCCGTCAACGGTGGCGATCTGGTTGACCTCGGCGCGCCCGGCGAAGTGGTCCGTCGCGCCTGGGGGCCACAAGGCGAGATTCCTTTGGGGGATATGTGACAAAATTGAATCGGCGACAAAGGGGCGCATTGCGCCCCTTTCGTTTTTACATCGCATCGCTCGGGTGTCCTAAAAATACGGTGGATTCGCAGGCCATGGCGACTTTGCTGTTGCGGGCCGGTTACGAAGTTACCCTCCGTCCAGAAGATGCCGATTTGGTGATTGTGAATACTTGCGGGTTTATTGCTCCGGCGCGGCAGGAGTCGTTGGACACTCTGCGCGATTTAGCCGAAGGGCTGCGGGCGGATCAGCGACTGGTCGCTGCCGGGTGTTGGGCGCAGCGGGACCCGGCTGCATTGACGGCGGCCATCCCAAAACTGGATGCGGTTCTGGGCACCCGTTCCTGGCCGGAAATTCTCCCTTTGGCGGAGCAGTTGTTGTCCCGCCGCCACGGGCCGGTATTGTCGCACGTGGCCGAGATCCCGGTGACACTTCCTGAGCAGGTGTATACGCCAGGGTATGTCGTCTCAGGCGCGAGCGCGTTCTTGAAAATTGCCGACGGCTGCAGTCGCCAGTGCGCTTTCTGCGCCATCCCTGCCATCAAAGGCTCTTTCCGCAGCCGATCCATGGACGCGATTGTCGAGGATGTCCGCCAGCTTCAGGCCATGGGGGTGCTGGAGATCAATCTCATCGCTCAGGATGCCACCTATTATGGCCATGATCTGGGCTTGAAGGATGGATTGGCGCTGTTGTTGGAAGCCCTGGTGAAGGCGGCGCCGGAAGTTCCCTGGTTGCGGATTCTGTACGCTTTCCCCGGTTATGTCACTCCGCGTTTGATTGCGGCCATGTCGAAATTTCCACAGATTTTGCCCTATCTTGATATCCCTTTGCAGCATGCGCATCCAGAGGTGTTACGGCGCATGCAGCGTCCGGCGGATGTGGATTGGGTGCGCCGCACCGTTGCGCAATTGCGTGAGACTCTCCCGGATGTGGCTCTGCGCACGACGTTTATCGTGGGGTATCCCGGTGAAACAGAGGCGGAATTTCAGACGCTGTTAGACTTTGTCAACGAGATGCGTTTTGACCGGGTGGGCGTCTTTACCTATTCCCACGAAACTGGAACGGCGGCGGCATTGTTGGACGACGCTGTCGCACCGGAGGAGAAGGAGTCGCGCCGCGAGCGCCTGATGTTGGCGCAACAGAATGTTTCCCTTGAATTGAATTCTCGCTGGATAGGGCAACGCCTGCCGGTGTTGCTAGAGGGTGTTGGGGATGGCTTGACGGTGGGTCGTTCGTACCGCGATGCTCCTGAGATTGATGGTCTGGTGCTCATTCAAGAGGAGTTGGCCCCGCATCGCATCGTAACCGTCGAGATCACCGAGGCCATGGAATATGACCTGGTCGGGCGTGTGATCGAGCCTGTCTGAACGCAACCACGTCATCCTGATTTGGACTGTCGGACGGTAGGGTTAACTCCCGCGACTTTCTTCCCCGCCTTCGTTTTCCAGGATAGTGTTGATCACTTTGACCAGTTCACTGGTCATCATGGCGGTGGCCCCCCAGATACACAATCCCTCGATCCAATAGCATGGCGTCATTTCGTTGGGCTTTTGAATTTGTTCGCAGTAGGGTCTGTGAGTAGCCGGATTGAGCAACGCGGATAGGGGAATGTGCAGGACGCTCTCTACCTCGAACGGATTGGGGGTCAGGTCAGGCAGAACGGGGAGCCAGCCAATGACAGGGTGCACCATGTTGTGGCTGGCGCTCACGTAGAGCGGCGTGAGCCGGCCCAGAATTTGCACCTGCTGCATGGGCGCCCCCAGTTCCTCCTCCGCTTCGCGCAAAGCTGCCATTTCTATCGTTTCGTCGTCGTCTTCGATGCGCCCGCCAGGAAAACATATCTGTCCGCTGTGATGCTTAAGTGCGAGTGTGCGGCGTGTGAAAATCATCATGAGGTCTGACTGCCGGGGATAGAGGATAACAATGATGGCGGCCTGGCGGGGCCGGACGCCGGGCGCAGGCGTGAACACTCGATCAGGCGCGGCCATCTCCCGTTGCGCGGCCAGACCGGGCAGAGGGGCGCGCAACGCCGTGCGGAGTTGTTGGAGGAACACCGGGTGATTGCATAACAATCCCGATTGGTTGTTTGAACGATTTGCCATAACGTTTAAGCGTTGGTACAGTATCAAGTATGCCGGGTACCGGCAATGGAAATGTGGCGCGCTGGTTAAACTTTTTCCATTATATGCCAAACCGATCTTTGACAAGAGGTTGTGTGTATCATCTCAATAAAAGGGGGGGAAGTGAGGGTTTGGAAGTGGGCTGCGTCCGCTCCCAAACCTTTACGCCTGGATTTTGAGATGATACGGTCGTTCTTTAATTTTGGAGGTTGGATGGAGGATGCGAAGCGTTTTGCCCGTGACCTGATGGGGACGGGATTTTCTGCCATCAAACGAACCTGGGCCTGGATTTTGCCGGTTTTGTTCGTTTTTTGGACGGTGCACCCGCCGGGAATTCTGGTCGCGAAGCCGCCTCAGCAACGAGTGCAGACATCGAATGCAAAGGTGGGCGTCCATACTCGATTGACGGACGAGGTGGAAGAGTGGAAGATTCAACGCTCTTTGTCTATGGTGCGTGAGATGGGGGCGCCTTGGATCGTTGAGTATTTCCCGTGGGCTTACATTGAATCCACTCCAGGACGCTATGGGTGGGATCATAGCGACGATGTGGTTGCGCACGCCGCCAATCAGGGGTTAACCGTCATTGCGCGATTGGGGATGCCGCCGGCCTGGGCTCGCCCGCTCCCGGAAGAACAGGACACCACCTTTACTTATCTGGATCAGGCGCATTATGCTGATTTTGCTCGTTTTGTGGCGGCATTTGCCGGGCATTATCGTGGGAAGATCACCCACATTATTGTTTGGAATGAGCCCAATCTGAGCTTTGAGTGGGGGTATCGCCCGGTGGACCCCGCCGGATATGTGGATTTGCTGCGCCTCGTTTACCCGGCAGCACACGCGGCGAATCCCGACGTGGTGATTCTTGCCGGCGCGTTGGCGCCAACCCTCGAACCTGAAGGAAGCCCGGCCGGACTCAACGATTTGGTCTATCTTAAAGCGATGTACGCAGCCGGCGCGCGGGATTACTTTGACGGGTTGGCGGCGCATGCTTACGGGATGACTTTTCCGCCGGAAGAGCCGCCGCGCGAGGATGCGATCAATTTTCGCCGGGTGGAGCTGCTGCGGGGAATTATGGAGGCGAATGGAGACGCGGATAAACAAATTTACGTCACCGAATCCGGCTGGAACGATCATCCGCGTTGGGTCTGGGCTGTGAGCCCAATCCAGCGGATGGAGTTCACTGTGGATGCCTATACCTGGGCCAACGAGCATTGGCCCTGGTGTCCGGTGGTGACTATGTGGCAGTTCCGCACTCCGCTGGCGTTGCACAATTATCAGGATTACTATGCCTTCGTGACGCCGGATTTTCAAAAGCGCCCGGTTTATGAAGCCGTTCAGATTTATACAGGAAATCTAAATCGTTAGGATATTTTTCATGATGGTCAACCGGAAATGGTTTTCGCGGAAAGGGTTCTATTTTCTTTTGAGCCTTTCGATGGTGTTGGTTGGATGCACCCTGTTCTCTCCTCTGACCCCTGAGCCCACGCCCATCCCGACGGCCACGCTCAGCCCTCTTCCTACGCCTTCGCCGACGGCTACCACGATGCCGGAGCCGCCCTTTGTTATCTTGGACCTTTGGGTGCCCGATTTCTTGAACCCTTATGATGAAACGACGGGCGCTGCGGTGCTCAGCGAGCAGCTGACCGAATTTACAGAGATTTACCCTGAAATTCAAGTACAGGTCATTGTGAAAAAAGCCACCGGCGCCGGCGGCCTGTATGGTCTGTTGAGCACGGCTTATCCGGTAGCTCCTTCGGTGTTGCCTGACCTCATCGTTTTGAATCAATCGGATTTGGGAGAAGCGATGGATGAAGGATTGGTTCGTCCGTTGGAACCTTATCCGATGGAGTTGACCACCTTTTTCCCATTTTCGTACAGTGGATTACAAAAGGACGAAAAAACTTATGGGATACCCTATGTCGTTCAGGTCGATCAGATGGTGTACCGCAGTGGGATTTCGGCTGCCGCGCCGTTTTCGTGGACGGACGTATTGACTTCGGGGTACTCGTTGCTTTTTCCGGCCGGGGTTGCCGATGGCGTCGGCGACGATGCGCTTCTGGCGATCTATCTGGGATCGGGCGGCGCCGTGATGGATGATCAGGGAAAACCTATGCTCGACCGGGCCATTTTGGAACAGTTTTATCGCTTCTTTGATGAAATGATCAGACGCAATTTGCTCAATCCGGAGCGTGCATTGGCCTTGAGGGACGCTCACGCCTGTTGGGATGTCTATCAGCAAGGCATCGGCCGGTTGAGCCCGGTTCCGGCAGGCGTCTATTGGGCGGCTTCTTCCAGAGGCGGCCTCCCGGCCTGGGCGCCGACCTTGCACGGACAACCCACGGCGATTGCCGACACGTGGTCACTGGCCATGGTCACCGACGATCCGTTCCGGCAAGAGGCGGCGTTACAACTTGCGCTGTGGTTAAGCGCGCCGCGACAAATGGCCACCTTGACGCGCTCCGCTTTCCTCTTGCCGTCACGGTTTCAGGCGATTGAACAATGGGGACTGCTACCGGAGGAGAATGCGTTTTTGCAGACGTGGCTGAACTCGGTGACGCCGGCTTTGCCGGCCCCGGTGGATTTATCGGTGCGGCGGGCGCTCCAGTCCGGTTTACGCGCCTTGCTCTCCCGCGAAGTGACGACGCCGGAAGATGCCGCGACCTATGCCCTGGCCAATCTACGTTGAGCGAGATGGGTATCGAAGCAATGATCATTCTTAAGGTTTCCTTAACCTTGTCAAATTGCTTTACTGGTGTACCATGACCCCTGGCATTTGCGAGGAAATTGAGTCAAGGAATTGTCAATGGTCAAACAGCGGTTTCTGGTGACGGGAGGGGCCGGCTTTATTGGTTCACATCTGGTGGATGCCTTATTGGGGGCCGGGCATAAGGTGTTGATGCTGGATGATTTGTCGGTGGGCAAAACCGGCAATTTTGCTCACTGTATTTCCAATCCACACTTTCAATTTATCGAAGGTTCCGTATTGGACACCGATTTGGTGTCGCGCTGTGTATCTGAAGTAGACGCGGTCTACCACCTGGCCGCAGTGGTCGGGGTGAAGTATGTGGTGGACAACCCCCTACACGGAATGCGTGTGAACTTGCACGGCGCCGAGAACATTCTGGAGGCCGCTTTGCGCCATCGGCGCAAGGTTTTGTTGGCTTCCACCTCTGAGACTTTTGGTAAGTCGCCCCATGTGCCTTTCAAGGAAACCGGCGATACCGTTTTGGGTTCCACGGCCGTTCCCCGTTGGTCTTACGCCATCGCGAAGTTGCTGGATGAGCATCTGGCTTTTGCCTATTGGCGGCAGGAAGCTCTTCCCACCGTCGTCGTGCGTTATTTCAACGCATACGGCCCCCGTCTTGACCCATTGGGATATGGCAGCGTCATTGCCCGGTTCGTCACTCAAGCCATGAACGGCGGCCCGCTTACCGTTTACGGCGATGGCAACCAGACCCGGTCGTTTACGTTTGTGGGCGATACCGTCCGCGGCACGATCGCGGCGATGGAAACCCCCGCCGGTGAAGGCATGGCCTTCAATATCGGCAACCCCCGTGAAATCACCATCAATGAGCTGGCGCAGCGCATCGGCGAATTGGTGGACCCCACCGTGGAAATTGTCCACGTGCCCTACAAAAATGTGTATGGCTCTGATTTTGAAGACACTCAACGCAGACTGCCGGATGTTTCCCGCTCCACCGACGTGCTTGGTTTTCAAGCCGAGATTCCGTTGGAAGAGGGGCTGCGTAAGACAATTCTGTGGTTTAAGGAGCAGGTTCAATGAAATCATCGCTACTTGGGAAGTTTTGTGAGCATGCCTTAGAGGCCGGTTGGTTGCTGGGCGTTACCATTACACCGGTATTTTTCAATGTTTATTCCAGCCGTGTTTTCGAGCCGGATAAGCTGACTACCTTGCGCGCGCTGGCCGTTGTGATGGCCATGTTGTGGATCACGCGCTTTTTGGATATGGTTCTGCGCAAGGAACAGCCATTACGTTTTTCCTGGCGCACGCCGATGGTGTTGCCGGCGTTGTTGACCATGGCGGTGTATCTCATCAGCACAGCGTTCTCGTTGGTGCCCTATACCAGTTTCATCGGTTCTTACCAGCGGTTGCAAGGAACTTTTACACTTTTCGGATACCTGGTTTTGTTCTTTTCCATTATTACCACGCTGGAGACTCGTGCACAGCTAAGCCGCCTCGTCACCGTATTGATTCTTAACAGTTTACCGGTCTCGCTTTACGGTATTGTGCAGCATAACGGGCTGGATCCCCTGCCCTGGGCCGGCGACGTGGAAACGCGCGTGGCTTCCAATATGGGCAATGCGATTTTCGTGGCGGCTTACCTGATCATGATTGTGCCTCTGACGGCGGCGCGGATCGTCGAGAGTTTTGGCGATATTCTGGCGCGCGCCGAAGCGCGACTTAGCGACATCTTGCGGGCATCCGGCTACATTTTCATCCTTGCCGTGCAGGGGTTAACGATCTGGTACGCCGGCAGCCGCGGCCCCTGGTTGGGCGCCGTCGCCGCATGCTTTTTGCTCCCCTACCTGGCTTTGATTATGTTGTTGCGCCGTGCAAGGTCCGAATCTTCCGACGAAGATGCGTCTCCCTGGTTAGACCTTCTCAAAGGATTGGGATTTGGTTTGGGCGTTCTGATTTTGGCCGGCGGTGTGGCGGCGTTGTCCATTGTGCTTTTCGACGGCAAGACGGCGATTTATGTGGGCGGCGCATTGGCGGCTTTGCTCTTTGGCGGCGCCTGGTTGTATATGGTGGTTGAACGCAAGGGCTGGCGCTGGTTGTGGATTGGTTGGGGAACCGTCGGGCTGGCGGTCGCCGTCGGGTTGATTTTGATCAACATCCCCGGCCCCATCCAGACCGAAGTGCGCAAGGTCCCTGCGTTGCTTCGACTGACCACAATCACCGAGTTGCAAGGCGGCACCGGAAAGGTACGCGGCCTTATCTGGCAAGGCGCCGTGAAGTTGCTTTTGCCCCATGAGCCCCTCAACTATCCCGATGATCGTGTGGATCGCTGGAATGTGTTGCGCCCGTTGGTCGGGTATGGCCCCGAATCTATGTATGTGGCTTACAATTCTTTTTATCCTCCTGAGTTGGGACATTACGAGTCGCGCACTGCCTCTCCCGATCGCTCACACAATGAGACTTTGGACTCGCTGGTCATCACCGGTGTGTTGGGGTTGGCCGTGTATTTGTTTACCTTTATCAGTATTTTCTATTGGGGATTCCGTTGGCTGGGTTTGATGACGGGCCGGCGCCAACTTTTCATTTACCTGGGCTTGATTTTGGTCTCCGCCGCTGTCTTCTTCCTGATCGCCTGGCGTTTGGAAGGCGCCTATTTGTTTGCGGTCGCGATTCCTCTGGGGGTTCTGGTCGGGACCATGATTTTCCTGACTGTGATGGCTTTCCGGGCGTTGTTTACTTCTGCATCGGCAGACGAAGTCTCTGCGGAGCAACATCCCCATGCGATTCTATTGTTAGGGATTTTGGCGACGGTTATCGCGCATTTTGTGGAAATCAACTTCGGGATTGCGATCGCTTCAACCCGCACGACGTTCTGGGCGTTGGCCGGCCTGTTGGTGGTCTTGGGGCTGCGTTGGGTGCCTGGGGCGACGGCTATTCCTGTCGCGAACGAAGTGGGCGAAAGCCAACGCCCCAAACAGCCACCGACACGACGGCAATCCAGGCAAACCGATGGGATGCCGCGTTGGGTGGCGCCGGTGATTGCCTTAAGCCTGGTGGCGGTTTTCTTGCTGGGGACGTTGTGTTTTGACTTCATCAACAACCCTGATCGTCTGGCCTCTTCTTCTCAGATATTCCTTGAGTCGTTGACGACAAGGTCCCAACCCGTGAAAACCCAGTCTTATGGCGCGTTGATGATTTTCCTTTTTACGTTGCTGCTTTTTGGCGTGGTGGGCCTGGGTGAGTACGATCGTGAAGATATTTTTGACGGGAATCGGCTTAAGTCTCTGGGGATTGCCGCCGTGGTCTATACGATCACTACTTTTATCGGCTTCTTGTTCTTCGGGACGCTTATTTCTGCGCACCAGGCCGGTCTGACGTTAATCAGGGTGACGACTCTGGCAGAAATTGTTCCTGTCGCGGTGCAATTGTCCAATATTTTGGCTTACTACTATGCTCTCATTTTCCTTGTGTTGGCCGCCATTGCGGTGGTTTTGTTGTTTGAGGAGCGCGGCGTCCGCTATCTGGGCGAGGCGATCAGCGTGGCGGTGTTGGTCGCTTTGCTGATTCTCTGCATTCCCCTCATCCAGTTCGGCAGTCTCAACTTGATTCGCGCCGACATTGTCTACAAACAGGGTGGCGTGTTTGCCTCCAGCAACAGTTCCCAGGACAAGGAAGTTGCTATTGATCATTTCAAGAAGGCCTTGGAGTACGTTCCCGGTGAGGATTATTACTACCTGTTCCTCGGCAAAGCCTATCTGGAAATGACGCAAGGATACCCGGTGAGTTTCTCCGAATTGACGGCAGAACAGCAGGAAAGTCTTTTGGCTCAGTACCGTGAGACGGTGAACTGGACGGGTTTGACGGCCGAGCAACAAGCTCAGAAGACTCAGGAATGGCGGGTCAGTTGGGAGAGACAACGCAAAGAAGAACAAGCCCAATTCTTCCTTGAGACGGAAGATGTGTTGACGAAGGCCCGTGATCTGAATCCTCTCAACACTGACCACAGTGCCAATCTTGCGCGTTTCTACAAATCGTGGGCGTCGCGGCTCTCTATGGACATCCAAAACGCCGGTGAAACGGAGCGCCCTGAATTGCAAGCCGAGCGTCAGGATTTGCTGCAGAAGTCTTTGGAAAATTATGAGATCGCGCTGATGCTCAGTCCCAATAACCCGATTATCTGGAATGAAAAGGCGCAGTTATACGCCATTGATCTGGGCGATATGGAGAATTTCCAGACGACAATCAGCCGCTCGTTGCAAGTAGATGAGGGATTTGAGCAGACCTGGATGCTATTGGGAGATATGTATTCTTCGCGCGGCGAGGCCGATCAGGCCATCAAGTCATACCAGCAAGCACTGGCGGTTCGCAATAACTGTACGGTGTGGCGTGTCTTGGGCACGTTGCAGGCGCAGCAATCTTATTGGGCCGACTCGGCGAAAACGCTGGAAGAAGGCATTGGGAAATGTTCGGGTTCGGGCGACCTGTGGGATTTCTACCGGGTGTTAGCCATCGCGTATGCGAATCAGGGACAACTCGATGCTGCTCTCACGGCAGCCGATCAGGCATATTCCCTGGCTCCCGAAGCTCAGAAGGAGCTCGTCCAACAGTTGCTTGATTCTTTGAACGCGCAGTTCCTTGCGCCCACCCCGACCCCGCAGCCGTAGACGTTGCCATGGAATTTGAAGTCTATCTGGTTGTTTTCGCCGGGGTTTTTCTGGCGGCGGTTGTTGGGATGCCGCTGGCGCGCCGGTTGGGATTGCGCTTCGGGGTGATGGATTTTCCCGATCCCTCGCGCAGGGTTCATACGGTGCCGACGCCGCGTATAGGAGGCGTCGCCATCTTTTTGAGCATTTTAGCGGCGACGCTGGTTTTGCAGCAATTCTACAATGTCCATCAGTTGACCGGAATTCTGATTGGGGCTTCGTTGGTGTCTTTGATGGGCTTCTGGGATGACCGTTTTACCCTGAGCGCCGGCATTCGTTTGGTCGGGCAATTGCTGGCAGCCGGCCTGATGATTGTTACCGGCGTCCATATTCAAACGTTTCCTTACCCGCTCTTGAACTACATCGTGACCCTGGGGTGGATTGTTGGCATTACCAATGCGATCAATTTTCTGGACAATATGGACGGACTCTCCGGCGGGATCGCCGCAATTGCTGCGGCGTATTTCGCCCTGATGTGCACTTTCACCGGGCAGTACCTCGTCGGAGCGTTATCCATAGCGGTGTTGGCGGCTTGTATTGGGTTCCTGATTTATAACTGGAATCCTGCAACGATTTTCATGGGAGACTCCGGCACTCTGTTTTTGGGATTCACGCTGGCCTGTATCGGTATCAAGCTGCGCTTTCCTGAGAACGTAACCTTCGTCACGTGGATGGTGCCCTTGCTGGTGTTGGGCGTACCGATTTTCGATACAACGTTGGTCACGATTTCTCGCTTGCGGCGCAAATTGAACCCGATGACAACGCCGGGCACCGATCATACATCCCATCGCCTGACCTACGCCGGGCTTTCGCGCCGGGAAGCGGTGTTGGTGTTGTATGTTGCGGGCTTTCTTTTCGGTTTAATGGCGCTCTTCGTGACGCGCGCTTCTATTTTGGAAGGAGCCGCCGTTGGCATTGTTGTGACGGCGGCGGGACTCTATGGCTTGTGGCGTATGGAACATCTCCCTTTCTGGCCCCCGCCGCAAAATCGTAAGTAGCCCGGGTTTCTTCATGATCTGGCTTTCCCCCGCTCAATTCTTCCGGGTGTCACCCGTGATCCGCTTTGAGGTTTGGTAAATCCTATGCAAATTAAGCAAAATCATTTTGGTGGTTATCGTTTTGTTGTGATATTTTGTGTTTTTGTGGCGATCCTGGCCGGGATCGGCCTGGCCGGTTGCGGGACTTTGCCCGTCGGGCCGACGCCGACGCCGACGCGCACTCCCAAGCCCACCATAACGCCGACGCCGACGGCGACTGCGACGCCTTCTCCCACCCCTACCCCGGCCTTTCCGGTGACGGTGGGCTGCGTTGCAGGGATGCCGCCGGAGGCTTGCGCGGCGCTGCAGGAAGTCAGCGTTCAAGACCCCGCGCATTTTGCCTGGATCGATGACGGCGCTGCTGCCGATGTGCAGTTGGGGTTTGCTGCCGGCGCTCCCGGGGCGCGGCTGCTCGGCGAGTGGACGTATGCGGCGGCTGTTCCTTTCCTCACGGTCGAGGACGAGATTTCATCTACCGATGCGGTGGCTTTGTGGTTGGGCGGAGCGACTTCGCCACAGGGGGAGTTTTTGGCATTGCGCCCCATGTTTGTGAGCACCGAAACCCACGCCTCGTTGGTTCAGGCGTGGGGCGTGCCCACCGATTCGGTGCGGGTGGTTGCGGCCTCCGCTCTTTTGAGCGAAACGACGGCGGCGAACGGCTGGGCCATGGTTCCTTTCCAGGCGCTTGTTCCGCAATGGAAGGTTCTGCGGGTGGATGGCATCTCCTTGTTGGAAAAAGGCCTGCAATCGGGCGCCTATCCCTTTGTGACGCCGGTGTACTTGCAGAGCATCAAACGCCCGGAAGTCCTGGATCTGTTCGCGTTGAACGCCGCCGCCTTTACCAACCGCGACGAGGGGCGTATGACGATCGTGGTCATGACCGGGGTCACGGCGATGACGCGCGCCACGGCCCAATTGATGGATAGCAAGGGCATCACTTATCCGGCGCAGGACATCAAATCGTGGTTCTCCGACGCGGATTTTGTGCATATCAGCAACGAGGTTTCGTTCAGGCCGGATTGCGTGGCCGAAGGCAGCGGGACGATGTCGTTTTGTTCGCACGACAGTTACATCGGATTGCTCGAAGAAATCAAAACTAACATCGTCGAGTTGACCGGCAATCATTTGGAGGACAAAGGCAACGAGTGGGTGGATTACTCGCTGGATATGTATCGCGCGCGCGGTTGGCAATGGTTTGGCGGCGGCGCCAATCAGGCCGAAGGTTCTCGCCCGCTGACCATCACGCATGGTGTGAACCGCATCGCGTTCATCGGGTGCAATACGGTGGGGCCGTTTGCCGACGATACTTCAGGTGGGGCCGCCCGCTGCGATTTTGAACAGGAGTGGGCCGATATACGCCAGTTGCGCGACGCCGGCTACCAGCCAATTGTCACGGTGCAATATCTGGAAGACTATAACTACGCTCCGACCGACCCGCAAATGCGCGATTTCCGCAATCTGGCCGACGCCGGCGCGGTGATGGTCCAGGGCAGCCAGGCGCACCAGGCTCAGACCTTCGAGTTCTATGGCGAGACTTTTATTCATTATGGCCTGGGCAACTTCTTCTTCGATCAGATGTGGAGCGATGGCACCCGGCAGGAATTTGTGGATCGCTTGACTTTCTACGATGGGCGGCTGCTGGGGGTTGATCTGCGCACGGCCATTATGGAAGAATACGGGCGTCCCCGCCCGATGACGGTCGGCGACGCCAATCCGGCGGCGGATCGCGCCAAGTTTTTGCAGATGATGTTTGATCTGCGCCCCTAAGGAAGGACTGTGATGAAAAACCGTGCATCGGTTATGCGAATCGTTTGTCTGGTGTTGTTCGCCGGGGTGACGCTGGCCTGTGCAACGGTGATGGGACGCCCGGCGCGCCCCACCCCTACGGCTGAGTCCCCAACGGCGACGCCGCACAGCCGTAGAACGCCTACTCCGGCGCCGACGCTCGACGCGGCGCCTTCTGTAACCCCTCGGGATTACACGCCTGTACCGGCGCCGCCCTCCCCTATCGTGGTGGATGCGGAAATGCAGGCGCGGCACCGGCGTATTTTCGAGGAGATCTGGGGCGCCGTTTCCGAGGATTATCTCTACAGCGATTACAACGGGCTGGACTGGGACGCCGTGAAGGCGGAATATACCCCTCAGGTAGAAGCGGCGCCTGACGATGAGACGTTCTGGCAGCTGATGCAGGCATTGATTGATTCCCTCGGCGATAACCACTCGTCGTTCTTGTCCCCGGAGGAGGCTGCTGAAGAAGATCGGGCGGCCAGCGGCGACCTGGATTATGTCGGCGTCGGCGTCTATGTCACCGTCCCAGATGACAAGGAGTATGGCGTCGTCCTCTTCCCGTTGCCTGGCAGTCCCGCCGAAGTTGCCGGAGTTCTGGCCCACGACCGGGTTTGGACAATTGCCGGTGCGCCGGCGTGTTGCAACCCGGATGGTTCCGATAATCTGGACTTGCTCCGTGGCGAAGAGAGCAGTTTTGTTGAAGTGACCCTCCAATCTCCGGGGCAGGATGTGCGCACGCTCTCGCTTCAACGTGAGCGAATCCAGACCCAGGTCCCGGTTTTGTGGCGGCGCATTTCGACAGAGGCCGGGGACGTAGGGTATTTGTTCATCCCTACCCTGTGGGATGAAACGATTGCCGAACGCACTCGCGAAATTTTGGAGACACAAATGGCTGCGGGCGCGCTTTCCGGCCTGATCCTTGATATGCGCATCAACGGCGGCGGCGCCTATCGCGAATTAAAAGATTTGTTGGCGTTGTTTGTCGAGGGCGACGTCGGCTATTTTTACAGCCGCGATGAGGCGCAGGATACCCTGCACATTGCTGCCGACCCCATTCAGAACAGTATGGATTTGCCCCTGGTGATTCTGGTCGGACGCGACACCGAGAGTTTTGCCGAGGTTTTCAGCGGCGTGCTGCAGGCTGCCGGTCGCGCGATTCTGGTGGGGCATCCTACGGCCGGTAACGTCGAGACGTTGTTTCCTTACAATTTCGAGGACGGTTCGCGCCTCTGGCTGGCCGAGGAATCCTTCGCGCCGCCCGCTGGCACGCGCTGGGAAGGTCAGGGCGTACAGCCGGACGAGACGGTCTCCGCAAAATGGGAGGACTTCACCGATGCAACCGATCCGTACATTGCGGTTGCGCTGCGGGTATTGCAAGCAGAAACCCGCGACTGAAATTTGCGGTTCACCAACGGGTAGATGAAAATCGCAATGCGATGGCAGAGATTAAGAGGAAGGTGTTTTTCGTACACGGTACCCCGCGTGCGAAAAACACCCCCTTTACCCTGGCCGTCGAAGGCAGCTCCGGACTTTCGACTTTTTAACTTTTGACTATCTTCAGGGGAGGATTGGGGGAAATGTTACCGAGAATTGCTGTGATTGGCTCCGGTATTATGGGGGAAGCGCTCATCAAGGGCGTGTTGCGTCAGGCCGTGATCGCGCCTGAGAACATCATCGCATCAGATCCCTGGGCAGAACGTCTGGCGCAACTGCACGAGCGTTACCAGGTTGGCACGACTGTGGACAACGTCGCGGCGGCGCGCAACGCCGAGATTGTGTTCCTTTCGGTCAAACCGCAGGTGATGGCGCAGGTGCTTCAAGCATTGCGCGGGAATTTGCTCCCGAACGTGTTGGTTTTTTCCATCGCTGCCGGCGTGAAGATGGACACGATTTGCAAAGGTCTGGACGTCGCCAGCGTTATTCGCGCGATGCCCAATACTCCCGCTCAGATTGGCCAGGGTATCACGGTTTGGACGGCCACCGGCGCCGTCACCGACGCGCAACGCGAGTACGGCATGACGATTTTGCGCGCGATGGGGGAAGAAGTCTATGTGACGGATGAACATTATCTGGATATGGCGACGGCGCTTTCGGGGAGTGGCCCGGCGTATGTGTATCTTTTTATGGAAGCGATGATTGACGCCGGCGTCCATCTCGGCTTCTCCCGCCACATCGCCGAAAAGTTGGTGTTCCAGACGGTGATCGGCTCGGCCAACTTTGCCAGCCAATCCGAATCGCATCTGGCGGCGCTGCGAAATCAGGTCACGTCCCCCGGTGGCACCACCGCCGAAGCGTTGTATCACATTGACAAGGGCGGTTTCCGCACGGTTATTTCGCGCGCCATCTGGGCCGCCTACGTGCGCGCGTCGCAATTGGGCAGCGGCGGCGATCGGAAGTAAGTCCAGACACTGGATTGTGTGAGGCGCAAAAGCAGCGGAAGGAAAGAATTCCTTCCGCTGCTTTTTTATGGATAATGAAGTGAAACGCTGGGTTATAAAGCCGTGTGCAAACTGTAACCGGTAAAGGCCAGGCTACTCTTTCCCCATCGCGCTGATTTTCGACATCAACCGTGACTTCAGGCGATCTGCCTTTTTGTGGTGGATGACGTGTTTGCGCGCTGCCCGGTCCAACTGGCTGGCTGCCTGGGGCATCAACGCTTCTGCCTGTTTTGCGTTTCCGGTCTCGATGGCTTCCTGCACCATGCGCAGCGCGCCGCGCATATTGCCGATCACGTACCGGTTCTGCAACCACTTACGATAAGAATTTCGAATCTGCTTTTTGGCCGACTTCGTATTTGCCACGCGTACTCCTCCAGAATTTTGATAAGGCCGAAAGGTGGCCTCTGCTAGATTTCTTCTGGGATGTTTGGGGCGGCTGCCGCTTTCTCCCAGGCTTTTTTGATTACGAAGCGTGAGTATACCCTATATTTGATTTTTGTCCAGTTTTTAGCGGTTTTTATCTTGGGGACAATAAAGTCAGACAGTTGCGTGAGGCAGGTTATGCACTTGTACTTCGTCCAAAGAGTTTGTTTCCTGGTTGGAAATGATCACACAAGAAGTAATCCACCGGAGGCGAGGCTTGAAGTTGCTCAGATATGTTGAGAAACGGGCTTTTCGTTGTCCTTTAGGATGAGAAGGGAGTTCATTTTCCAGCCATAGTACAACCTTAACGAGCTTTGTTGGATCGGATAACAGGCGCACAAAGGGTTTCCAAATTTCAGGTGTACTTGAAGTGCGATGAAACCCTACCAGGCAGGCGATGGAACTATGTACCTTCTGTCCCAACTCGACAGCCAATGTGCCACCCTCCAGACGTGGGCGATTTTCAATGCGATGACCGCGAAAATCCTTGACTTCAATAAAGTACAGCGTGTTGTGCAAAATTCCCACGAAGTCTACCCCTTTGATCCCTGGCAATTGTTGTGATCCGTTTGTTTGTGCCAGTTTTTGATATTCTGGGTGTTCATCAAACTTGATGACATTCCAATCATCGGCGAAATGAAATTCCAGGTATCCTTCAGGGTAAATCTGTGGCATTTTGTGATCCCGTTTCTGCTTGTTGGAAACGCAATGCTTCCCGGTCGTAATGTGCAGTGAATTCGGCGA
This sequence comes from Anaerolineae bacterium, assembly GCA_034429675.1. GTDB lineage: Bacteria > Chloroflexota > Anaerolineae > B4-G1 > SLSP01 > JAKQHY01. The sequence goes on along the minus strand of DAOUFX010000065.1, from coordinate 2,971 downwards.
GGATTGGGTTATGTTCAATCTCAACCAGGGATTTGCCGGTTTCAACAAGCACCCCGGCATAGCGGCTGGGTTTGTGTAACGCAAAGAATCGGATTGCTACTTTTTCTGGTTCATATTCGGCCAAAAGCGAAAGTTCACGACTGAGCAAATAATCGTGGGTGGCGATGAAAATTTGAATACCAGAATTCGCCAGTGTTTGGAGCATTTTTACTACTACTGTTACCAAGTTAGGGTTGAGGTTTGCTTCTGGTTCATCCCAAAATAGGATCCCGTTTTGGGTTAAAGAACCGTTTAGGATAAGATAAACTAACCCGGCCAGTTTACGATATCCTTCGGCGACCAGATGCGCCTCAAATTTGCCTTCGGGTAGCTTCACGTAGAACTGTCCGTTTTCCTGTACAACTTTGCCTCCAATTGCGCTTTCCAGGGGTTTGACGAGAGCAGAAATCTCAGTTTGCCGTGGGCCGCGTAAGAGGGTTGCATTTAGGGCGACGCTTAAGTCGAAATATGTCTCGTCGAAAGCTGTTTCCCGATTGCTGTATGCTGCGATGAACCCTGCGTAAACAGAAATGAATTCGTGAACCGGCAGGTAAACAGAAGGTGCGGGAATGGGAAGCCGTCTGAAGTCGAGAGTAACTTTGTTTAAAGTGGTAAGGTCTATGGATAAAGGCATTTGATCATAAGTCAAACGAATGGTTCCTGTATGACGGCCCTTGCGCCGTCGTACTAAACGCCCGACCGCATCTGGTTTAAATACCCCTTCCAATTTGTTGCTCAATAGATCATCTATTTTGTCGTTGGGAATTTTGTCAAGGTTGACTCGCTCGCATACTTTGAGGAGTGTGTACATAGCTTTCATCGCAAGGGTTTTGCCAGTAGAGTTAGCGCCAATCAAGACATTGATGCCAGGACAAAACATAAATTCGGCTTGTTCAAAGGCTGTAAAGTCGGTCAGGGTCAAGTCTTGTATGGTCATCTTTACCTACCTGTTTTGCAAAAATTGAATGCCGCCCTAATTATACTGGGGTTTTGAACAATGCGAAACTCATAATGCGGGGGTTGCTATGCCCACAGCCGTCTCCTCCCGAGTCTCAAAATTCTCGATGTACGACAACGACTGGTGCCGGAAATAGGTGTTGTACAGGGTGGCGTAGTGTCCGCCGCGCCCCATCAGCTCGGTGTGGGCGCCTTCTTCGATGATGTGCCCGTGATCCATCACGATGATGCGGTCGGCGTGCTTGATGGTCGAGAGCCGGTGCGCAATGATGATGGCCGTGCGGTCGCGCATCAGGGTTTCCAATCCTTCCTGAATTTGCGCCTCGGTGAAGGGGTCTACGCTGGCGGTGGCTTCGTCCAGCACGAAGATGGCGGGGTTTTTGAGTAACACGCGCGCCAGTGCTACGAGTTGACGCTGCCCCATCGAGAGGTTGGCGCCGCGTTCCCCGATGTCGGTGTCCAACCCATCGGGCAGGTCGGCGATCCACTCGCCGTGACTGATGTGCATGGCGGCCTGGTAAACGGCGTTGTCGTCGGCTTCGGGCAGGCCGTAGCGGATGTTGTCGCGCACCGTTCCCGAAAACAGGAAGGGGTCCTGCGGCACCATGCCGATGTGCTGCCGGTACTGCTGCAGATTCAGCGTCCGGATGTCCTGCCCATCCACCAGCAATTCGCCCCCCTGGAATTCGTAGAAGCGCATGACCAGCCGGGCGATGCTGCTCTTGCCGGCGCCGGTGTGACCGACAAGCGCGACCGTCTCTCTGGGGCGGATGTCCAGCGAAAACTCCGGCAGGATCATTTCTTTGTCGGTGTAAGCGAAATTCACGTTGCGAAATTCGATGTGGCCCTGAACCGGTGTGGCGATGGGGTTGGCCGCGGTCTGCACCACTTTGGGCGTTGCGTCAACGAGCGCAAACACCCGTTCGGCTGCCGAGAGCCCGTCCTGGAACTGGCTCCAGAACGAAGCGATGTTGATCATCGGCCACCAAAAAAAGCCGGCGGCCATCATGAAGAGATACCAGTTGCCCGGCGTGATGCCGCCCCAGAACGAAGTCGGGCGCGTCGCCAGGCCGCTGATGTAGATAAGCAAGGCGCTCGTCGTCCCCGACGCCAGGTTCATGATGGGGAAAATGGTATTCATCGTCATGTCGCGGCGCAACCCGATGCGGTAGGATTGGCTGTTGTTCTCTCTGAACGTCTGGTAAATGGCGGGTTCCTGGCGGAAGCTCTTGGCGACGACGATGCCGCTGATGGATTCCTGAATCTGGGCGTTGATCTTGGCGTTGACGCGGCGCGACTCGCGGGTGACTTTGCGCGCGATGCGGCGGAAACTGAGCGCGATGAAGGCGGCCAGCGGGGTGAGCACCAGCAGCAGCAGGGTCAGCCAGGCGTTGATGCTGAAGAGCCAGATCGTCAGGATGAGCACCAGCAGCACTTCGCTGATCAGGTCCATGGTAAGCGAGACGACGTTGGAGAAATCTTGCGTGTCCGATGTGACGCGGCTGACGATCTTGCCGGAGGAGTGTTCGTCGTAGAAGGAAAGGTCGTGGCTCACGGTCGCTTTGAAAACGTCCTGCCGCACTTTCAGCACCATGTCCCCGATGATACGGGCCGACAACATCCGCCGCGCATAGTTCGCCAGCCACGAGAAACAGTTCAGGAGAAGCACCCCCCCTGCAATCAGCAACATCAGGTTGGTCGTGGGATTCTGGGCGACTATGTCAATCGCCTTGGAGATGAGAATTGGCCCGCCTGTGCTCGCTGCCGAGTTGATCAGGATGAGGACGCCGACCAGGATCACGTTGCGGGTATGCGTGGAGAAATACTGCGTGATCCGTTTTAGCAGGTCTTTGTCGCTGTAATTCCGGTCATACGATTCGGTGTCTAGTCCGTCAAGAATGAAGCCCATTCCTGCTCCTTCCAAAATAGCCGCTGACGCGGCAGGATTAAAAAGGGAGTGTTTTTTCGTGCGGGT
>DAOUFX010000064.1:0-5265 GCA_034429675.1 Anaerolineae bacterium | reverse complement strand
TTCGAGCCGGTACCCCGGCTCGAAAAAACCCCCCCTTATAATCCGGCTAACGGCTAAAGGCTAAACGCTATTTTCTAAGGAGATGCAAACATGAATTTCAAGAAGTTTATTTTCCCCTCGCTGACCATCTGCGCCGTGTTGACGCTGGTGCTGCGCGCTTTCACCCGGTCTGTTGCCGCTCAGACGGTTCCGAATCGTAAGCCCTACGCTGAAATCGAGACTTACCTTGAAAAGGGAATGCGCCGTCTGAATATCCCCGGTGTGTCGCTGGCCATCGTCGAGGGCGATGAAATCGTGCACTTGCGCGGATTGGGACGGGCTCGCCCAGACGGTGAAGCGCCATCCTCTCAGACGCCTTTCTTCATCGGTTCGCTCACGAAGTCGTTCACCGCCCTGGCCGTGATGCAGCTCGTCGAAGCCGGCAAGATCGAGCTGGACGCTCCCGTTCAGCGTTACCTGCCCTGGTTCCGGGTAGCGGATCCCCAGGCGTCCGCCCAAATGACCGTGCGCCATCTGTTGAACCAGACCAGCGGCCTGCCCACATCGTCCGGCGAGATTCAGATGGCCGATTTCGACGACAGCCCCGACGCCGCCGAACGCCAGGCGCGCGCGTTGTCATCGCTCGTCCTCGATCGCCCGGTCGGTTCGGCCTTTGAATACAGCAACTCGAATTACAACTTGCTGGGGTTGGTCATCGAGGCGGCCAGCGGCGAATTGTATGCGGACTACATCCAACGGCATATTTTCACCCCGCTGGATATGCGTCACAGTTACGCCGCGCCGGCTCAGGCCAAACAGAACGGCATGGCGGTCGGGCACCGGTACTGGTTCGCGATTCCCTTTGCCGCGCCCGATGTGCCCGTACCGCAGGGGTCGCTTGCGGCCGGCCAGCTCATCTCCTGCGCCGAAGACATTGCGCACTACATGATCGCGCTTTTAAACGGGGGCCGCTACGGCGACGCGCGAATCCTCTCGGAAGAAGGCATCGCCGAGTTGCACCGTGGGGCGGCGGACTATAGTGAGATGGGCCTTGATCTCGGACAATATGGAATGGGATGGTTCGTTGACGAAAGTGGCCGGACGAAGCTTGTCTGGCACAGCGGCACGACCCCCAACTTTGGCGCCTTTATCGCTTTGCTGCCGGAGCAAAAGAAAGGCGTCGTTATGCTCCTCAATGCCAACCACCATTGGATGACGCCGGTTCTGGCGGATTTCGGATCGGGTGTGGCGGCTTTGCTTGCCGGCGACCGGCCCGCTCCGGTTGCGTTCGTCGGTGTGATCCCCTGGATGTTGCGCGCCCAACTGCTCATCCCACTCTTTCAAATCGCCGGCGTCGCCGCCACGTTGTGGTCGTTGCGCCGTTGGCGCCAAAATCCTGACTCTCGTCCGAGTGGTGGGCGCATGTGGGGGCGGCATATCCTGCTCCCGTTGATTCCCAATCTGCTGGTAGCCCTCACGTTGCTCCCTATGTTCGGCGAAACGCGGGGTTATCTGAAACTCTATATGCCCGACTATTCGTGGATCGCTACCCTTTGTGGCAGCTTCGCCGGGATATGGGCATTCCTGCGCACCGGGTTGATTTTGCGGGCCAAGAGATAAAAGGAGGTTATTCCATGAAGAAAGTCACCGTTTTTGTTGCAAGTGGCCGCAATGGCCACACCTACGACGCGGCCGCGCAATTCTTGCGCAATTTACAATCCCTGGGCGCCATCGAGGGCGAAATTGTGCGTCTGGGCGATTATCGGCTCCAACCCTGCATGGGTTGTCAGGTATGTTTCGCGAAGGGCGAGGAATATTGTCCGCTGAAAGATGACCGGGATGTGCTCATCGAGAAGATGATGGCGTCTGACGGCGTCGTCTTTGCCACGCCGAACTATTCGTTTCACGTGTCTGCCCTGCTGAAAACGTTTCTCGACAGATTGGCTTTTGCTTTTCACCGCCCGCGATTTTTCGGCAAGACCTTCACCGGTATTGTCGCGCAGGGCATTTACGGCGGCAACAAAATCGTTGATTATCTGAATTTTGTCGGCAATGCCCTGGGGTTTCGTGCCGTAAAGGGAAGCTGCATCATGACGCTTGACCCGATGACGGCGAAACAGCAACACAAGATAGACGTAGCTCTTGCCGCGCAAGCAAGACGGTACGACGCGCAACTGAAACAGCCGGGCAATCCGACGCCGTCGCTGATGGATTTGCTGTTCTTCAGGATGGGGCGGACGAAAGTGAGATTGGAGCTTGACGACAGTGCTCGCGATTATCAGTATTACAGGGACAAAGGCTGGTTCGAGTCGGCCTTCTTTTATCCTACGCGCTTAGGATTTCTGAAGAAAGGCGCCGGCAAGTTTTTCGATGTGATGTTTGCGCGTATGGCGCGAGCCAGGTGAAGCCCATTTTTCCGATAGTAGATGGGGGATTAGAGGACTGGGGGATTGGTAAGCACACAATCCCCTTTTTTGTTTTGGCATGCCGACACCTCTTGACAAAGGGTAGAAGATCGGATATTATATCTGTAATGGATATATCCACAGCGGATATATAAGGATAAAACGATTCAGGAAAGGGGCAACGCCATGCCAGACATTGACGAACTTCTACCATTGACGCCGGCCGTGTTCCACATCTTGCTGGCTCTCGCGGATCAGGAACGTCACGGCTACAGCATCATGCAAGAAGTACAGGCGCTGACCGCAGGCCAGGTGAAAATGGGACCGGGGACGCTTTACGGGACGATCAAACGCATGCTTCAAATGCAGTTGATTGAAGAGACGGAAGATCGCCCCGATCCGGAGCTGGACGACCAGCGGCGGCGCTACTACCGGCTCAGTGGCCTGGGACGCCGCGTTCTGAAGGCAGAGGCCCAGCGGTTGGAATCTCTGGTAGATGCTGCTCGCAAGCGTGAGATTCTTGGCAGCGATGGTGTTGCGCTATGATCCAGAACTCTCAACGCCGACAAATCGCGAGCGCGCGGAAGCTCTATCGCCGGCTGCTGCGGATTTATCCGGATCCATACCGCACGGAGTACGGCGAGGCGATGGCGCAACTGTTTGGCGATCTTTGCCGCGACGCCTGCCGCAGTCGCGGGGGATGGGGGCTGATTGGGCTATGGCCACACATTCTGATCGAAATGATTCAGACTGCATTCCGCGAACACATGGATACTTTACAACAGAGAGGTGAATTTATGACACATAGACACTGGGTGATGGTGGTAGGCTTTTCCGGATTGCCGCTCTTTCTGGGGCTGTTCCTGGCGTTGATGAATCCGGCCTTCATGAGCCATCTGATCGCGCCGAACCGCAGTCCGGCGCAGCCGGTGGGTTGGATTCTAACTGTCGTGACGTTGGTCCTGGTCGGCGCCGCCGGGTTCGCGCAATACCGGATTCTCAGCGCCGGCGAAACTGCGCAAAGAGAGAGCTTCAAGCAACGGCTGTTTTTGGCGCTCAGCATGGCGTTTTTGGTGTTCCCGGCAATTTTGATCGTGCTGATGGGGCCGGCCCTGGTGCAAGTATTGGCTTTTCGATGACGGTTTCTTTAACCCGAAGCCGATCAAACCGGTGGGCCGGGCGATTTGAAAAACGCCCGGCCCATTGCCTGGCAAGAGGGGTCCCGTTTGCGTTTCGCATGGCGCCCCCGCTGCCGTCCACGAATGGGGACACAAATACACGAATTGTGCGCGGCAATCCTTCGTGTATTCGTGGAAGTTTCGTGGACGGCAACCACAGCGGCGCAGTGGCTCTGCAAAACGCAAACGCCCACCCCCGGCAATATCCCCGGTTGACAAAAAATAACCCTGTGGTATTATTCGCATTGTTCAGGGGGCGTAGTGTAGGGGTTTAACATGTCGGCCTGTCAAGCCGAAGATCGCGGGTTCAAATCCCGTCGCTCCCGTCCGAGTACAGAATGTACTCAAAGTGAAAGCCCACCGTGTAGCGGTGGGCTTTTTCGTTGGTGCAAAAAGTGATCGCGGGAGCGATGACGTGGCGTTGATGGCCGTTTTTATCGCTTCACTACAACGTTCAAAATCGTCAGTCCGGCGTTGCCGTCGGCCACATAGATGTAATCTTCGACCACCGATACACCGTTCGCAGACCCAGGCGTGTCGAAGACGGCGACGCTCACGGGATTGTGCGAATCGGAAACGTCCACGATGTAGACGTCGCCCCCGGCGATGTAGGCCAGGTTGTCCACGAGCTCGATGTCCGCAAACCAGGCTGACGGTGGGTTGAATGCGCCGACTTCGACGGGCGCTGTGGGATCGGTGACGTCTATGATGCGCAGTCCTTGATCGCCGGCGGCGATGTAGGCATAGTGATCTGCTACGACTAGGGCGGTATCGCCCTCGCTCCGTGAGACAGGTAGATCGCTCAACAATGTGGGCGATGTGGGGTCTGCAAGGCTTACGATTTCCATGCCGCTGGTGTAGAGATAATCATTCAAAAGAAAAGGATTTGCTTGAACTCCCCCTATTTCGTGGCTGAAACTTGTTTCCAGAGGCGCAGCGGGATTTGAAACATCCAAAACTCGCAATCCTACCGACTCAGGCGCCTCGGCAAGACTGCGATAGAAAACATCCGAAACGTAAGCGTAGGTTCCTGACAAGGCAACTCCCCAACATAATCCGGCGGTATCAAAGAAGCTAACCTCTTGGGGAGCGGCAGGATCGGTCACGTCAAGGATAAGCAGCCCGGTCAGGCTGGCAACATAGGCGTAGTTTCCCTTCACTTGCGCGGATGTGGGAAGCGCATTCTCGTAATTCCCTATTGCGATAGGCTGTTTTGGGTCGGCAATATCTATGATTTCCAGGCCGTCATAATTGGTCGCTACAAAAGCATAGTGGCCGTCAACAGTAACATCCGCCCCCATACCTCGTGCCAGATACGCATACGTTTGTACCTGTTGGATAGCTTTGGGTTCGGTGATGTCATAGATCAGCACCCCGCCGTTCGTTGCTGCGACGTAAGCACGATCGCCAATCAGGCTAATATCCCGCACGAACCCCGGAATATCGCACGTCGGGCAAGTGACCGTGCCGACCTGCACCGGCGCATCAGGATCCGATATGTCTAAAACTTCCAGCCAGCCGGTGCAAAGACCGGAGTACATATAGTCACAGTTTTGCGTAGTGATATACAAATGTTGGCCTTTCAAAGCGATGGTTGAAATGGGCCAATTGCCCACGTTGATGTTGCCAATCTCCACCAAATGCTCCGGGTCGTGAACATCCACCACCTTGATCGCATTGGCCGAGCCGGGCATGACGCTCCA
>DAOUFX010000063.1:0-6553 GCA_034429675.1 Anaerolineae bacterium | reverse complement strand
AGAGCCCGGCCCCGGCCATCCATGCTGATGCGAATTTCCCGGCTTTCCAGAGCGTCAGTGAAGGCATGAGCCGTGAACTGGGCGCCCTGATCGGTATTGAAAATCAACGGTTGGCCGTAGCGCCAGGCTTGTTGTAAGGCTTCCAGGCAGAAAGCCGTGTCTATCGTGTTGGAAAGTTGCCAGGCCAGCACAAAACGACTGTACCAATCGATGATGGCAACCAGGTAAACAAAGCCGCCGGGCAAGGGCACATAGGTAATATCGGACGACCATACCTGGTTCGGCTCCGTGATCTTCAGGCCGCGCAACAAGTAAGGGTAGTGCTTGTGTTGCGCCGCCGGTTGTGAAGTATGGGGGCGTGGGAAAACCGCCTGGAGCCCCATTTGCTGCATCAACCGCGCCACTCGTTTGGGATTGACGGCATAGCCGTGTTCTTGCAGGTGCACCGTCATCCGCCGGTAGCCATAGAAGGGCGTGCTGGTGAATTGCCGATCAATCAGGCGCATCAGCTCCAGATTTTGCACGGATTCTCCGGTCGGCTCACGGTAGAAAGTGGCGCGGCTGAGTCCCACCAGTTCACACTGGCGCCGGATACTCAGTTCGAGATGTTGCATTTCAATCATCGCGCGCCTGGCTTCAGTCGAAACGGGCAACTTTTTTTTTCAGCCACTCCAATTCCATCTTGAGTCGCCCGATTTGTTCATAGAGTTCGGCTTCACGCTCGGCATGTTCTTGTTCTGCCCGTTCCGTGTGCTTCTGGAAGACGCCTACTCCTTCTTCCAGCAGGTGCTTCTTCCATTCGCTGACCTGGTTTGGGTGTAGGTTGTACTCGCTGGCAATTTCGTTGATCGTCTTCAGTCCTTTCACCGCTTCCAGCGCTACTTTGAACTTGAATGTATCCGTATGTCGCCGTCGTTTCTGTGTCATTCTTTCCTCCACAAGCTGGTCGTTGTTATTATATTCCACCTTAGCTCGTGGTCTCTTTTTTGGGGGTCATTATACGCCTCACCAACCGCGCCGTGAGCGATGGCCGCGCGTACACCTACACCTGGTCGCAGCGCGGCCAAATGTTGGCCGAATACACGGAGGGCGTTCCCGTGCGCACGTTTAGCTACAACGGCGCGGGCCAGATGATCAAAGCCACCGTCTTTACGCTCACCACCGAATTCGAGTACAATGGACTTGGCGCGCGCGTCGCCGTCTCTGTAGCGGGAGAAATCACGAACTACGCCCTCGATTATGCCGCCGGAAATCGCATTCTGGCCGAAACTGCGCCTACAAGCACAGTAAACTACTTTTACGGCGACGATTGCCTCGGGGAGTTCCGCGAGGACGAGCCGCTGTATTATCTCCCGGATGGCGAGGGATATGTGCGTCAAGGCGCAGATACAGACGGCGTGGTGGTCGGCGCATGGCTGTTTGATCCTGATGGTGTGGTGCTTGAAGGGCCGGAAGGGCTGGTGAGTCACCTCGTTTGCGGCGGGGTGTACGATTGGAGTACTGGGTTGCTGTACCAGAATGGACAGTATTTCGATCCAGGCTTGGGGATTTGGTTGGCGCTGCTGCCGCTGGCGATGGTTCAAAGCTGGCCAAGGAAGAAACAACGACGGGGCAGACATCCATGGATGATACTGATGTGTATTCTCGTCGTGGGAGCGCTAACCGGGTGTCCTTCCCCATCTGCGAGCCCTACTCCCCCCCCAACGACAACCCCATATTTCCCTGACACGCCGACACTTTCCCCAACCTTTACCCCAACCGCTACCACCACACCTACCCCCCCCCCGAGACCAAAAACACAGTGGGAAACCCAGCATGGCGAAAGTATTGCACAAGCGGCACATGAATTACTTGCTAATGCCGACCAGTATTACATCTGGGGGGCAGACGTTCCAGGTCATGAGGGAGAAACCTACAAAGTGCCGCCTCTCCGACAAGTACCACAATCTGGCGACATCATTCCCGATGACCGTCCTGATGCCCAAGAACCTATTGATATTTATAAAAGAACTGGCGGCAAGACGCCAATAGTTTGTGCGGATGTAATAGACCTTTCATACAAGGGTGCAGGATTAGACCTCTCAGCAATATTCCCGGGTTGGGCCAGCGATGCGCCTTATATGGAAGCAACCCGAGACGTTTATATGCTCGGCGTATTGCTCAGAAATAGCAACCAAGAATATACTTGGGATGATGATAGCGCCGGGGGGATGATTGAGCTAGGCGATATGGTGCTTTCTCCGGATTATGGGCATTCAGGAGTTGTAGCTGAAATCTCAGGCAGTGATCGCAGTCAAATCTATGTGATTCAAGCAAGTTATGGCAAGGGGGTTATTGACAAACGACCATTGACCCGATGGTATGACCTGGGCATACATTTTGGTCATCCCAAATTACCAGGAGAATAATTATGCGCCACTATGTACACCGATATATGAGAATTCTTTGGTTAATGATGCTTTGTGCATGTTATGCTGTACCGCTATCGTCCTGTCGCGAGAAACAATTAAAAGAGCATCAAGTCATTCCACGTTCTACGACGACTTTGAGCTACTCTCAATCTCTGGAAGTGAATACAGTTAGTGACACTGCCGAGATATTGTCGTTCTCCTCCAAACAAATTCTCAGAACCGATCTTGAATGTAGTATCTATGTAGAATCCAAGTGGGGGAACGGTCCGGGGGAACTTGGGAGATGCTCATCCAACTTTGAAACCATAAACAATGGCCCTTTTTTGCCAGTCCTGGATATGGAAGGGAATCTGTTTGTGTTCGATCAAGTGAACCGACGTGTTTTGATGTATGAAGGGAACACACTATCTCAGGTTATTTCTGTACCTCCTTCGTATGGTCCTTCCAATTCCTGCAAATATATACCATACGGATGGTCAAACGTGGATGTAGACGAAGACAAGTTGTTTCTCTTTTTTGCTTCCTATAAAACCGGTCAACAGCCTTTTCAACAACAACTAGCTATATTGCCCATTAAGGGTCAGGATACAATCGCTATTAATCTCGCCGCCTATGCGCCACTTCGATCAGTGAGTAATCCTATAGCCGATCGTCAAGGCGGGGTGTATGTATTACTGCCTCCCGCCGCTGTTGTGCATTTTGATGCAGACTTCCAGTCAGAATTCATGTACGTGGGGGAAGATGATTGGCATGGTTACAGAGGGTTAGCCATCGGATGGGATGGAAATACTTACACTTACCGTGTTGAGAATGATCTTCTTTCCAATTGGGGCCCAGGTAACAACCTTCTCAAACTCGGTGTTGAGCCACAAACACGCTACTCAAATATCATAGCTGCGTCTAAACTAGTGACACCTACTGAGGCAAAACTGCTCGGGGCAGACGTCCAAGGGCAACTCTACTTCATGGTCAGTGAACAGATAGTCAAAAGACGATTAATACGTATTTCGGCTTCAGGTGAACAATATAAAATAGCATCAATAGATGATAAATGGCTACTCCCCTTCTATACATTCACGTTGGCTCCCGATGGCTCTTTGTACAGCATCATATACGATTCCAAGAACCCCACGATTAATCCTCAAATCATCAAATGTATATTTGAGGAGTAGTAAGCCATGTTATTAAAACCATGGCAAGACTCACGTTTCCTTGGACATACTAATAGAGTGGAGGTGTTATACCCACGACGCGGCGGGTCGGCTGACTCAGGTAAAAGACTGGGAAGGCCACAGCGTGAGCTATGGCTATACCGATGCAGGACGGCTACAAAGCGTCCAACGCCCCAATGGTATTCTGAGCGCCTACGATTACGATGAAGCCGGGCGTCTGATCAGCATTCTGCATCAGAATGACCAAAAAGACGTGGTCGGCAGCTATACGTACACCCTCGATGGCATAGGTAATCGTATCCAGGCCACGGAATACCTTTCGCAGTCGGTGTTACCCGACCCAACTCCCACACCGGCTGCTGTGAATGCGAACTTCGTGGTCACTACCACGAGCGGCGCGGCGCCTTTGATGGTCACTTTTGGCGACACCTCTACCGGGGATGCAGACGCCTGGCATTGGGATTTCGGCGACGGCGCTGCCAGCGAGGCGCAGCATCCTACTCACGTCTATGCACAAAATGGCGTCTATGATGTCACGCTCACCATCAGCAACACCCTCTCTCAAGACTCCGACTCGCGGATTCGGAACGATGTCGTTACCGTCAGCGCGCCGGTTTCACCTATGGACGCGTCGGCAATGGCCTACAACCCCAACACTCAGGGATACCTGTGGGTCTGGCAACAAGAAACGGAAAACGCGCAGAGCGTCGCCATCTACGGGCGTTGGGTATCCGGCGACGGCAGCCAGAGCACACCTTTCGCCATTGTCAGCGGCAGCGTCAGCCGGCCGGATGTGGCCTACAACCCAGATGTGGACAAGTACCTGGTCGTTTGGCAGACCTCAACCGGCGCCATCCAGGGACGCACCGTGGCCGCGTTGTTAGGCAGCGTGCAAACCTTTGCCTCCACCGCCGGGCAAGACCCCCAGGTGGACTACCAACGCGACGACCCCTTCAGCACCACGACATCAGGCCATTGGCTGGTCGTCTGGCAACAACGAGCAGATACCGAGCAGCGCGTGATAGCCCGCGCGTTGAGCAGCAGCGGAACGTTGAAAACCGCCTTCACCGTGGGCAGCGGCGGCGACCTGACCGCAGCGGATGTTCTCCCCGCTGTGGTCGCCGGGAGCGCCGGGGAATTCTTGGTCGTCTGGCCCAGCCACACCAACAACGGCGTCGGGGATTGGACTCCGTACACCCTCCACGCACGGCGGGTTGAAGCGACCGGCGCACTGGCGGCGGCCTTCTCCGTCGCCGGCAGCGCCGACACAGCCTACATCCACTCGCAAGTCGTCTACAACCCCGACGATGATTTGTACCTGGTCGCCTGGGAGGAACATTACGTGGGGAGCGGTCGCGAACTGCCCGTCAGCGTTTGGGCGCGGCAGGTCGCCGATAGTGCGCTGCGTACCAACTTCGAGAGCGATCCCTTGCAAGTGAGCGCCGCCGGCGCCAGCAGCAACGCCACACAACCGGTTGCGGCCTACTTCGCCGGACAAGGCAGCGACATCGGGCTCTACCTGATCGCCTGGCAACAGACACAAAACGGCAATGTTACGATCCCGGCGCGCCGCTTCACGCCCCCGACGATGGAAACGCGCGGCATCTTCACCTTCACCGATCTCACCTCACCCTCCGGCATCGCCCTGGCTCGTGGCGGAGTCATCACCAAGACCCTCATCGGCTGGACCACGACCAAAGACAACTTCCGGAGCGTCGCCGCTACCTTCTACCAACCCTTGCGCGGGTACCTGGATTACCTCCCGCTGGGCGATCCCGGCAGACCGCTGCCGGTACAGTTCTGGGGCGATGCCACACCGGCAGGCATTACCGATGCCTGGCAATGGAACTTCGGCGATGGCGGACAGGCCAATACCCGCTACCCGCAACACGCCTTCTCCCTGGGCCAGACCGGCGTCACCCTGACCATCACCGACACTGACAGCGGCGAATCCGCCATTCGGACGTGGAGCAATGCCATCACCGTCACCGGGCGCAGCATCACCTACACCTACGACCCGCTCAATCGCCTCATTGCCGCCGACTACCAGACCGGTGAGCATTACGCCTACCAGTATGATGCTGTGGGCAACCGTGTAACGCTGACCGACACAACCGGCGTCACCGCTTATACCTATGACGCCGCCAACCGCCTGACCGGCGTCACGCTTCCCGGTTCCGGCGTCCGGACCTATACTTGGGACAATCGGGGTAACCTGCTCTCTGATGGCGCCTTCACATACACGTATAACGCCGCCGGGCGGATGGTGCAGGCGGAAAGCCTCACCGCGACGCGGGTGTACACCTACAATGCGGACGGTCTGCGCGTGGCGCAAGCTTATGTAGGCGCTCCGGGCGCGCAAACTTACGTCTGGGATTGGGCTACGGGCGTGCCGGAAATGCTGAGCGATGGTCGCTACACCTACCTGGTGGGGCTGGACACCGTCGGCTGGCATGGCTCGCCCTCGCCAATGGGGCAAATCGGCTGGACCTACGCGCTGCCCGACGCGCTGGGAAGCGTGCGCCAAGAGGCAGACGCCAACGGCGGTGTGACTGCCGCCCGCGAGTGGTCACCATACGGCGAAGAACTTGGCGGGGGACAGACCGGGTTGGGTTTCACCGGCGAGTGGTTCGATACGAATGCGGGATTGATGTATCTGCGGGCGCGGTGGTATGATGGCACGTCGGGACGGTTTATTTCCCAGGATACGTGGGAAGGCGACTACAATCGGCCACAATCACTGAATGGCTGGGGCTATGTAGAAGAAAACCCTATCAACTATATCGATCCCACCGGATGGAATCCACAAACTGGCACTCTTATTCATAAAATGATTGAGTTACTCTCGTTTCGCCCAAAAAATACTTTCACTCTGAATTAAAATTCGCACATTAACATTCGAGAATCGAGCATCCGCTCCTCAATCCCCGCAAACGTTGCATTCGTGGTATAACCAGGCTCAGAAATGCG
>DAOUFX010000062.1:0-7828 GCA_034429675.1 Anaerolineae bacterium | reverse complement strand
GGCGGGGGTACCCGCCCGAAAAAACACTCCCTTTTTTAACCCAGCCGCTTCAGCGGCGATTCCTGGCTAACAGCTAAAAGCTACTTTCTGAGGAGATGAAAATGAAACGTTTTATCTTGTTAAGCCTGCTTGTCGCGTCCGCCCTCGCCGCCTGCGCTACGCCGACGCCGGCAGGCCCACGCACGCTGCGCGTGATGACGTACAGCAGCTTCAGCGTGAGCGACGAGGTGGTAGCCGAGTTCGAGCAGACGCACAAAGCCAAACTGCAATTCCTCGACGCCGGCGACACCGGCAAAATGCTCAACCAGGCCATTCTGAGCAAAGACAATCCTCAGGCGGATGTGCTCTATGGCATTGACAATACCTTCCTCAGCCGTGCCCTCCAGGAAGGCATCTTCGTTCCCTACAAACCGCAAGCGCTCGCCAACATTCCCGCAGAATACCAGCTCGATCCCAACTTCGCCGTGGCGCCCGTTGATTTTGGCGACGTATGCCTCAACTACGATAAAGAATATTTCGCCGAACACAACCTGGCCGTCCCGCAAACGCTGAAAGACCTGGCCAACCCCGAATACAAAAGCCTCCTGGTCGTCGAAAACCCGGCATCCTCGTCACCGGGACTGGCTTTCTTGTTGACCACCATTGCGGCGTTTGGCGAAGAGCGATACCTGGATTATTGGGGCGATCTGCGCAAGAACGATGTGCGCGTGGTCGAGGACTGGGACACGGCGTACTACAGCGAGTTCAGCGGCGGCGCCTACAGCGAGGGCGTCCGCCCCATCGTCGTCAGCTACGCCACCAGCCCCGCCGCCGAGGTCTACTTCAGCGAGGGCGCGCTCACCGAGCCGCCGACCGGCGCCGTCCTGACCCCCGGCGCGTGCTTCCGCCAGGTCGAATTTGCCGGCATTCTCAAAAACGGCAAAAACCAGGACCTGGCCGAAGCTTTCATCGAATTCCTGCTGAGCAAGACCTTCCAGGAGGATATTCCCTTGCAAATGTGGGTTTACCCCGCCGGCAGTCAGGCGCAACTCCCGCAGGTCTTCACGGATTTTGCCGCGCAGGCGCAGACCCCCGCCGTAATCGCCGCCGACGCCATCGAGAAAAACCGCGAAGCGTGGATTCACGCCTGGGAGAATACCGTTCTGAAATGAGGAGGGGACAGCTGTCGTATCTTCTACTCCTGCTGCCGGGGGTCTTCCTGCTGGCCTTCTACTTTTATCCGATGGCGACTATCCTGCGGGCCAGTTTCGCGCGCGGCGATGCCACAGCCGCCGCCGGAGTCGTCGCGCGGCTGGCCGACGCTGCGACCTGGCGCGTGATCGGCTTCACCTTCGGGCAGGCGGCGCTTTCGACGATACTGACGCTGGCGTTGGGGTTGCCGGGGGCGTACGTCTTTGCGCGATTCACCTTCCCCGGCAAATCCTTGCTCGCCGCCCTCACGACGGTGCCGTTCGTGCTGCCCAACATCGTCGTCGCCGCCGCCTTCACCGCTGCCATCGGACCGAAGTCGCCGCTGGTCGCGTTGTTGACGTGGGGTCTGGGACTTGATCCGGCCACGCCTCTGGACTTGCGTTACACCCTGGGCGCCATCCTGCTCGCCCACGTCTTCTACAACTATACCCTCGTCATCCGGCTGGTGGGCGGATTCTGGGCCAACCTCGACCCGCGCCTGGAACAGGCCGCGCGCACGCTGGGCGCGTCGCCGCTGCACGCGTTCTTTGCCGTAACGCTGCCGCAGCTACGTCCGGCCGTTGCTGCCGCGGCGCTGCTCATCTTCCTCTTCTGCTTCACCAGCTTCGGCGTCGTCCTCATCCTGGGCGGGCCACGCTTTGCCACGCTCGAAGTCGCCATCTACCGCGAAACGGTCAACTATGCCAACTTGCCGGTAGCGGCGAGTCTCTCGCTGATCCAGGTCGCCTGCACGTTAAGCCTGACGCTACTCTACGCCCGCCTGCAATCCGGCCTGGCGCAACCGCTGGATCTGCGTCCCCAGTGGAGCACGCAGCGTCGCCCGCAAAACGCCGGGGAAATCGCTGTGATCGCCGCCAACGTCGGCGCCGGCGCGCTGCTCTTGGGAGCGCCGCTCCTGCTGCTGGTCGTCCGGTCGTTTGACGCCGGCTGGCGCTACTACGCCGCCCTCTTCGAGAACCCCCGCCATTCCATCTTCTACGTCCCCCCGCTGGCAGCCGTGAGCAACTCCGTGCGTTTTGCGCTGGTCGCCACCGCCGTCGCTCTGCTCCTGGGGCTGCTGACGGCGCTGGCGCTCTACCGTCGCAGACAGGGGTGGGTTTTGGATGCGCTGTTCATGCTGCCCCTCGGCACCTCCGCCGTGACGCTGGGACTGGGGTATTTGCTTTCGATGGCGCGCCCGCTGGATCTGCGCGGCACGCCCACGTTGATCGTCTGCGCGCACACGCTGGTGGCACTGCCGTTTGTGGTGCGCAGCCTCTTGCCGGCGCTGCAAGCCATCCGCCCCTCCTTGCGCGAGGCCGCCGCGACTCTGGGCGCGCCCCCCGCGCGCGTCTTCGCCGAGATAGACCTTCCCATCATCTGGCGCGCGCTGCTCGTGGGCGGCATCTTCGCCTTCACCGTTTCTCTGGGAGAGTTTGGCGCCACCGCCATGATCGCCCGCCCCGACATGCCCACGCTGCCCATCGCCATCTACCGCTTCCTCGGCAAGCCCGGCGCGCTCAACTACGGCCAGGCAATGGCGATGTCCACCCTGCTGATGGCCGTCTGCGTCGCCGGATTCATCCTGGCCGAACGGCTCAGACCGCCGGGAACGCAAACTTTTTGAGCGGTTAGCGATTAGCTATTAGCCGTTAGCCCGAGTTTCCGGCCAATAGCTAACAGCTCCCAACAAGGAACGCTATGCCCTTTCTCGTTGTTGACAATGTCTACAAGACCTACGAAGACACGCCGCTGTTGCAGGGAGTGTCGTTTGCCGTGGAACCGGGGGAGATCGCTTGTCTGCTCGGCGCGTCGGGCAGTGGCAAGACGACGCTGTTGCGCATCATCGCCGGGCTGGAAACGCCGGAACGCGGGCGGATAGAGTTGGAAGGACAGGACATCACGCACACGCCCACCCACCGCCGGGGAATCGTGCTGATGTTCCAGGACTACGCCCTCTTTCCCCACAAAACCGTGGCCGAAAACATCGCCTTCGGCCTGAATTTTGCCCCGCTCGAAAAGTCGGTCATCCAAAATCCAAAATCCAAAATCCAAAATCGCGTTCAGGAAATGCTCACCCTCGTAGACCTCGATGGCTTCGCCGACCGCGACATCAACGCGCTCTCCGGCGGGGAACGGCAACGAGTGGCCCTGGCGCGCAGCCTGGCGCCGCAACCGCGCCTGTTGCTGCTCGATGAGCCGCTGGGGGCCCTGGATCGCAACCTGCGCGAGCGCCTGCTCGAAGAATTGCCCATCATCCTGCGCCGCGTCGGCGTCACGGCCATCACCGTGACCCACGACCAGGAGGAGGCATTCGCGCTGGCAGACCGGGTGATTTTGCTGGATGCCGGACGGGTGGTTCAAAGCGGAACGCCGGACGCCGTCTACGACCATCCGGCCAACGCCTGGGCGGCGCGTTTTCTGGGGCTGGATAATCTCTTCCCGGCGACGGCGAAATCCACGCGGCAAGTCCGCACGCCATTCGGGATTCTCGATTTTGCCGGGAACAGCCCGCTGCCGGAACCGGGTACGGCCGGGACAATCCTCGTTCATCCTTGGGGCATTACCCTCGCCCCGACCAACAATTGCTCAACCGACGACTACCCGCCCATCACAGCCACCGTCGCCCACCGCACCTTTCACGGCCCCATCTACCGGCTCACCCTGAACCTGCCCGGCGGCGTGCTGCACCTGACTTGTTCTCCCGACCGGGCGCCGGGCGAGGGAGATGCCGTCGCCGTGCGCATTGATCCCCGCGCATTGCGCTGGCTAGGGTAACGGCGCGACGCAAATCCAATCGTAGGCCGCCGTGAGCGCGCGCATGTCGGAGCTGCCGCTGACCTCAAACGGCGATTGCGCCGCAGTGTGAACCAACGCCAGCGTCGCGACCTCGCCGGGGACAAGCCACTCACCCGGCAGCGTGAAGGAAAGCTCGGTCCAACCCTGCGGCAACGCCAGCGGTTCGGTTGAATGCGCGCCAACCTGCACAGATAGCGTCTGCCCGGCAGGATAGGCCAGCCCGCGCAGCGTCACACGATAGGCGGCGGATTTCGACAAAACCAGGCGCACGGTGGACGACACCGGCCCGGTCGTCGCAGTTGCCGCGCCGGCCCAACGACCACGCGCCCCGCCGACATCCTCCGAGCGGAACCAGCCGGTTCCCAAATAACGCCCGTCGTTGTCCCCGCCGATGTCCAGACAACCATCCGCCGGCAAAACCAGCGCTTCCGGCGGAATCAAATCTGCCGGCGTGAGCACCTGGACGCGCACCTGATCGTGTTGGGTGTGAACCCGCCGGTCGCGCACAAACATGCGCTCTTCCAGCGTCACCCACCGCCCGCCTTCGCTCAACACCTCTAGGGCATCGGACGAAAATTGATCCCGGTCGAAGATCACCACGTAGCGCAGGCCCGTCGCGTGGGCGTCGCGCACTGCCTGCGGGTCAAACATGTAGAGATAGGCCTGACGATAGGCCGGCAACTCCACCTGCACCGCACGGAACGATCCGGCCGTGGCAATCAACGTCGTCTCCGGCGGATAGTGTGCGCGCACATACGCCGTCGCCTGCGCCGGCGGCGCGGGAATCGTCGCCAGTTGTGCAGCCAGCGGCGCGCCCTGCGCCAGCAAGGCCGTCACAACCGTGGCCAGCACGGCGGGCGCCAGCCAACGCGGGCGGGCCACCCGCGCCCACCCCCGGGCGATTAACAAGGTCAACGGCGGAAGAATGGGTAACATCAAACGGGGACGATCCAGATTCTCGAAGAAAAAGACCTGCGCCGAGACCGTCAACGTCCACACGGCCAATCCCCAGGTCTCCCACCGCCGCCAATCGGCCCGCGCCAATCCTACGGCCACCAACGCCGCCCAGAGCAGCGCACGCACCCGGCTGGCCGGATTCCACGGCGCAAACACACCCAATCCAACGGTCGCCGCGAGGAACGTATCGGCGAAAGCGCGCGCCCGCGCCCACAACGCCGCGCCCAACGGCAGATTCATCCCCCACAACGAATCCGCCGCGCGGACGTGCTCCGCGTGCGCCTGGACGTGCGCGAGATAGGCGGTCAGCCCGCCGTCGGACAGCGCCGTCGGCCACAGCCACGCCAGCATGCCCACGACTGCGCCGCCAACGACCGGCAGCAAATGCCAGAGCGGGCGTTGCCTGGCGATTATCTGTACCCCATAGAGAAGAGCCAGCAGTCCCAACGGCAGCGCATTCTGCGGGCGCACCCCAAGCGCCAGGCCGGAGACCAACCCGGCAAGCACCAGCCCCAGCGGCCGGTTTTGCGTGAACAACAGCCATGACGCCAACAACGTCACGGCCAGCCCCAGGCTATCGCTGAGCGCTTTGCCGGCGGTCAACCAGCCCATCGGCGCCAGCGCCGTGAGCAGTGCGGCAAACAAAGCAGCGTAAGGCCGGGAAAACGGCTTTCCGACCTCGGAAGGAGGGGCAAGCGCCACGCCAATCGCAAAGATCGCGAGCGCCGTGAGAATGCCGCTCAACGCGCTCAACCACGTCAAAGCCGCGACAGAATCGCCGGTGAGAACGCGCAGGCAACGTCCTAAAAAGATGTACACCGGGAATCCCGGCGGCTGAGGTTGCTGCAACGCCAGGTCGAACCGATCCAGCGCCAGGGCAAAACTATACGAGTCGAAATCGTCCAGAGAGACACTGCGGAATGCGCCATAGAGGCAAAACAAAGCCAGGATCAGAACCGGCAGAATTTTCCGGCAAAGCGGAGGCCAACGGTGGAGAAATTGGGCTGTCTTCATCAGTCGAGAGTATAACATTTTAAGGAAGGGCGGCAAACATTGACAAGGGATACCCCTATGCTATAATTTTCCCGGCATTGATACTTCGTTCTTCTTAAACGCCGCCGGCACATCCACAACACCGGCGGCGAAATTCTATACCCTGGCGAGTATCAAATTCAAGGAGGCTCAGACCGATGAAATGTAAGCAACTTATAGCATTGGGGGCGTTGCTTGCACTCGCCGTCACATTGTTGCCGGCGATGCACGTTAACGCAACTGATCAGGCCGTCACCGCGCGCCAACAAATAGGCGTCAATCTCTTGGAAAATTCTGGGTTTGAAGGCAAAGGCGTCGCGAACGACAACACCAAACCCAACTATGGCAACTGGACCCGCGACACGTTTACCGGCGCAGTCTACGGTGAAATATTCACCCCCGAAGGATGGCTGGCCTGGTGGGAGGAAGGCGATTATGGGCGCCCTGAATGCAAGGTTATTCCCAATGAATATCCCTTCAACACCGACCCAACTCGCATTTATGAAGGACACTATTCGTGGCAATGTTTCACGTTTTTCCGTAGGCAGAATGATGGCCTCGTACAGGTTGTGCGCAATCTCCAACCCAATTCGGTTGTCGAAGGATCATTTTATGCCCACAGTTGGTCCTGCGGCGATGATGAACCGCCGCTTTCGTGTGGCGACGCCAACGGTTTCTACTTCCGGGTAGGCATTGACCCCAACGGCGGAACCAACCCATTCTCGGCAGACATCGTTTGGAGCGCCCCCTACTACAACCGGGATCGCTTCAGCATTGTGGGACCGGTTCAGGCCACGGTCGGCGCCGGTGGAGTTGCCAGCATCTTCCTGCAAGCGAATGGGAAATGGGCGCTCAAACACAACGATTCCTATTTTGACAAGGCCGACTTTCATGTAGTGTCGCAAGGGACGCCCGTCACTGCAACGCCGCCGCCGCCGCCGCCCACCACCGAAGGCGCAACCCCTATGCCAACAACTCCTGCAGCGCCGCCCACCCCGCTGCCTGACGGAACGGTTGTCCACGTCGTCGTGGAAGGGGATACACTCTTTGGCATTGCCATCAACTACAACGTAGATTTGGATGAACTGCGCCGGCTCAATGCGGCCACACTGGGGCCCAATGACATGCTTTCTATCGGCCAAGAAATCGTCGTGAAGGGAACCGGCGGCGCTCCGGCGCCCACACCCACACCCACGCTATCCCAAACGCCAACCGCCCCGGAAGCGACCCCACAAATGACAGCGACCGTCCCGGCCACCACCAGCATCCCTGCCGCTCCAACGCAAGGGCTGGCCTCATTGTGTGTGCTGGCCTATGAAGATGGCAACAAGGACATGCTCCGCCAAAGCGCCGATGGAGAAATGCCCCTCCCCAATGCAGAGATTACTCTGGTGGGAACCGCCGGAGTGATCGGCACACCTTATCGCACTGATGGCATTCGGGAACCGTACTGCTTTGAAAATCTACAGCCAGGAAGCTATATTCTGCGGCACACCGCGCCGTCGGGCTATTCGACGGACGTCGGCCCATGGAATATCCCGCTGGCGGCCAACCAGATCGTCAACGTCGAACTGGGTTATGTCCGCAGTGGCAGCAGTCCCAACGTTCAGCCTACGGTGGAGGAAGGCGCTCCCAAGACGCCTCAGGCCAACCCAACCGAAGCTCCAGAACAAAATAATCCTGAGGAAACGAAGGAAGAGAAAGAGCCCAGCAGTATGACCAACATCCTTAGCACCGTCTTGCGGGTCAGCGGTGTCGTCGTGGCCATATTGGCCGTTGCCGTTTTGGCGCTCTTCTTCCTCTCGCGCCGGTCACTCTAATTTTCCGATCTGAATCCATAACGAAACAGGCCATCGTGTGAACGATGGCC
>DAOUFX010000061.1:0-17730 GCA_034429675.1 Anaerolineae bacterium | reverse complement strand
TCTTCTTCTGCGCAGAAGAAGACGCAAAATTTTGCGTCTCTACGTTCTTCTTTGCCCCGAAATTAAAATGCGCCCCCTCAAAAAACGTCCTATCTTCCACTTGACAGAATGCGTTGTTATTTTACTATTGGTGACTGGACCGAAGGTAAAGCTCTCGAAAAGCGGGGCCAAGGAGGGAATTTCCATGTCTCAAAAAGGGATGGTCACACAGACAAGTTCCCTGCACACCATAGCCGCCACAACCCATAACGCAGGATGTTTTAGCCAGAAATCTCTCCGGCATGCTTTGCGCTTGATTGACGCTCCCCACGAACTCGGCAAACAGCCGCTTGCCCACATGAACATCGTCAAAGCCCAATGCCTCGGCCTCGAACCGGATCAGCACCAACGCGGAGCCGCCCTGCGCGAAGTGTTGCAGCAGGCCATCGCCAACCTCAAACCCGTAGCGGGGGACGTCAACGCAATGGAGAGCGTCTGGTACCCATATCTCATCCTCAGCAAACAATACCTCGAAGGGTGCTCGCCGACTCACCTGATCCAAAAAATGTGTATCGCACGCAGCACCTACTTTCAGGAACAAAAACGTGCTCTCGGCCTCCTGGCCGAAACCCTGCAACAAATGGAACAGGAATGCCACACCCTGGCACACACATCCCCCAGGCATCTCCCACCCTTCCTCGCCCCACCGCAACCCATTTATTCCCTGGTGGGAAGAGAAACACTCCTGGAAGGATTGAAACAGCGGATGTTTGCCGGAGGGCAATTGCTCTTTTCAGCAATCACCGGGTTGCCAGGCGTGGGTAAAACGGCGCTGGCGATCGAGCTGGCGCACGACCCGGAAGTGCTGGAGCACTTTGCGGATGGCGTGCTTTGGGCAGGACTGGGGCGACGCCCAGACATAATCACCCTGATGGAACTTTGGGGAACAGCGCTGGAGATTCCTACCGGCGAATTGTCCAGATTAGCCACGGTGGAACAACGTGCACACCGGATCCACACGGCCATCGGTGTGCGCAGGATGTTACTGGTGATTGATGACGCCTGGCGAGCAGAAACCGCATTGGCATTCAAAATAGGCGGGCCGAACTGCGCCTACGTGCTCACTACACGCATTCCTGAAGTTGCCCTGGCTTTCGCCGATGCCGGCGTTATCACCGTGCCGGAACTCGACGAGGATAACGGGGTGACGCTTTTGGGGCGCATGGCGCCGCAAGCTATCGCAGAAAAAATCGAAGAAGTTCATGCATTGGCGCGCGCCGTCGGTGGATTGCCGTTGGCGCTCACCCTGATGGGTTGGTATCTGCGCGAAGAAACCCACGGAGGGCATCCGCGCCGCTTACAGAACGCGCTAAAACGTCTACAACAAACTGCAGCCCGTCTGGAAATCAGCCACCCCCAAACCATGTTGGAACGCCGACCCGATCTGATGGAAGGCACGCCGCTGTCCTTACAAGTCGCCATTGGCATCAGCGACGAGACCCTGGATCCGACGGCTCAACGCGCGCTGCGCGCGTTATCGGCGCTGCCGCCCAAACCGAACAACTTCTCGGAAGAAGCCGCTCTGGCCGTCATGAATGCGCCGGTCGAGACGCTCGACACGTTAGTAGATCGCGGGTTGTTGGAAAGCAGCGGAGCCGGGCGGTACACATTGCACCAAACCATCAACGACTACGCCAGACTCCACAACACGGAGAACTCAGCTTGCGCGCGAATGAGCGCCTATTTCATCCACTTCACCCATGCTCACCGGCGAGACTACGAGATATTGCTCCCAGAGCTTACGAACATCATGACAGCCCTGGACGTGGCTTTCGAATGTGGGAATCCAGCGGCGACATTCGGCGCCAACGCCCTCTACGAATTCTTGGAAGCCCGGGGGTCCTACGAATTGGCAAGAAAGCTCCTCAACAAAGCAGAGTGGCTTGCCAGAGATGCACACGACGCCTCCAATCTGGCCGCGACGCTGCGCAATCTTGGGCGCATCACCATGAAACAAGGAGATTTTGCCCAGGCAGAAATTTATTTGCAAGAAGGCCTGATACTGGCGCGCGAGGTCGAACAGCCGGAACTGCTCAGCGCCATGCTATTCAATGTGGGCGCAGTCGCCGACTATCGTGGCGACTTCGACCGCGCCGAGGTCTGGTACGAAGAAGGGTTGGAACTGGCGCGCAAGATTGGGGATATGGAGCGCGTCGCGTGGTTGCTGAACAATCTGGGGGGTATCGCCATCTGCCGCGGCAATAACGAGCAAGCCATGTCACTCTGTCAGGAAGGACTGGAGACGGTTCGCACAAACGTCCCCGAACGCAAAGAAATCAGCAGCGCGCTACTGACCAACCTCGGGTTGACGGCGAAAAAACAAGGAGATTACGATCTCGCCCAGACCCACTACCGGGAAAGCCTGGCCCTGGCCCAGGAAATCGGCCATCGCGAGAGAGTCATTGAATTGCTCTGCAACCTGGGAAACGTCGCCATCGAGAAGGGCGAATACGAGCAGGCCGACACCCTCTACAAACGCGGCGTCACTCTGGCCCGGGAGATCAACCTTCCTTGGATGATCTGTGGGCTATTGATTTCTCAGAGTGAGCTGTACCTCAAACAACGCTATCTGAACGCGGCCACGTCATCGCTCCAGCAGGCGCTCAAAGTGTCCAGAGAGAACGGAACCCAGGACTGGACAGGGCTGGCGTTGTTTGGGTTGGCTCAGGTAGCGGCAGAGAAAGGCGAAACGTCGCAAGCGCAGCAACTGGGAAAAGAGAGCCTGACCCTGCTCCAATCCATCGGACACGGCGAGGCGGAACAGGTAATCACCTGGCTGGAACAGATAAAATAGCCGGTTCATCTCTGCGCTTGAGCAAAGACGAACCGGCTCAGGTTACTACGATGGCAAAGGTTCCTCTAACTTGTAGAGTTCCTTCTGCGCCTGCACCCCGAACTTTTCGGACGCAACCTTAATCAGCAGGCAGGCGACTCCGACCATTACCCAAAGGCACCCAAAAAACAACAGATTTTCGGTGATACCGATATACTTTCCCTTGTCAGGCACCTGCACCAGATATAGCAAGGCATCGTGGAGAAAGTGGAAAACGATGCCGGCCACCAGGGCGCGGGTCTTGTAGGCACTATATGCAAACGCAAGTGAGACGATCATCACCGAGAATACATCTACCAACCCCCAAAAACTTGTATCTTTGATGTGCGCCACACCGAAAATCAGCGTTTGAATCAACGCGGCCTTGATGGGCGATTTCGTGTATTGCAACAAAACCACCACGATAATGCCGCGGAAGAAGAACTCCTCCCACACGCCGGGATTGATCGTAAAAACGGTATGCTCAATATTGACCGTACTCCAATCCAGCACGTAGCGTCCGGTTAAAATCGAGGCGATCAACATTCCACTTAGAGTGCAGGCCGACAAAAGAATTCCCAGCGCCACATGTTTCAAGCCCTGCGCCGGCCAGTAAAATCCCAGGCGACGCAAATACTCCGAAAGCGAAACTGCGCCAAAGGGTATTTTGAGCGCAATGGGAAAGATAAAAAATGCGCCAAAAGCAGCCAGCGCGAAATTAAGCACCGACGCTACCAGCTTGGACATCTCAAGACCGGCCATAGCCAGCAGCGGGCGTATGGCAAATCCAAGCGATGTAAACACCAACGCCAGCGCGATGGGTCTCACCACATCATCCCAAAAAGGGTTGTTTGTTTTCATCTTGTTCTCCTTGAAAGTAAGTCTAAAGTCAAAAGTCTAAGGTCAAAAGTCAGGCAGGTAGATTGTCTGGTTCGAGTTGCCGGCGGATTGTCTGCCGTAACATCCACAGCGCCGCAATTCCGATCGGCAAAACGGCACCCACAAACAGGAGGGTGAGAAACCATACATTCGTTTCCGGCGATTTACCCAAACCGACGAGGCCCGAAGCACAATCCAGCAACCAGTGCGCCACAATACCGGGCCAGATGCTCTTGCTATACACCAGCAACACGCCAAAGAAAATCCCCAATACCACCGTATAGAAAACCTGCGCCAACGTCAAAACCAGATTAGCCCCGCTGAAAAAGTTGGCCAGATGCACAGCGCCAAAATATAGCGAGGAAACAAGAACTGCCTTGACAATCCCATTGGGAGCGCCTGCCCACTTTTGATGAAACGTCGTCCGTATCACGCCACGATAGGTTGTCTCTTCAATCATTCCTATTCCGAATGTATACACAATCGTACCAACCACCATTGTTTCTCAGCAAAGCCCTTCATGTTTTCCCCCTTATGGAACGTTAAGAGAGGTCTCGCGGGCAATATCCGCCCGCGAAAACCTTTGTTCAACAAAGCTACTTGACCTTTTTTGCCGTCTGGTCCATTCCGCCCTGATGTAAAATCAGCGCCACAACCTTGCCGGCGTCATCCTTCTCGAAGGTGATTTGCGCGTCCACATCCTTGTAGAAGAATTCCGTCTCCGACGATGGGGACACCGGCAAGACGGGCTGCCCGGTGATTTGCACCATCAGCGTCTCGCCTTCCAGCGTTACTTCAAAGAACAGCTCCGGCGTGAGTTCGTAAGTGCCTACGTAGGTTTCCAAGATGGCAGGCGCGACCGCTACGGTCTCTTGAAGGGTCGGTAGTCCAATTTCAGGCGCTAACACGTGAAGGCCGAGAAGGTCAATGTCATACGACGAGTTTGAAAGCACCACGACGCCCACCTTTTTGGACGGGACAAAGCCACAAAAGCTGTGGAATCCACCCGTTTGCCCATTGTGCCAGACAATTTCGGCGCCGAAACCGGTGAAGATATGCCAACCCAAGCCCATGTTCAAACCAGGCTGCCCGGTTTCGGCGCGCGATTCGTGGGTGCGCTGCATGGCTGGATAGAGGGCCGTTTCGTATAGACCCAAGTTAGCCTGGATGAAGCGCGCCATGTCCGTAGCCGTGGAGCGCAAAGCGCCGGCGCCGGCCAGGGAATCGAAGTCCCAGTACACGGTTGCTTTCCCGTCGCCGCCATGACCTTTGGCAAAGCGCCCCTGTTGTTCTTCGGACAGCGTGATGCGGGTGTCGTCCATTCCCAAGGGCTTACTGATACGTTCAATCACCAACTCCTCGTAAGGCTTGTTGGCCACAAGGGACACGACGTGGCCCAACAGCCCCATACCCACATTGGAATACTCATACTGCGTGTCGGGATCACGCGTCAAGGTATAGCCGGACAGGAAACTGTAGAGATTGTCGGCAGCGTAGTCGGCGTAGAGGTTGGGCTTCGTCATGTCCAGATTGTCCGGCATTCCCGGCAAACCAGAGCGTTGCGTCGCCAGGTATTCCAAAGTAATCGCGTCGCCGCCCGGCATGGTCACGCCCTCAGGCAAATACTTCTGCACAGGGTCGGCCAACGCCATCCGTTCCTGTCCCACCATGTCGGACAAGAGGATGGTCGTGAAAACCTTTGAGATCGAGCCGATCTCGTAAATCGTGCGCTCGTTGACGGGTTCGCCATCCACTGCCGTCTTGCCGTAACTGTAATACGTCACATCATCAGGCGTGATCAACGCCAGGACAATGCCACGGCTATTCTCGCTGTCCACTACTTTGCGGATATACTCTTGCACATCGGGCGTAATCTCAGTCGCCGCCGGAACCGGGGTGGCCTCCTGAGGTGCGTTACAGGCAGATAATGCCGGCATCAACAGCGCCAAAACCAGAAAACTACACAAAAACACTTTTGACTTTTTCATTCGATCTCCTCCAGAGGAAAAATATGATCAAAGACTTCGGAAAAGGAAACCGAAACATCCTCGTTGTCCTCTCCGCTGGTTCCCTCGATCTCTAACCCTGATAACAGGATCAAGGAACACTATAACACGAATCACACCAAAAAAGTCCGCAAAAAGTCCACATTTTAGAGAAAATAAACCCACTCTCACCGCGCTCCCTTTTGCGAACTATCCCAATGCTTTATAATGGAGCGGTGCTCCCAACCCATGCCCTGAGCAGAAAGAATCAGCTATTTTGCGCGCAAGTAAGCCCATGCAAAAAATCAGAACTTTGGACTTTCGACCTGGGACTTTCGACTTTAGCCTATCATCAAGGAAACCTGACTATGACTTCCAATCCTTCCATAGATCGCCCATCATTGGTCAAACGACATACAGTGATCCTCACACAGTCCGATCCCCTGACCCCGCTCAGTGTCGGCAACGGCGAGTTCGCATTCACTGCCGACATCACCGGTCTGCAAACCTTTCCCGGCCTTCACGAACAGGGAATGCCTCTCGGAACGCACGCACAATGGGGATGGCACAGTTTTCCCAACACTGAACACTACCGCCTGGAGGACACCCTTGTGACATACACAGTCGCCGGACGCAGCGTGCCCTACACCTCCGGCGTCAACGCCCGGCAAGAATACATGCCTGCTGCCAACTGGTTGCGCCCCAATCCCCATCGCTTACACCTGGGACAAATCGGGTTGAATCTGATCAAAAACGACAACACACCCGCCCGTATCGAAGACATCGAACGCCCGCGCCAGACGCTGAATCTGTGGGAAGGTCTGCTGGATAGCGCCTTCGAATTTGAAGGACAACCGGTTCACGTGCAAACCATCTGCCATCCCCGGCGCGATCTGCTGGCCGTGCGCGTCGAATCGCCGCTCCTGATGCAACGGGCAACCCTCAAAATAGCATTCCCGTACGGCAGCGCCGAATGGCGCAACGCCGCCGACTGGACACGCCCGGAACGGCACACGACCCAGGCACAGATCAGCGACGGGCACGCCACTCTGATCCGCCGCCTGGACGCCGACGGCTACGTTGTTGGCGTGCGTTGCTCGGAGCAGGCGAGCATCTGCCGGCAAAGCGAGCACGTGTACGAAATCCGAGCACAAGGCAAAAACATCCTGGAGGTTGTCTTCGCATTCTGGCCGGACGAGCCTGCGCCGGATGAATGCGCAAAAACATTGCCCACATTCATCGAAGTGCGCGCCGCATCCACCGGACATTGGGCGCAGTTCTGGGGCAGCGGCGGCGCCATAGACCTCGGCGATGCCGCCGACCCCCGCGCCGCCGAGCTGGAGCGGCGCATCGTGCTTTCGCAATACCTGACGGCCATCCAGTGCGCCGGCTCGCTGCCGCCGCAAGAAACGGGTCTGGTCTGCAACAGTTGGTTCGGCAAGCCGCATCTGGAGATGCACTGGTGGCACGCCGTCCATTTTGCTCTTTGGGACCGGTTGCCGCTGCTGGAACGCAGTCTTCCCTGGTATCAGATGATTCTGCCTAAGGCGCAAGACAACGCCGCGCGCCAGGGATACCCCGGCGCCCGCTGGCCCAAGATGGTCGGCCCAGACGGACAGGACAGCCCCAGCGAGATCGCGGTCTTTTTGATCTGGCAACAACCTCACCCCATCTACTACGCCGAGCTATGCTATCGCGCCCACCCCAGTCGAGAAACACTGAAAAAATACCGCGACATTGTGTTCGAGACGGCCACGTTTATGGCCGCTTACCCGGTATGGGACGCCGTCAACGCGCGCTACAACCTCGGCCCGGCCATGATTCCCGCCCAGGAAAGCTACGGCAGCACCCTCGCCTCCAATCTCAACCCGACCTTCGAGCTGGCCTATTGGCATTGGGCGCTGGATGTCGCGCAACAGTGGCGCGAGCGACTTGGACTGGAGCGCCATCCCCAATGGGAAAAAGTGCTGCACCATCTGGCGCGCCCCAACATCCACGTGCAGGGAAACGCCGGCGGCGCCTACACCGGCATCGCCACACCGCCGTACACCATCCCCCGCGACCATCCCTCGATGCTGGCGGCGTTGGGCGTCTTGCCGCCCACCCCGTTGATAGATGCAGAAACCATGCGACGCACCTACGCCAACGTGCTGGAAACGTGGGAATGGCCGACCACCTGGGGCTGGGACTACCCGATGCTGGCAATGACCGCGGCGCGTCTTGGGGAGCCGGGAAAGGCGATCGAAGCGCTGTTTATCGCCTCGGAGAAGAATCGCTATCTGGCAAACGGGCACAACTACCAGTCGAAACGGCTGCCGTTGTACCTCCCCGGCAACGGTGGATTGCTGACCGCCGTTGCAATGATGGCCGCCGGGTGGGACGGGTGCCCGGACCGCCCCAATCCCGGATTCCCGGATAACAAAGCCTGGAGAGTGCGTTGGGAAGGGTTAAAACGCATGCCCTGAAAGCAATCGCAAAAACAAACAACCGGCGACCCCAAAACAGGTCGCCGGTTACGGTTCTTACGAAGTCACGGCTTCGGCCGCATCACACTTACGACTTGGCAGGAGGTGTTGTGGGGCCAGACGGCTTAGTCACCGGCTTAGCCACAGACGATTCGGGCGCCGGAGATTGCGCAGCCTGAGCCGACGGACTCTGAGCCATGCTCTGTCGAATCTGAGTGCGCATCGCCTCTACTTCTGGAGAGCGTTCCCTCTCGCTCGTCGCCGCCACACCCATACGCTCCGACAGCATCATCGTCAACAAACCCTCCATCAAGTTGCTGCTGGTCACGCCGCCGCCTTCTCCGCCGCCGCCGCCGACCACCACGCGCGGCACCACATCCACACGTGACTGCTGGATGGCCTCGGCAAAGCGGGTAAGAACTTCCTGGGTAACCTGGTACTGCGGACCGCCATACGCCTGCACTTGCTCTTCGGTGGCGATAGCCTGCGCGATACCGATGCGGGCAATCTTCTCGGAGTCAGCTTCGGCCAGTGCGCGGATTTGCGCAGCCTGCTGCAACGCGCGCTGGTATTCGGCTTTACCCTGGTTAGACTGCACCGTAATGCTCAACTCCGACTCGGTAATCTTCGTCTGCTGTTGGGCGCGGGCCTCGGCTTCGCGCAACTCGCGCTCCTTGACCGCCGCCTCTTCCTGGCGCGCGTACGTCTCGATCTGCTCCACCGCGATCTGGCGCGAACGCAACTGCGTCAGAATCGTGTCAATCTGCTTGTCGCCCGGCGCCGGTTCCGGCGTGCCGATCAGCACCTCTTCCAGTTCCAGATTGTAGTGAGTGAACCGCTCTTTCATCTCCTCGCTGGCCAGGCGTTGAATATTGCTGCGATCCTGGATCAATTGAATGAGCGTGCGCATCTGCCCGATGTTCTTGAAATACGCGGAAACCATCGGGTCAAGCGTCTGCTCCACCAATCGTTTCACATCACCAAAGCGCTGGATGACCAACGGGGCCTTCTGATAGTCAATGTGCACCACCACCGACAGCGGGAGCGACGGCTCGAAAGCGTCCTTGGTGATGAGTGAAACTTCCTTCAGATTTTCGTCAAGGCGGTGCATCCCGACCTCAGAACGGATCCACTTGAGAATGATGTTCGTCGTCGGCACCAGGAAAACCTTGCCGGCATAGGTGTTGAAGGCATACTTGCCGGGCAACAACGGCTCATTCCAAACGCCGCGTTGTCCCTTATGCACCAACTCGCCATGCCGGTACGCTGTGCCGGAGAGGTCTTCGCCCATCTCGCCGGTGTAGGAGACCACGACGCCGACGGTGCCGACCTCAATGATGGTTTTGGGGATCATCTCCACGGTAGCAAACAGGCGGTTGAGATAGTAGGTGCCTTCGACCAGCACCTGCAACTGCCGACCGCGCATACCACCGGCGTGCAGGAAAATGTCAGGGCCCTGGAATTTGTTATGGTACGTCGCCGGATTGGCAGGATCATCGCCGACGATGGGGGCAATGATCTCGCCCTGCGGCAACGACGGCCCATCGTGAACGGTCACAATTCCGACCATATCGTCGGAGTCCTTGATCACCACGGGGCGGAAACCACCACGTTCGGCGATCACTTCGGCCATGCGCTGGATGACGGATTCCTCGGCGCGGCTGAGCGGCATGTAGTATACGCGCTCCTCCGTGATCACCACAAACTGCGCCAGGTTGATGGCATACGTACCTTCGCGCAAGATCTGGCGTTGCGGACCGCGCTGCCCCCCGTTGCTCAAGAACGCCATCACATCCTGGAAATTGGTGGCCGTGACGTTCGAGGCCAGGGTTTGCATCGGGCTGAGCTGTTCACCGTCGCGGGCAAAGATGTAACCGATTTTTCCCTGCGTAATCGTGACCAACGGCATAATGTGGACGCGGTACTGAATCGGCATTTTGTAATGCAGACCACCGCGCAACACATCGGGCTGGTAACCGGCCTCACCGCGGAGAGCGATGAAGCCGGACTTCACCGATCCCTCCTTGAAATTCCAAACTTTTTCGATGACGCCGATACGGTTGTTCGGGATGTAACGGATGCCCGATAGCAACAACAGGACAAAGGCTATGACAAGCAAAGCTAAAAAGGCTAGAAAGACAGGCATAGGAAACCTCCTTAACGTCCTACGGTGAATTACGCGGCGTATAACATTTATGAGAGAGGCCGCGTCGTAGGATTAGCAACTTCGTAAAAGATCCAGCAGCGCTCGATCCAGCTTGTGCCCACCCCAATCTTCGTAGGCCACGTCCGCGCGCCCCGAATCGAGAACGCCAAAGGCGCCGCGAAAATTCCACAGGGCATAGCCGATGTTATAACCGGTCAACACTTCCAAGACGTCCCGGAACCAGGCCAGAAAGACGGAGTGCGGTGTCCGGTTAAAAGCGCCACCTTCGCCACAGTGTATGCCAATTCCATGCAAGGACAACTCAGCCCATTGACGATAATGCGACTCCAACCGCGCGCGATCCCACAGCTCACCGTTATGCCAACCGCCGGGCCACTGCGGCGCCGGGAAACGATCGCTGTCATGAACCCAACCGGCTTTATGATGGCTCACAGCCATCGGAATGTAAGCCCGGCAACTCTGCGCAACCCCCAAATCCAGCAATTCCGGGCACGGATCGTTGCCCCAGGTCAGCCCATCCACAAGGATCAATCGCTCCGGATCAATCGCGCGGATGGCCGCCGTTGCAGCGCGAATGACGCGGGCATGATCCTCGCGGGTCATGAAATCCGGTGTGGGGTTCTTGGGTTCGTTGACCAGATTGAAGCTCAGTTGCTCCGACGGAATGCCCCGGTAACGGCGCGCGAACGTCTCCCAGTGGAACACAAAGGCATCCAGCGCAGCCTGATCTTTCCATAAGTTGAACGATTCCTCGCGCTCCATATTCACCGAGTAACCTGGCGCGCGGTGAAAATTCAGGTTGATGTGGATACCGTAAGTCTGGCCCAGGCGCACCACGCGATCCACCTTCTCCAACATGGGTTCGTAAAGTCGGTATGGGTCGTTTTTCTCGATCCACAACGTATAGCACGCGGGGATACGCGCAAAATTGAACCCCCAATCGCGCATCCAGCGGAAATCATCCTCTTGGAAATCGCCGGTGCTGCGCGTCGTGAACAAGTCCAACAGATTGAATCCACGCCAACGGGGCAATACGGTCTGTTTTATATCGAACATGGGGCCTCCACGAACCATTCACTCACAGGGCACAAATTACAAATTACAAATTACGGATTACGGATTACGGATTACAGGTCACGGATTACGAACGTCTTTTGAACAGAAACCGCTGCCAGAGATGTGCAAGTTGCCCGACGTCAGGGACGTATGTGTCAACGAAAGCAAAGCCCTGCGCATCCATATACGCTTTCAAGGCGTCGGGGTTGTAGGCGTGGATGTTCAACAGTTCCAGAGACTCGCCGGGCGCGAGAATAACCGGCTCCACGCCGGGGAGAGTTACAGACACGCGCGCCTTGAAAAAGAAACGATAATGCCACGCCTGCAATCGCTCATCCCAAATCTCGTCGCCGTAGACCTCGCCCGATTCCGAACGCAATCCCAGGCGCTCCAACACACTGTTGAAAAACAATTGCAAGTTTTGCGGCAAACGCGATAACCGGTCGCGCAACTGCCGATCCTGAGTTTCTGAAGGATACCGTGGAACTACATCGAGGTAAAGATAGTCGCCCGGCGCAATCAACGCCGCCAGAGTCTTGACGATCTCCTGTTGTTCAAAATTCCCGAAGGTCCCGCCGAGCATGGCATACACCCGCGTCGCGAACGCCCCGGTCATCTCATGCAATCGCCGTCGAAAAACTTCCGTCGAAAAGTCGGCCAGCAGAAAGGATCGCGCAAACGCCTCCTGCGCCAAATTTTGCTGCGCCAACGTCAACATAGCGCGGGATGAATCTACGCCAAAGTACGCCATCTCATACCCCTCGGCATGAGTACAGGACAACCACGCTTTCTCTGCGCCGGCATTGCCACAGCCCAGGCTAATAAAGGCCAACGGCACACCCTTCTGCCAGAAAGGCTGACGCGCGTAAAAGGCACATTCATCCTGCCAGCGAATCTCCCCGAAGTCCTCGTCCCGATAAGCATAAAACGCCGCCGCGCCCCCGGTCATATAAAAGAAATTCTGGCGAATCCGTTTATTCTGCGAATCCTCGGCCAGGTAGTCGCGCTCTAAATCTACATCGGGAGAAATAACAATGATAGAGTCCATAGTCCTTACCAATGATGATTCGGATAACTTATGAGAAAGGCTAACCGACCACTAATCGCCGATTTCCAATTTCTGATTTCCGGCATCCGGTTTTTGCGCCAGAAAATATGCCCGCCGCCCCTGATACTCCACGTCAGGATAGGGATCGCGCTCGACGATGTCCACGATCTCGAAACCGGCAGCCTGCAAATAGCCCGCCATCTCGGCAGTCTCGAAGAAGATGAAATCCACGCTGACTTCCCGCCCCCACCACTCTTCCACGTGAATCACTTTCTGCTGGCCGGTATGGATGGCCAATAGCAGCCATCCGCCCGGACGAAGCGCCCGCGCCATCTCTTGTAACGCGCGCGGAACGTCTTCCCGTTGGATGTGAATAATGGAATAGAAGGCGGCTATACCTGCCCACGCGCCGTCTTCCACGGCCAAAGCCAGCATATTGCCGATCTCAAAAGAGAGGGTGGGATTCAATTGCCGCGCCTGCGTCACCATCTTGGGCGACAAATCCAGGCCAAACGCATCCGCGCCGCGCATCCGCAAATAGCGCGCCACCTGCCCCGGCCCGCAACCCAAATCGCAAACACGTCCCTGCCCGCGCACCAAATCGGCGAAACGGTTTAACAGCTGGCGATCTAGCGGCTTGTGAATCAATTCGTCCACAAAACGCCCGGCATACTCGGCGGCGACGCGATCATAGCTCGACTGCACTGCATCCAGATAGGTTGGTGTATCCATTCCCGCCTCAATCGCTTTGCCGTCGCAGATAGGTGACGGCCTGGGATGCGCCCACGATGATCACAATGGCCAGAAGGAACGCGACGCCAAAGTTCAGAGTAATGCGAACGGTCAATGCCAGCGCCGCCAGTGCGCCCCCCACCAAGAGGACCAGGCCCAACCGCCACAAGTACCGCTGTTCCAGACCCGCCGCCCCCTCGATCCGGCTCGCCGCGCGCATGCGCTGCGTGAACCCGGCCAGATTCCACGCCGCCAGAGCTGCCAGAAGCCCGACCAGGGTCAATGCGACATTCAAGCCCCGGCTGCCGGCTATGACGACCAGCGCCAGGAACCCCAGCATCGCCAGATGGCGCACGCCAAACCGCTTCAACTGCTGCCCGACCACCCAGAGAACGCCCAACGCCGCCAACGCCAGAAATGCTGGCCACGCGGACGTCTGGAGATAGGCCGCCCCTAACAGCAGCACAGCGAGCAACACACTGGTCGGAAAAAGAATGGGTGTATATTTCATGACGCGCCCCCCATCGCCCGAAACCACAAAGGCAACCGCCCTAAAGCGGCATGCACCGTCTGATCAAAAGGTGTCTCCACGTCCCAATCCACGACCGGAATGCCGGCATTCCGCAACTTTCGCAGCAACAATTGTCGCTCAAGGCGCGCCAGTCGCAGGGCCAGAGCGAGCTCCTGGCTGTTCGCGGGGTCTTCCTGAATACCGCCGACCTCAAAGCGCACCGGGTCGGGACTGACGACCAACACCTGATAGCCGCGCGAACGCAGACGCGCCAACATGGGCGGATCGTCATCGCACAGCGGGCTGACCAGGACCACCTGCGACTTGGCCGGAAAAAAACGGGTGGGCAGATAGTCCAGACTCTCGAAAACCAGGCTATCGCCGGTTTTGGCCTGGGCCAGCGACCGCAAAATTCGCTCACGCTGCACCTTGCCGTAGCCGGGGAACGCCCACTCCAACCCTCGCCCGTAGATGAGCAGCCCCACCCGGTTTCCATCGCTCAAAAAAGCGCCCGAAAGCGCCGCCGCCGCGCTGACGCCGTACTCAAACAGCGAACGACCGTTTGCGTGGCAGTCGTTGCGCCGCCGCGCGTCCAGGATCAATCCCACGTCGGCGACCCGCTCCTGCTCGAATTCCGTGGTAAACAGCCGCGTATCCACCTCCGAGCGGGTGTGCCGCGCGCTGATCCGCCAGTTGATCCAGCGCTGCGGATCTCCCGGCTGATACTCACGCACCCCGAAGAAATCTACGCCGGAGCCGCCGCGTCGCGCCGGGACCGGGCCGGCGTAGCCGCGCGTCTGCAAAGGCCGGATCGAAACACGGCGCAGCCGCAACTGCGTGGGCATAATCAACAGGCGTTCGGGGGTATCCAACAACGCGCGCCGCCGGAATAACCCCAGGTGCTCGCCGGCCACAATGTGCACGTACTGGAAGGCGTAACTGCCGCGCTTGCCGCTCACGGTATAGGTCAGGGACACCTCTTCATCCGGGGCCAACCGGGCTATCACCCGAGTGTCTCCCTTCAACAGCGTCAGACCATCCGGTATCAAATCCTCGATGAAACACTCTTCGATGTGTCTGCCGGTGTTGCGGATCGTCAGGACGACGTCCACCGGCACGTCCTGAGTCACGCAGGTTCCACTGAGGGTGCGCGTCGCCTGTAGCGACGGTTTTTCGGGGCTTCGCAAGAAGGCGGCAAACAAACAAACCAACAGGGGCACGGCATACGCCAACATCTCGCCGCTGAACATCACCATGCCCAACAGCAGGAAAACATAGACGCTCCCGCCCAGCAAAATGACCGCGATGTAATCTCGCTTACGCACAGATTTCCCTTTAACCGTGCCGCGCATCAGACGACGGGTACCGGCACCATGCGCACCACATCCGTGATCACTTCGCCCGCAGCGCGCTGATTCATCCAGAGATCCGGTTCGAGGATCAAACGGTGGCTAAGCGCCGGCGCGACAAAAGTTTTCACGTCGTCCGGCAACACGAAGGTGCGCCCGTGCATGGCGGCCCAGGAGCGGCTTAACTTGAGCAGAGCCAGCGATCCGCGCGGGCTGGAGCCGACCGAGACGTTGCGATGCTGGCGTGTGCCATGCGTCAGCGCCACGATGTAACGCTCGATGTCGTCGTCCACGTGCACTTCCTCGATGGCCTCACGCATCGCCAACAGCGTCTCGGCGTTCACGACCTGCGTCAACTCGACGGCGTCCTGCCGGCGTTTGCGCCGGCGGTGCAGGATTTCTTGCTCCTCCTCCGCAGAGGGATACCCCACCGACAACTTCATCACGAAGCGGTCGAGCTGCGCCTCCGGCAGCGGGAAGGTGCCCTCGTACTCGATCGGGTTCTGCGTGGCGATCACCAGGAACGGCTGCGGCAGATGCATCGTATCGCCTTCCAACGTCACCTGGTACTCCTGCATGGCCTCCAACAACGCCGACTGCGTCTTGGGTGAAGCCCGGTTGATCTCGTCGGCCAGAATGATGTTGGCGAAGATGGGGCCGCGCCGCAGCGTGAACTGGTTCTGAACCCGGTCGTAGATATAGCCGCCAGTGATGTCACTGGGCAGCAGGTCAGGCGTGAACTGAATGCGCTTGAAGGTCAGTCCCAGCGCGGTCGCAAAGCTGTTGGCGATCAACGTCTTGGCCAGGCCGGGGAAATCCTCCAGCAACACATGCCCGCCGGAGGTCAGAGCGGCGGCCATGATCATTTCCAGGGCATCGTGTTTGCCCACGACCGCGCGTTCCACTTCGGCGAGAATGCGGGTGGTTATCGGAGTAATTTCAGTGATTTTCATGAGGAACCTCCAGTTGGTCTTCCAAAAATTCTACAACGCGCTCGACGTCCAGGTTAAGCGCCGGGGATTCGGGCGCAGTCTTGCGCCACGCAAAGCGCTGAACGAGGCGCTTGAAAAATGACGGGGAATAGGACATTTGCGGCGACATCGCCGCCTGGAAATACGCAGCGACTTCCGGCGGGGCGGGATAGGTCCCGGCGCGTACACGCTCACGCACGGCCACCGGCAAGGACGACTCGCTGCTCGCGACAATGTCGGAGAACAGCGTGAGCATGTGGCGCGCAATGCCCCAGCGCGAATAGTTGCCGCGTCGCGCCAGCGCCAGCCGCTCCTGCCACAGATGCACCCGGCCCGGCGCCTGCCCTCCGTGCTCGCCGGGTTGCGACGCATGCACGACCCGTCTGAGGTCTACGAGGCTCTTCACGGCGATGCGCAACAAAAAGAGCCACAAAAGAAGCCAGAAAAACATCTGCGGAATAGAGTCCAGCAGGAAATTTGCCAGCCACAAGATGAACAAAATCGGCACCACGATGACCTGGTAGGCCATGTCGCGCAAAACGATCGCCAGCACCACCGCCACCGGCAGCAGCGCCGCCCCCAAAATCAGCACCAGCCGCAGAACACCCTTTTCGCGCAGTTTGGCGATCATCTTCGCATCTCCATTCACAAAGTCTGGCATGCCTCGACGATGGCCGAGAGGCTGGTCACGGCCTGATCCACCTCAAGGTCGCCCGGTTCAAACGCGCCGTAGCGCACCGACTCGAACAAGCGGGTGAGCTGGCGCACCGCCGTTTCAGGCATTCCCCGCGATGTCAGGCGCGTTTCAAACTCGCGCGGCGTCATCGTGTACTCGCGCTGAATGCCGCGCTGAGCGCTGACCGCCTCGCTCATATCGCGATAACAGCGAATCACCGTGTTGCGAAAATCCGCCCCGGCCTCCAACGCATCCAGCGCCTCCTGCGCGTCCTTTGCCAGCTTCTCAATCGGACGCCGGCGCTCGATACGGTTCCGCCAAAGGGACCAGCCCACGCTGGCGACCAGAACGAGAACCAGCGCCGCCAACACAAAACTCGCCGACCAGACCAGCCAGGTCGGCGATGATGGCTCAAATTCGGGAATGTCCGCCAGTGGCTCCGCCTCGCCTTCAGGCGCAGGTTCGAAGGACGACATCTCCTGTATCTCTCGCGAAACGATGTTCAGCGAATCCAAAGCGCCCGAGCGGAAGAAGAGCAATACCAACGCGGTGAACAAAAGTCCTTGCAAAAACAGGCGCAACGCCTTCTTCCTGAGATCGGGGGAAAAAATCATCGCCACAAGCAACACCGGAATCAGGAGCAGCAAACCGAGGAACAGCACGCGCATGGCGTCCACCAGGCCTTCGCCGGAAAACATGACGGGCATCCCGGCTTCACGTCGAAAATTCATGTCGCCAAACAACAGCCGCATCCAATCGCTCCACGACAACCCCGGCGTAAGCGCCATCTGGGAAATCCCCGCCGCCAGGAGAACCGTCGCCATCACCGCGACCAACGCGACCAGCCAGCCCCGATACTTTTTCAAGTCTTGCATGAAACCTCGCCACAATCAAACTGCCACCCGCACATCGCCCAACATTATACCCCACATCCAAAAGCGCGGCAACGAAGAAATGTATTGCATAAAACCCAAGGTCATGTACAATAACCGTGAACAAAGAGGTTAAAAAAGCTTGTTTTTTGCGGACGGTACCCCGTC
>DAOUFX010000060.1:0-5299 GCA_034429675.1 Anaerolineae bacterium | reverse complement strand
CGAGCGGGTACCCCCGCTCGAAAAAACACCCCTTTTACCCCTACCACGCCGGCGGCGGTTTTGTGATTCGCAGGTTTGCCAATTTTAGAAGGATCCCGATGTCAGACAAAAAGGTCATCACACAAAAAGATGTAGCCGAACGCGCGGGGGTCTCCAGGGGCGTCGTGTCCTACGTCATCAACCACGGCCCGCGTGAGGTGGCGCCGGAAACCCGCAGCCGTGTGTTGGCCGCCATCCAGGCATTGGGGTATCACCCTAACCGGCATGCCCAACGATTGAAACTCGGCGATAACCCGGCCAGAGAATCCCTGGGAATTGTCGCCGGCGGGCAGAGTTTCAACGTGCTCGAAAGGCCCTATTACAACATCATCCTGGCCGGCCTGTTCGAGGAAGCTCATCGTCTGGGACAGGAAGTGCGCTTTTTCAGTTTCTTCGATGCGTTGACCGATCCGATTTTCTTCAATAAAAACATTCACCGCGACGAAATTTCGGCGCTGATCTTGATACTTCCTGCCATGATCACAACGATTCCAGACTATCAGGTCATCCTGGATCAGATCGAAGAGCGCATTGACAACGTGGTCTGTCTGGAAGAACCGATCAAAGATTGGCCGACCGTGATCTTCGACCGGGCGGCAGCGGCCCGGCAGGCGGTTGAACATCTCATCGGTCTGGGCCACCAACGCATTGCGTTCCTGGCCATTCAGGATGCCCGGTTGACGGGGTACCGCCAGACTCTGCTGGATCACAATCTGCCCTACGATGAGCGGCTGATTTTCACCCCCGACCCCTCCCACGTGTTATCGGCGGCCTACCAATCGGCGGTTGAAATTCTGCAAGCGCAGCCGCGCCCCACGGCCATCTTCGCCGCCAACGACGAGAGCGCCATCAGCGCCATGGCTGCGCTGCACGATCATGGCGTCAGAGTGCCCGAAGATATGGCCATCGTCTCCATTGACAACATCGGTCTGGCCGAGATGATCCGTCCCGGTCTGACGACGGTGGACGTTCCCAAACGGCGCATGGCGTCTGCGGCGATGCAGGTCTTGATGTTGCAAAAACAGTTCAAAGGCCAACCATCGGCGTCCATGGTTCTGCCGACGGAACTCGTCATTCGGGAATCCTGTGGGGCCAGGAAGCCGTAACCGTAGTACACTCCGACTTTAGTCGGTCTGTCTGCGCCGGATAACGGTTGTACAGTTACAAAGCATGTTCCCTCTCCCGCCTCCATCCCTTTATG
The DNA here is from genome assembly GCA_034429675.1 of Anaerolineae bacterium. Taxonomy (GTDB): domain Bacteria; phylum Chloroflexota; class Anaerolineae; order B4-G1; family SLSP01; genus JAKQHY01. Next base: position 4,059 of record DAOUFX010000060.1, on the reverse strand, counting down.
TTATAATGCCCCTCAAGCTGTAAAGGCATTTGAAGTCGCGGCGGCTTTCGGGACGTTGTCGAAAATGGAAACAACCTCAAGCAGGAGCGTGACCTCAATACCATAGCAAGAAAAATTCAATGTAAGGAGTAGTGATATGAGAACGAAGTGGTTTTTGATGGTCGCGCTGTTGACCTTATCCCTGGTCTTCGTAGCTTGTGGCCCGAAGGGAACGGAGACGCCCGCTCCGACGACCCCTGCGACGACCGATACAGACGTCATCGAGACGGCCGCCCCCGTCACCAAGACGATCACGGTCGAAGAGGCGCCGACGTTGGAAGCGACGGCGGTGGAAACCGGTATGTGTGAATTGGCGCCGCTGCCGATTCTGCCGCTCTCTGAAATTGACGAGGCGACGGATCACATCAAAGGCGCAGATGCCGCCAAGGCCAAACTCACGATTGTCGAGTACTCCGATTTCCAGTGCCCCGGCTGTTCAGGAATGGCCCCCGTTGTCGAGCAGCTCCTGGCGGATAACCCCGACATCCGTTTGGTGTACCGCCATTTCCCGCTGGATTTTCACCAGAATGCCAAGCTGGCCGCTCAGGCTTCTGAAGCGGCGGCGGCGCAGGGGAAGTTCTGGGAGATGTACGATCAACTTTTCGCGACCAGCTCCGAATGGGGCTCGTTGGCCGAGGCGGACTTCCGCACGCGGTTGACCGAATTCGCGACTGATCTGAAGCTGGACGTCGCCGCTTTCAACAAGGCGCTGGATGATCAAACGTATCTGGCAAAGGTTGAGCAGCAATATCAGGAAGCGCAAATGCTGGGTCTGCCCGGCACGCCGTCCTTCGTTTTTGATGGCGTTTTGTTCCCGTCGGACATTGGGTTGTCGTATGATGGCCTGGTGGCTTTCCGGGGGATCATTGACAACCAGGATTCGCTCTTCTTCGATGCGATCCCGGAAATGACGGTGGATGAAGCGGGCGAGTATCAGGCTACGTTCAAAACCTCCAAGGGCGACGTTATGGTCGAGCTGCTCCCGGACGTGGCGCCGGTGTTGGTCAACAATTTCATCTTCCTCGCCAAAGAGAAGTGGTACGATGGCTCGAATTTCTTCTTCGTCAAGGAGAACTTCGCCGCCGTCAGCGGCGACCCCAGCAACACAACGGTGGGATATCCCGGTTACTACTGCGCCGGCGAGGTCCAGGGATCGTTCGCCGAGCCTGGTTGGTTGGGCATGCTCCCCAACGGGCAGTTCTTCTTTTCGTTGGGGGCAGATGCCGCAGCCCTCGATGGAAACTTCGCGCGGATCGGTCAGGTCACCTCTGGATTGGACATTCTGCAATCTCTGACAGCTGTCGCGCCCGGCGATGGGAGCGGAGCGACGCCGGACGTGTTGAAGAGCGTGGAAATCAAGTAACTCACGCGCCGGTTGCTTTCAACGATGTAGGGCGGGTGTGTCATCCGCCCTACATTTTTAGAAAAGAGGAGAAGGGGGTTGGGGGCTGTGCCCGCCCCCCTCTCCCAATTTTTGAGAAGATACCATCGCCAATGAAGGGAAAATGGGATGAACAAAGAAGAAACGCTGCGCTGGTTGTGGGCCGCGCTGACTGTTTTGGGCGCGCTGGGTCTGGTGGTTGGGCTGGCGGCCATTGTGCTGATGTTCGTTATGCCGGCGGACAACGGCGACACCTGGGGCGTCGTCCTGGGCGGCGTGGGGATCACGTCGGTGTTGCTGAGCCTGGGGCTGGTCTGGGCCGGAATCTCAGGGAGAGGCCGGACGCCCTCGCCGCAGGTTCATTCTCGCTGGGCATGGCTGATTTTGTTGGCCCTGGCGTTGCTGCTGTTTGCGCTGGCGCTTCTTGTGCCGGCGGTGCAGCATACGCAAGCGATCTTTGCCCCTCTCCATCAGGGCGTCATCCTGTTACCCGCGCTGGCCTTGTTCTTTTTGGTGACACGCTCCGCCGGGCGCGAGGCGGCGCCGACGCTGCGCCAGACGCTGCTGGCTTTGACCGGCGGCGCCGTTTCGGTGGCCGTCGCGTTGCCGTTGGAAGTGATCGGCTTTGTTCTGGCCGTCCTGGCGACGGCCTTGATCGCGGCCGTATTCCCCGGCGGTCAGGAAGAGCTGACGCGCCTGTTTGAGCTGGTTCAGGGCTGGAGTGCGCAGCCATCCGTTGACCCCGAAGAGCTGATAAATCTGGCGGCTTCGCCGGTGGTGCTACTCGGCGCGGCGTTGTGCCTGGCCGTGGCGGCGCCGGTGGTGGAGGAGTTCTGCAAGACGTGGGTGTTAAGTCTGATGGGCGTTTGGGAAAAACCCGGCCTGGCGCGTTGCTTTACCTGGGGCGCCGCGTGCGGACTGGGTTTCGCTATCGTGGAGGGCATCACTAACGGCGCGATGGGCCTCGGCGACACTGTCGGGTGGGCCGGCGGCGTCGGCGCGCGGGTGCTGGCCACCGCGATGCACGCGCTGTCCAGCGGCATTCTGGGGTTGGGCTGGGGGCTTTTCTGGCGCAAACGCTGGTGGGCGCTGCCGCTGGCTTACATCCTGGCCGTGGTGTATCACGGCCTGTGGAACCTCGACGTGGTGCTGCTTATCGGCGGCGCAGGCATCGGCGCAACCGTCAACCAGGCCGGGTACCTGCTCTGCGTGCTCGCCGCTCTCATCCATCTGTTCCTGTTGCTGTTGCTGCCCACCGGGCTGTTCGGCATTCCGATGTGGCTGCGATTGCGCCCGGATTGGGGCGGGGCGCGGAAGCCGGCCCCCGGTGTGCCCGCAATGACGGCAACCGTCGTCGTTCAGGAGCCCATGCCAGCCTTCGTCCCGGCGCAGCCTCGCGATACGGTCATCGCGCCGGAAATGCGACCCGGCATTCCCGATTCGCGGACGGTTCCGTTGGAGTCGCCCTATGCGTCGCCCCCGACCATGCCGACGGAGGTTTCCGAAAGCGAGATGCCTTCAGATCAGGCGTCGCAGGAACTCCGCCACGAATCTGCCGAAGACGCCCCGACGCAGCTGATGGACGACTGGCATTAACGGCTCACATCCACGACCTTCGCCGCATCCACCAGTACATCCCCGCCGGTGAAAGCGCCATCAGCAACAGCGTCAACACAAAGGCGACCGTGCCGGTCCACGCCGGCAACGGCGTGGACGGCTGAAAGAAGTTCATCCCAAAAAAGCCCGCCAGAAATGAGAGCGGCATGAAGAGCGTAGTGATGAGCGTCAAAGTTTTCATCACGTCGTTCATGCGATTGTTGACCACCGACAGGTACGTGTCCAACGCGCCGCCGACCAGGTCGCGCATACCTTCGCTGATGTCGTAAAGCCGCACCAGGTGGTCGTAGATGTCGCGGAAGTAGACGCCCTGGTGTTCGGCGACCAGCGCGTAATCGTTGCGGGCCAGCTTGTTGAAGACCTCTCTTTGCGGCGCGAGGATGCGGCGCAGGCGGATGGTGGTGCGCTTGAGGGTGAAAATTTGCCCCAGCAGGACGTTGTTGGGGTTGTCAAACACCTGATCTTCCACCTGATCCAGTTGTTCGTCCAACACCTCGATGACCTGCATGTAGTCGGTCACCAATGTATCGCTCACCGTGTAGAGAACATTCGTCGCGCCGCGTTGCAGGATGCGCGCGTCGCGTTGCGCCATCTCCCACACCCGCGTGATGGCGGCGATGGCGTGCGATTGGTAAGTCACCAGGTAGTTGGGGCCGAGAAAGCAATCCAGCTCCAACGTTTCCATCTCTTCGTTTTTGTCCGGTTTCAAAGCCACCGCGTGCAAAACCATGTAGAGGTAGCTTTCCCAATCATCTACCTTGGGCGTGTGCGTTTCTTCCAGGGCGTCGTCCACGGCCAAAGGGTGAAAGGCGAAAACGTCTCGCAGGATGTGCGCACAGACATCGAGCGGCTCTTCGGCCAGATCCAGCCAGAGCACCCCGCCCTGCTCCTTCAAAATCGCGGGCAAATCCGTCGCAGTGAAATCAGAACGCATCAGTCCATCCGGTTGGCGGTAAAGGATACGTAGCATAGGTCTCCTTCAGAGTCAAAAATCTGGGGGAGGGGGTTTGGGAGATCGGATG
>DAOUFX010000059.1:0-4448 GCA_034429675.1 Anaerolineae bacterium | reverse complement strand
ACGTTCAGCGGTAATTCCTGGCTGACAGCTAAAAGCTAACGGCTAAACGCTATTTTCAAAGGAGGATCGAATGCCTGAAATTACGTACCTGCCCGTAGACATCATCTACAAATTCATGGTGGACACCTTTGTAGCACAAGGTGTGACGGAGGAAGACGCTCACATCTGCGCCGACGTGCTGATCGCCTCAGACTTTCGCGGCATCGAGTCGCACGGCGTAGGCCGGCTGAAGTATTACTACGACCGGATCGCGATGGGCGTGCAGTTCCCGCAAGCGCAGATGGAAATCGTCAAAGAGACCGAGACAACGGCTTTGATAGACGGGCATCACGGCATGGGCCACCCCACGGCGTACCGCTCGATGCAGCTGGCCATCAAAAAGGCCCGGCAATACGGCCTCGGCGCAGTCGCCGTGCGCAACGCGACCCACTTCGGCATCGCCGGCTACTACCCGTTGATGGCCGCCAAAGAAGGCATGATGGGGTTCACGGTGACCAATGCGCGCCCCTCCATCTCCCCCACTTTCGGCTCCGAACCCATGCTGGGAACCAATCCCATCGCCTTTGCCGCGCCTTCGGATACGGACTACCCCTTCTGCTTCGACGGCGCCACGTCCATCTGCCAGCGCGGCAAAATCGAGGTAGCCGCGCGCGCCGAAAAACCGGTGCCCCCCGGGTGGGTCATTGACGCCGCCGGACGCTCGATGACCAACGCCGACGACATCCTGAGAGACATCCCCCGGTTCCAGGCGTCCTTGCTGCCGCTGGGCGGCGCCGGCGAGGAACTGGCCGGTTACAAAGGCTACGGGCTGGCAACCATGGTCGAAATCCTCTCCGCCTCTCTCGCCAACGGGGCGTACCTCAAGGACCTGCTAGGGGTGGCGGAAGATGGCTCGAAGCGCCCGTACATGCTCGGCCATTTCTTCCTGGCGATTGACATCGAACACTTCCTCCCTGTGTCCATTTCGCGCCACGTCACCGGCGAGATCATGCGCCAGCTCCAGGCGTCCCGCAAAGCTCAGGGGCACGATCACATCTACATCGCCGGTGAGAAAGAATATGAGAGCGAAAAACTCGTGCGCAAACAGGGAGTTCCCGTCAACGCCAACCTGCGCAAGGATCTGCAATTCCTGCGCGATACGCTCAAGATCGAGGGATACTCGGAGTATTTTTAGGGATTGGGAATCAGGGGATTGAGGGATTGAGGGATTAGGGAATCCGCCTTCCAATTTTCTAGTCCCTACTCCCCCACTTCCCTAATTCCTACTCCCCTAATCCCCCATTCCCCTACTCCCCTAATCCCTACCCTCTCGGAGGAGAACATTGATGTCCGAAACAAAAGAACGGGTCTTTCTGGCGGTGGATTTGGGCGCGGAGAGCGGGCGCGTCGTCGCCGGGCAATTCGATGGTGAACAAATAACGCTGGACGAAGTGTATCGCTTCCCCAACGGACCGGTGCGGGTATTGGACCACTTGCACTGGGATGTGTTGCGATTGTGGAGCGACATCAAAGTCGGGCTGGGCAAAGCCGCCCAAACTTATGGCGATCGCGTCATCAGCGTGGGGCTGGACACGTGGGGCGTGGATTTCGGACTGCTGGCCGCTGACGAAACCTTGCTCTGCAACCCTTTCCACTACCGCGATCCGCGCACCGACGACGTGATGGGCCGAGTCTTTGAGAAAGTCTCCCGCGAGCAAATCTTCCAGACCACCGGCGTCCAATTTATGCAACTGAACACCCTCTACCAACTGTTCGCCATGGCCGAAGCCAAGTCACCGCTATTGTCCGCGGCGAGAACGTTCTTGATGATGCCAGACCTGCTGAATTTCTGGCTCACCGGGCACAAATCCAACGAGTTTAGCATCGCTACCACCACGCAATTCTACAACCCGGTCGCCGGAACGTGGGCCTACGAATTGCTGGAGACGTTGGGAATCCCTACGCGCATGTTCGGACAGGGACGCGGGCGGCTGGTGCTGCCAGGCACCGTGCTAGGGTTGCTCTCACCGACTGTCGCAGCCGAGACCGGGTTGCCGCAGATACCGGTCATCGCGCCGGCCACTCACGACACCGGCTCGGCGGTCGCCGCCACGCCGATGGAACCCGATCACGCCATCTACATCAGCTCCGGCACCTGGTCGTTAATGGGGGTGGAAATCAAGACGCCCATCATCAACGAAGCCATGTTGGCGCACAATTTCACCAATGAAGGCGGCGTGGACGGGACGTTCCGCCTGCTCAAAAACATCATGGGATTGTGGCTGATGCAGGAATGCCGGCGCGAATGGCAACGCGCCGGCAACGTCTACGACTACGCTGCGCTCACGCAGATGGCCGACGAGGCGCCGGCGTTTGGAGCATTGATTGTTCCGGGCAACGACACCTTCCTGGCGCCGGGAGAGATGGCCCCGCGCATTGCCGCCTTCTGCGAACGAACCGGTCAGCCCGCGCCCGCAAGCCGTGGCGCCGTGTTGCGCACGGTGCTGGAGAGTCTGGCGTTGGAGTACCGCTGGGTCGCCGAGAAACTGGACGAACTGACCGGCCAAAAGCGGGAAATCATCCACATCATCGGCGGCGGCTCTCAAAACATGCTGCTGAACCAGTTCACGGCCAGCGCCACCGGGCGCAAGGTCGTCGTCGGCCCCGTCGAAGCAACGGCCCTGGGCAATGTGTTGGTGCAAGCCATCGCGACCGGCCACATTCGTAACATCCACGAAGGACGCCGGATTGTCGGGCAGTCGTCAGCGCTGAAAGCCATCAATCCAGGAGATACCGGCGCCTGGGACGCCGCCTATCAACGCTACGTACAGATTCGGGATAAATGAATCTAAAAAGAGAGGGGGTTGTCGGTGGACAACCCCCTCTTTTCTTGACTCAAGCACGTTTTCTTTGCTGGCGTCGCCGCACATTTTTATCTTTAGGTGAAAGTTTCTCGCTCCCGATATAAACACCCAAAGCGGGCAACACTTTGCGATGAACCAAAAGGATCAGGAACGCCATTCCGATTGCCCCGACAAAGATCAGCAGAGAACTGCCCAGCTCACTCATCAGCGCCGGTTTGACCAACATCACGACCGCCAGCGTCAACATCAACATGCCGCCGATGAGCTTCAGGATTCGCCCGTGTTTCTCTTCGATCCGGCTGGACTTCAGGGTGAATACCGCCGTCAGGAAAATCGCGAGTTCGTCAATCTGATAGATAAACATATAAAGCAACAGCAGCAACACAAACGTCACCGGCGTGGCCTTTTGCGCAGTCAACATGTTGGTCCACATCACCGGGAACCCCGCCGTGCAGGAGAATTCCACCAACGAAACCCCCACCGACATCGCCACGGTCGCGCTGACCAGGGCCCAGAGCGAATCGCCGGCGTTCATCACCCGACGAATGTTTTGATAGATTCCAGGCTTCTTTTCGTCGGCGATCGTGAACGAGAGCCCCTCTTTGTACCAGAAATAATCCTTGATGTTGACGATCGCAAAGAATAACGCCAATAACGCCACCACAGCCTGAATCCAGCCCAGGAAACTGATGTAAGTAAGCAGCGTGAAAAGCCCCGTAATGAAAAGGCCATACACCAGCGCCGTCACCGTCAAAAAAATCAGTCCGATGATCAAAACCTTCTTGCGCGAACCGGTGTGCATCGTGATCGCCAGCAAAATGGAGAGCACCCACAAGGAACAAGGGTTGAACCCGTCCACGAACGCGATGATCAGAGTGCTGATCAGAAGCGACTGGTTATTGAGGTTGATCTCGCCAATGAAGGGCACTTTAACGACGCCGGTTTCCTCTGCTTGCTCAACGACAGTTTCCTGTTTTTCCTCATGCCCCGGGATGATGCCCGCCCCGGCGTCAGGGCAACCGGTTTCAAGACAGGCGGCGGCGTAGGACGCGATCTCTTCGCCGATGCTTTCACTAAAACCAATCCAGTGGCGCCCGCCGATGAATGTAACCGGGACGCCGCTCGGTTCAAAGTTGAAAGCGCTGGTCATCGCAGAAAACAACTCGCGATTGTCGTCGTTGTACCAGACCTCGAAGTCCTCCACCTTGAGCCGAGGGTACCGGCTGACCAAATCCTCCAGGAAAGGTTCTTCATCGGCGCAGTGAGGGCAACCCTCACCCCGGAAAAAGTAAATGTAGACAGGTTCCGGTTCTGCCCCCTGGGCGCGTGCAAAATCAACGGTACGTAATCCCAACCACACGTTGGAAATGAGCACGAGAACCACCAGAGCCGTTCTAAGGAATAAATTCTTACGGTTCACTATTTTATTCACGATACCAGGACCTCCCGCAAACCAGGTGATTAAAGGACTTGTGGTTGGGAATTGGCAAAAGATTCGCCGATTCCCTCATCCCCTGATCCCATTCACAGAAGGGAATTATAGTAAATTGCAAGGCTTTGTCAAAACCGTAGAGACGCAAAATTTTGCGTCTTTCTCCGCACAGA